>DASSOZ010000016.1:0-85535 GCA_035700105.1 Acidimicrobiales bacterium
GTGCTCGGCGTCGCCTTCATGGCCGGGACGCTCGTGTTCACCGACACGCTCGACCACGGCTTCAAGAACCTGTTCGAGAACGGCTACTCGCACACCGACGCGATCGTCCGCAGTCGCGAGGCGTTCGACACCGCGTTCGGCGACCAGCGCGAGCGCGTCGACCTGTCACTCCTCGACCGCGTGCGCGCGCTGCCGAGCGTGGAGCGGGCGGCGCCGACGATCGAGGGCTACGCGCAGATCGTCGACAAGAACGGGAAGGCGATCGGGAACCCGGCGGCCGGCGCGCCGACCCTGGGCGGCGGGTGGATCAGCGACGCCCAGCTGAGCGTCTGGAACATCCTCCCCGGCGGGCGGGCACCGGTCGGCGCCGACGAGATCGTGATCGACAAGCTCACGGCCAAGAAGGGTCACCTGCGCGTCGGCGACACCGTGACGGTGATGACCCAGTCGGCGCCGGCGCGCTTCGAGATCGTCGGCATCGCGCTCTGGGGCGACGTCGAGAGCCCGATGGGTGCGACCTACACGCTGTTCACGCAGGACACCGCCGAGCGGCTGGTCGGTGAAGCCGGAAAGGCGAACCAGATCGTGGTGCGCGCCCGCGAGGGCGTCTCGCAGACCCAGCTCAAGGCCGACCTCGACCGCGCGCTGGCATCCACGCCGAAGCTCGAGGTGCTGACGGGCGCCCAGGCGGTCGCCGAGGGCAAGAAGCTGATGGACAAGGCGCTCGGCTTCTTCCACACGTTCCTGCTGGTGTTCGCGCTGATCGCACTGTTCGTCGGCGCGTTCATCATCTTCAACACCTTCTCGATCGTCGTCGCGCAACGTGTGCGCGAGATGGCGCTGATGCGGGCGATCGGCGCCAGCCGCGCCCAGGTGCTCGGCCGGGTCGTCGTCGAGGCGGTCGTGCTCGGGATCGTCGCGTCGGCCGTCGGGCTCTTCGCCGGGCTGGGCCTCGCCGTCGGCCTGCGTCAGTTGCTCGCCGCGTTCGGGCTGCCGCTGCCGGGCGTCAAGCTCCAGGTGAATCCCGACTCGATGATCGTCGCGTTCGTCGCCGGCCTCGTCGTGACGCTGCTCTCCGCCGTCATGCCGGCGCGCCGGGCGTCGTCGGTCCCGCCGGTCGCGGCGATGCGAGACGTCGCCCTCGACCAGGCGGAGCACCCCGTGCGCCGCGGTGTGAGCGGAGGCGTGATGGTGGCGCTCGGCGCGGTGGCGCTCGCGCTGGGCCTCTACGCCGACGTCTCGAACGGCCTGGCGCTCGTCGGCCTCGGCGTCGTCCTGCTGTTCGTCGGCATCGCCGTGCTGTCGCCGCTGTTCGCCCGCCCGGTCGTCCGGTTCATCGGCTGGCCGGTGGCGCGCCTGCGCGGCATGCCCGGCCAGCTCGCCCGCGAGAACGCGGTGCGCAACCCGTCACGGACGTCGGCGACCGCGGCGGCGCTGATGATCGGCGTCGCCATCGTCTCGCTGATCACCGTCGTGACGTCGTCGATGAAGTCGTCCGTGAACGCGGTCGTCCAGCGCTCGATGCGCGCCGACTTCGTCGTCACGCCCGGTGGCATGGGCGCGATGTGGGCGGGGTTCAGCCCCGAGCTCGCGCAGCGCATCGACGTGCTGCCCGAGGTGGACTCGGTGATGGGGATCCGGATGGGGCCGGCGCAGATCGACGGGTCGACGCAGTTCATCACTGCCGGCGATCCGAAGGGAATCGACAAGCTCTGGGACCTCGGCGTGGTCTCCGGCTCGATCCCGCGTCTCGGTGACAGTGGGATCGCGGTGTCGCAGAAGGTCGCCGACGACAAGAAGTGGGCCATCGGGTCGCGCGTGCCGGTGACGTTCGCGAGGTCCGGCGTCGACACGTTCGTCGTCGAGGCGATCTACAAGGCGCGTGAGGCGACCGGCGACTACCTGATCAACACGAACGCGTACGACCGCAACTTCGTCCAGCCGCTCGACATGCAGGTGCTCGTGAAGCTGGCCGACGGCGTGTCGGTGTCGGCCGGACGTGCCGCGATCGGCAGGGTGCTCGCCGCGTATCCCAACACCGACCTGCTCGACCAGGGCGAGTTCCGGGCGTCCTACGCCGACCGCCTGAACCAGATGCTCAACCTCGTCTACGCGCTGCTGGCGTTGGCCGTGGTGATCGCGCTGATCGGCATCGCCAACACACTGGCGCTGTCGATCCACGAGCGGACCCGCGAGCTCGGCCTGTTGCGAGCCGTCGGCGTCACGCGCGCGCAGCTCAAGGCGATGATCCGGTGGGAGGCGGTGATGATCTCGCTGCTCGGCGGTGCGCTCGGCATCGTCGTCGGCGCGGGGTTCGGTTGGACGCTCGCCGCTGCGCTGCGCGATCAGGGCATCACGCGCATCGCCATCCCGGTCGGGTCGCTGGCGGTGATCGCGGTGATGGCGTGGCTCGCCGGTGTGATCGCGGCCGTCCGGCCGGCGCGCCGGGCCGCGAGGCTCGACGTGCTGCGGGCGATCACGACGGAGTAGGGGCGCCGGCCCCCGTCGCTGCGGCTTTCGGTGAGTTGGGTACCGCCGAGCAGGCCGAACTCACCGAAAGGGCAGTCGGTTGTCGTCCCGGAGCGTCAGTTGCCGTTGGTCGACCAGTGCCACGGCTCGCTCGGCAGGTTGTAGAAGCCGTAGCGGGCCGCGTTGCGGGCGAGCCACTGGTAGGCGGGGCTGCTGCGACTGCCGATGATGCGACCGTTCCACGAGAAGTCGATGGCGAGGCCCTGTTCGTGCATGGAGGAGCCCGGACGAGCGGTCGGCGGGCTGCACTGGCTCGCCGGCATCTCGTAGATGGCGTAGTCGCTCGTGCCGCAGTTGGCGCGACGCACGGCGATCTGGTCGCTGGGATCGCGGTAGCCGCCCCCGCTGAAGCTGAACCCGTCGGCGTCGGCGGCATCGAGCATCGCGGCGAGGTTGTCGGCGATGGAGCTGGCGACGGTGATGCCCCGCACCGTGCTGAGGCCACCTCGGTTGACGATCGCACCGCTGCCCCGTGACCGGCTGGCGCGTGCCGCGGCCGCGGCGATCGCGATCTGGCGGGTGAGGTTCGCCTCCTGCTGGTCGTAGCCGGCGAGCTCGCTGCGAGCGGCGTCGGTCCGCGCCTCGACCTGCGCGGCGATCGCTCGCTGCTGCTTCAGCGAGTGCTGGAAGGTGGCGAGCGTCGCCTCGACGCTGCGCTTGCGGTCGGCTGCCTTCCGCTGCGCCTGCTCGGCGTTCTGGCGGGTCACCCCGAGGTCCTCGCGGGCGGCCTTCAGGCGGTCGACCAGGTCGGTGTTGCGGCTCGCCCGGAACTGGAGCAGCTCGCGCTTGCGCGTGGCGTCGCCGATCGACTTCGCGCTCAGCGTCGCGGCGAGGTCGCCCGTTGTCGGGTTGATGTACGCGTCGACGGCGAGCTTCTTCATGCGGCTGCGCAGCGTGTCGAGCTCCTGCTGCTTCTGCTGCTCGGCCTGTCGTGCCTGGGCGAGCGCGGCGTCGGCGGCGTTGGCCGCCTGCCGGGCGCTGGCGACCCGCGCCTGCTGGGCGCTGACGTTCGCTTCGATCGCGTCGAGCGCCCGTTGGATCTGGGCGTCGTTCGCCTTGAGGACGTTGAGCCGCGCGGCCGCGTCGGCCTTCTTCTTGCGGACCTGGTCGCGCTGGGTGCTCGCGTCCCCACTGGCGCCGGCGGTCGTCGCGGTGAGCGTGATCGCAGCGACGACGGCGGTGGCCATCGTGGCGAGCACGCGAGGCGTTACCCGGCTCTGGGGGGCGGTCGGTTGGCGCATATGCAGATCAGGGGGAACCGTGGGCACCGTGGCACCCGGGGTGGTTCCGCCGCCATCGACGGTACCAGCGGGTCGTGCCCGAGAGGAGATTCCCCATGGTGTCGACCCGTGCCTGCCCGACCTGGAGGCCGGCCTCTGTCGGGCTCGGGCCGGTGGGTGTCGCCGGGGTCGGCGACTACACTGACCCGGCCAACCTGCGCTCGTAGCTCAATGGATAGAGCATCTGACTACGGATCAGAAGGTTGGGGGTTCGAATCCCTCCGAGCGCGCTCACAGGCCTTCGCACCGAGAACGCCGCCGCACGGCGCGTCGACAGCGGATGTCAGCCCGCAGACGTGTCGAGCTCCGCCAGCAGCGCTCGGCACAGGGCGGCCGGTCGGGGGAGACCGATCGATTCCGCGACGTCGACGGTCTGTCGGGCGATCGCGCGTGCGCGGTCGGCGTCACCGTCGTGGCCGCGGCGAGCGAGAATCCGCGCCTGCTCCCACCGCGTGTAGACGTTCCAGACGGGACAACGCATGCGGTCGTTGGCCTCGACGGCGTGCTCGATGTGCGACTCGAACAGGTCCCAGTTCTGCATCGTCGCCGCGGTGAGCGCCAGTGGCAGGTGCACGGAGCCGACCACGTCGGCCGGCGGGCCGGCCGTGATCATGCAGTGGGCGTACGGCGCCATCAGGTCGTAGAGGACGGACGCACGCTCGACGTCGGCGAGCATCTCGCACACCGACGCGAGGATCCCGAGGCCGACGATCCAGTTCGCATCGAACGGGATCGAGGCGAAATCGTCGACGGCACAGTGCTCGAACTGCTCCCGGGCCTCCTCGGCCATGCCGAGCTCGCGGTACACGTACGCGAGGCCGCACCTCCACGCCGGGATCAACGGGTACTGCTCGACGAGCGCAACGATGAGCGGGACGATCTCGGCCAGGCCCGCGCCGCGCGCTCGGCCGAGCGCCAGCAACCCGACGCCGTACATCTGCAGCGGCGTTTCCGCGCCGAGGCGCTGACCGATGGCGATGGCCTCGTTCATCAGTCGCTCGGCCTCGTCGACGCGACCCTGGATCATCGCCGCGGCGCCTGCATGCACGAGGGCGACCCACTGCACCTCGTCCATCTGCAACCGCCGCGCGAACTCGAGCTCGAGCGCCACGGAGTCGAGGAACTCGTCGCCATCACCCGCTTCCGCGTGGCAGCCGGTCATCCACATGACGGCGACCGACTCCTGCAAGACGTTGCCTGCTCGGCGAGCGAGCTCGCGCATCTCACGTGCTTGCTCGAGGCGCTCCTGCGACGAGCCGGGCACCCACGAGCCCCAGATGGCGCAACTCAGCACGAACGCCAGCACCTCGGGATCATCGAGCCGGCGCGCCATGGCGAGCGCCTCCTCGGTGAGGGTGCGCCGGCGATCGGCCGCCGTCTCGACGAAGTAGAGCTCAGATGCCAGCCGCGCCCCTCCCATCGCGCGCCACCGCGAGTCACCGGCGGGCAGCGCCTGCAGCGCCTCCTCGAGCGCGACGACCAGCTGGTCGTCGACGAGCCCCGCCTCGCTCCACCCCCTGTCGCCGGCGAGCACGAGAGCGGCGTCGACGAGCAGGTCCGGTCGGTCGAGGGCTCGAGCCCGATCAGCGGCATCGAGGGCGACCTCGCGTGCCGCGGCGAGGTTTCCGGCGGCGCGCGCCTCACGGGCGAGCTCGATGCGCATCGTGCACGCGTCGACCGCGTGGTCAGCGCGGTCGGGGTCGAGCACGGCGAGTCCGCGCTCGTACTGCTCGGCAGCCTCCTCGTACGCGAGCCGCTCGTGGGCGGCACGGGCCGCGACACGCGTCCAGTGCAACGCCTTGTCCACCTCACCGAGCGCGGCGGACTCCCGGAAGTGGTGGGCGAGTTCCTCGACGAAGCGCTCGGTGCCCCCGTGTCTGCGCTCGAGCGCTTCGCCGACGCGGCGGTGGACGCGCAGCCGCCGGGTGGTGGGGATCTCCTCGTAGAGCGTCGATCGCACGAGCGCGTGCGAGAACGTGCGCCGGTCGACGTGGCCGCTCACGGCGACGATCAGCCGCCCGGCCTCGGCATCTTCGAGAGCGTCGAGGACGGTGTCGTGGTCGGCGCCGCTCGCCTCGGCGACGAGCTGCGAGCCGAACTCGCGGCCGATGACCGCCGCGACGGACAGGATCTCGTTCGTCTCTGGTCCGAGCTGCGACAGGCGCTTGCCGACGACCTCGCGGATGCCTTCGGGAATCCCGACCCGGTCGACGCGTGACACGACCCAGCGCCCGTCCTCCACGAAGACCGCCCCCGTCTCGACGAGGTGGCGCAGCACCTGACCCACGAAGAACGGGTTCCCCTCGGTCTCGGCGTGGACGGCGCGCGCGAACTCGACCCCGGCAGCGTCGAGCTCGTGGCCCGCCGCGGTACTCACCAGCTCGATCACGTCGTGCTCCGAGAGGCCGTGCAGCGCCACCCGCTCGACGTCTGGCTCACGACGTAGATCACCGAGGATCTCCGAGAGCGGATGGCCGCGGCCGAGATCGGTGTCTCGATAGGTGGCGAGCACGAGCAGCCTCGTAGCCGCGCGCTGGCGCACGAGATGGCGAAGGAGGAGCAGCGTCGGCTTCGCCGCCCAATGGATGTCGTCGAGCACGAGGACGACCGGCGACGACGCCGCCACGTTCGCGACGAACGCGCTGACGCCTTCGAACAGCCGGAAGCGCTCGGTCTCCGGATCCGCTCGCAACGGATCGGGCAGTCCCGGCAGCCGGGCGGCGAGGCCCGGAACCAGACGTGTCAGGTCGCCGCCGAGCTCGCCGACCTGATCGCGAAGGACATCGGGCGCGCACGCGCCGGCGTAGGAGGCGATCGCCTCGACGAACGGCTGATAGGGAACGCCGAGCTCCTCGTCGCAGCGCCCGAAGAGGACGGTCGAGCCTTCGGCGTGGGCCATGCGTGCGATCTCGGCCACGAGACGCGTCTTGCCGACGCCGGGCTCCCCCGCCACGAGCACGACGCGATGCGCCCCGACGACCGATTCCTTCCACGCGCGCTCCAACGACTCCCGTTCCGCCACGCGCCCGATCAGTCGGAGCGTGTCGTGCGATGCCAGTGGCGGGGGCAGCGGGACCGTCGCAGACGGCTCGGGCTCCCACAGCGCCTCCGAGGCGCCGATGGGCCCGAGACCCTTGAGCTCGACCTCGCCGAGCGGCGTCAGGCGATGGCCGCCCCGCGACCCGGCCAGGAGGCGGACGACTTCGCTGACGACGATCTGACCCGCGTCGGCCACGGCACAGAGCCGGTTGGCCTCGACCACCGGCGTGCCGAAGCAGTCGTCACCCTCCCACGAGACGTCGCCGGCGCTGATTCCGATGCGCACGCCGAGCGGTGCGGCGGCGTTGCGGTTCATCCGGGCGACGCGCTGCTGGATGGCGACGGCAGCGGACACCGCCTCGGCCGCCGCCGGGAACACCACCATGAAGCCGTCACCCGTGCCCTTGACGATCTCGCCGAGGTGGTCGCCTACCGCGCCGCGGACGAGATCGTCGTGCGCGCGTCGCAGCGAGTCGGCCTGGTCGTCGCCGAGCGACCGACGCAGGTCGGTCGACCCGACGAGATCGGTGAACAGCACCGTTGCCGTGCTCGGCCGGCCCCCCGCCGCCGCTGTCATCGACCAAATGGTACGCCGGGGGGCGTTTCGGGACAGCAGGACGGTCGGGTTCTCCCGACTGCCGGCTCGAGCCGTTCACCGAGGCCGTTGGCCCGGGCGAGATCCCGCCTCAGCCGTGGGGCACGACGACGGCCCGGGCGTCGAGCTCGCCGTCACGCAGCCGGCGGTACGCCTCGAGGGCGTCGTCCATCGAGAAGCGCTCGACGTCGGGCGTGACCAGACCGTCCCGGTACAGGGCGGCGACCTCGTGGAGGTCCTCGATCGTCCCCCAGTACGAGTTGGTGAGCGTCGCCTCGTACGGGTTCGTGAAGAACGACCACTGCGCGGTGCCGCCGGCGATGCCGAGGACGTGGATGGCGCCGCGCTGGGCGATGGCGGCCTGGGCGAGGGCGATCGTCGGTGCCGCGCCGACGAAGTCGAAGGCGGCGTCGACGCCACGCCCACCCGTCAGCTCGCGGATGCGGTCGGCCTGACCGGCGCCGCCCTCGACGGTGACGGCGCCGAAGTCGCGGGCGCGTGCCATCGCCTCGGGCTTG
This sequence comes from Acidimicrobiales bacterium, assembly GCA_035700105.1. GTDB lineage: Bacteria > Actinomycetota > Acidimicrobiia > Acidimicrobiales > DASSOZ01 > DASSOZ01. Next base: position 7,962 of record DASSOZ010000016.1, read on the forward strand.
AGGTCGGTGGCGATGACCTGCGCGCCGGTGATGGCCCGCAGGATCTGGACGGCGACGAGGCCGAGGCCGCCGAGGCCGACGACGAGCGCGTGCTTCCCGCCGCCGGCGAGCTGCGGAAGGGCCCGCTTGACCGCGTGGTAGGGCGTGAGGCCCGCGTCGGCGAGCGGTGCGGCGGCGACGGGGTCGGCGTCGCCGAGCGCGACGAGGTTGCGCACGGGCACCGTCATGTACTCGGCCATGCCGCCGTTGCGCCCGATGCCGGTGGCGAGGTAGCCGACCTCGGCGGTGTTCTCGCAGTACGTGTCCTGGCCACGCGAGCACGCCCGGCAGTGGCCGCAGCCGATCGGCCCGTAGACGAGGTACGCGTCCCCGACGTCGAGCCCGCGTACGCCGGGGCCGACCGCCTCGATCCACCCGGCCGTCTCGTGACCGAGCACGAACGGCGGCGACATCAGCCCGTTGTTCGGGTCGGCCTCGAACTCGTCGAAGATCGCGACGTCGGAGTGGCACGCGCCGGCACCGGCGACCTTCAGGAGGACCTCGCCCGGCCCCGGCTCGGGGACGTCGACCTCCTCGATCGTCGGGAACGTCTTGAACGCCGAGAACACGACCGCTCGCATTCGGGCCTCCTTGCCGGCGCCGCCCGCCGCTCGCGGGTGGCACCGTACCCCGCCTACGCCGCCCGCTTCGCGGTGATCACCCACGCCGCTGACGCGAAGGTCACGCCGTCGGGACCTTCGTGCGCACGCATCGTCGACCGCAGCGCGTCGACGGCGCGACCTCGCGTGTCGTCGTCGGCGTCGCGCAGCATCCAGCCCGTCAACCCGAGGACGAACGCATGCGCGTCGTCGGCGTCGACACCGAACCACTCGGGCGCCGAGACACCCGTCAGATCGACGTCGACGAAGCCGGCGGCGTCGAGCAACGCGTGCACGCGTGCGGGATCGGCGAGCGAGAACGGGCCCGGCGCGTCGGGCGGCGGCGGTGACAGCGGCCGGCCGCCGGTGAGGGCGCCGGTGATCTCTCGGATCCACTCGTTGTCGGCGAACGACTGCCACGCGACGAGTGCCATCCGGCCGCCGGGTCGCAGCGCGCGGGCGATGTTCGTGAATGCCACGACCGGTTCGCCGAAGAACATCGCGCCCGTACGGCTGATGGCGACGTCGAACGACGCCGGGTCGAACGGGTGCACCTGCGCGTCGACCTGCGCGAACGCGACGTTGTCGAGCCCGTCGTCGGCGGCGCGGGCGCGGGCGACGTCGAGCATGCCGGAGGACAGGTCGACGCCGAGCGCGGTGCCGCCCGGCGACGCCGCCCGCGCCGCGTCGCGGGTCGTCTGCCCGGTGCCGCACCCGATGTCGAGCACCCGCTCGCCGGCCGAGATCGCCGCCGCGGCCATGAGCCGGTCGTGGTGCGGCGCGACCGCGCGATCGAAGCGATCGGCGTGCGCCGCCCAGTACGCCCCCTCGTCGCCGTCCCACGCCCGCCACTGCTCGGCGTTCGTCGTGTGCAGCATCGCCCTGCACCTCCGCGCTATTCTCCCTTTGGGAGTGTCATACTCTCCCAAAGGGAGGAACGTGTCAACCCCGCCGCAGCTCTCGACGACCTCGTACTCGATCCTCGGACTGCTGGCGATCAGGCCGTGGACGACGCACGAGCTGGTCCAGCAGGTCGACCGCAGCATGCGTCGCATCTGGCCGCGCGCCCAGAGCAAGCTCTACGAGGAGCCGAAGAAGCTCGTCGCCCACGGCCTGGCGCGAGCGACGGACGACCCGGTCGGCCGGCGGCGGCGCACCCGGTACACGATCACACCCAAGGGGCGTCGGGCGCTCGCCGCGTGGGTCGGCGAGCCCGGCGCCGGGCCGGCCCTCGAGTTCGAGCAGCTCCTCAAGATCACCTACGCCGACAGCGGCACGAAGGCCGACATCCTCACGAACCTCGCCGCCACACGCGACTGGGTGCTCGACCAGAACGCCGAGAACCTCGCGACCGCTCGGGCCTACCTCGAGGGGCGGGGCGCGTTCCCCGAGCGGGCCGCGCTGAACCAGCTCGGCGGACGGTTCCTCACGGACTTCTACCTGATGGTGGCGGAGTGGGTCGCGTGGGCGACGGCGCACGTCGCCGACTGGCCCGACGACACGAGGGCGGCGCCGTTCGACGTCCGGGAGGCCGAGGAAGGTGTCCGGCGGGCCGAGCGGGTGGAGTCGGTGCTCCGGTCCGGGCGAGCCGTTACACCCAGCCACCCGCGAACGGCACGAACTGACCGGTGACGAACCGGCTGGTGCCGTCGACGAACACGGCCGAGAACGCGGCGAGCTCGTCCATCGTGCCGAGCCGGCCCATCGGCACCATCGCCTCCACGCGGGCGCGGCCCTCGGGGTCCTCGGCCCGGTTGGCGGCGAGGAACTCGGGGAAGTCCATGAAGTTCGTGCCGATGGCGTTGACCTGCACGTTCTTCCCCGACACCTCGTCCGCGACGTTGCGCACGAGCATGTTGGCCGCCGCTCGCGCCGACGAGTAGAGCGGCGCGCCCGGCGTCGGGCGGGCGCCGGCGGCGCTCGTGAAGACGAGCACCTGCCCGTCGCCCTGGTCGACCATGACCGGCACGACGGCACGCAGGAAGTGGTACGGCGCCTCGACGCACCCGGCGAGCGCGGCGCGCAGGTCGTCGGGTGTCGACCGCAGGAACCGCCCGACGACGATGCGACCGGTGAAGGCGACGGCGGCGTCGATGCGACCGAACGCGTCGAGCGCGGCTGCGACGAGGCGCGACGACGACTCCGGCTTGCGTAGGTCACGAACACCGTCGACGGGCTCGACGCGCGATCCGGACGCGGTCAACTCGTCGACCAGACCCGGCGCCGCGTCACCGACGACGAGGTCGTGCCCACGCGACGCGAGCACGCGAGCGAGGTGCGGACCGACGTAGCCGGCGGCGTCGGACAGGAGCGCGACGCGTCGCCGCGGTGCCGTGCTCACCCGTCCACCTGCACCAGGCGCGCGGTGAACGCGGTGTGGTAGCGCCACACCAGCTCGTCGGCCTCCCGCCAGCGGCGCACCTCGACGCCCGGCAGACCGCGGGGCCGCAGGACGAGCGCGCCGTCCTCGAACGCGGCCGCCACCGTGATCGGCGTCGCGAAGTCGATCGCCATCACGTCGTTCACACCGCGTTCGTGGGTGCCGTCGGCGACCATGTCGTGCACGACACCGCCGGCGGTGATCACGACGCGGTCGCCGGCCTGCTCGATGCGCTCGACGTGCGACCAGATCGGGTGGGTCGCGTCGAGCGGCTCGCCGTCGCCGTCACCGCCGCGGACGTCGACGACCGTCCACGTTCCCCGCAGGTCGGGTGCGCCGTCGGCGAGCGGGTCGTCGCACCCGTGCAGGACGGGTGGCGGCATCTCGTCGCCGTATCCGCCGGGCGGCGTGTGGGCGACCGGCACGTCCCGCACCGTCGGCATCGGGCCACACTGCATGCACCCCGGGCGCGAAGGCAAGGACGGCCGCCTTCGACGCGCTGCGTACCTCGTCGCGATCGGGGCTAGGACTAGGGGCGCCGTGAGCCGACTCGCCACGATCGACCGGCGCGCCGCGACGTGGGGCGTCGTCGCCGTCGCCATCGCCGTCGCCGTCGCCGTGCTCGGCAGCGGCAACCTCCGGTGGTTCGACGCCGCGCTCGTCGGCTACCTGTTCGGGACCTTCTTCGCGATCTTCGGTGTCGTCTACCGCTACCTCGTCTGGCTGCGGCGTCCGCCGACGGCACGACTGAACCGCCGCGGGTGGGAGGCGTTCCGCCGCCCGGGTCGGCGCGGGCGCAACGCCGCCGCGCTGCCGGGTCTCGTCGTCACGAACCTCCTCGCGCAGACGTTCATCGCCGGCCGCTCGCGGACGCGCTGGCTCGCGCACCAACTCGTGTTCTGGGGTTGCGTGCTCGCCGCGCTCGTGACGTTCCCGCTCGTGTTCGGCCTGCTGCACTTCGAGTCCGTCGGTCAGAACGGTCGGCAGTACCGCACCTTCGTCGCCCACGTGGGCACTGTCACGTTCGACAGCCGCAGCGTGTTCGGCTGGGTCACGTTCCACCTGCTCGACATCGCAGCGGTGCTCGTCCTCGCCGGCGTGTTCGTGTTCCTGTCACGGCGACTGCGGGACCCGGGCGCGCTCGCGGTCGAGCGCAGCAACGACTTCCTGGCGCTCGCCGGCCTGTTCGCAGTGTCGGTGACCGGGCTGGCGCTCACCGCCAGCAACATCTGGATGGACGGCCGCTTCTACGTCTTCCTCAACACCGTGCACGCACTCACGGTGATCCTCGGGCTGATGTACATCCCGTTCGGCAAGTTGTTCCACATCTTCCAACGCCCCGCGAACCTCGGCGTCGCGTACTACAAGCGGGCGGGCGCCGAGGGCGAGCAGCTGCGGTGCGCGCGCTGCGCCGAGCCGTTCGCGTCCGCGCTCCAGATGACCGACCTCAAGGAGGTGCTGCCGCAGATGGGGTTCGACTACTCGACGCCATCCGGAGGCAACTACCAGAACCACTGCCCCGCGTGCCGGCGCCGTGTCATCGCGCTCGCGCAGTCACAGCGCGTCGGCGGGTTCGGTTGACGTGGCGACGCCGCCGATCACCGAAGAGGAGCTCGTCGCACGGTACGGGCCGCACCTCAACCAGGCGCCCGCCGGCGGGTGGGACGCCGGCATCGACGCCGACCGCGAGGTCAAGACGCACTGCTGCTTCTGCGGTCAGCAGTGCGGGATCATCCTGAAGGTCAAGGACGACCAGGTCGTCGGCTTCGAGCCGTGGTACGAGTTCCCGTTCAACGAGGGCAAGCTCTGCCCAAAGGGCGTGAAGCGCTACCTGCAGAACGCGCATCCCGACCGGCTGCTCGAGCCGCTCGAGCGTGACCCGTCGTCGCCCGACGGGTTCCGCCAGGTGACGTGGGAGCACGCGCTGGACCGCACGGTCAGCGAGATCCAGCGCATCCAGCAGGCGTACGGCAAGGACTCGTTCGCGATGTTGTCCGGCGTGTCGCTCGACAACGAGAAGTCGTACCTCATCGGCAAGTTCGCGCGGCTCGCCCTCGGCACCGCCAACCTCGACTACAACGGCCGGCTCTGCATGGTGTCCGCCGGCGTCGCCAACAAGCGGGCGCTGGGCATCGACCGCGCCAGCAACCCGTGGGCCGACATCCCCCTCGCCGACGTCGTGTTCATCGCCGGCGCCAACGTCGCCGAGTGCGCGCCCATCACGACGAGCTACGTCTGGCGGGCGCGCGATCGCGGCGCCAAGCTCATCGTCGCCGACCCGCGCGTGACGCCGCTGGCCCGTACCGCCGATCTCTTCCTCGGCCTGCGCCCGGGCACCGACAGCGCGCTGTTCGGCACGATGCTGCACGTCCTCGTCGAGCGCGACTGGCTCGACCACGACTTCATCCGCGACCACACCGAGGGGTTCGAGGCCGCGGCGCAGGCGGTCCGCGAGTACACGCCGAAGTGGGGCGAGACGGTGACCGGTGTGCCGGCGGCCCGCATCGAGCAGGCGGCCGAGTGGTGGGGCACGTCGGCCACCGGGATGCTCATGCACGCGCGCGGCATCGAGCACCACACGAAGGGCGTCGAGAACGTGTGGGCGGCGATCAACCTCGGCCTCGCCACCGGCAAGTACGGCAAGCCCGGCTGCGGCGTCACCACGATCACCGGACAGGGCAACGGCCAGGGTGGCCGCGAGCACGGCCACAAGTGCGACCAGCTACCCGGCAACCGCGACATCACGAACCCCGAGCACCGCGAGTACATCGCGTCTGTCTGGGGCTGCGACGTCGACGAGATCCCGGGCAAGGGGCTGACGGCCGAGGAGATCGTCGAGGCGATCCACCGCGGCGAGATCAAGGGCCTGCTGTCGATCTGCTTCAACCCGGTCGTGTCGCTGCCGGACACGACGTTCACCAAGGAGGCGCTCGACAAGCTCGAGTTCTACGCCGTGATCGACTTCTTCCTCGCCGAGACGGCGTTCCACGCCGACGTCGTGCTGCCCGGGTCGCTGCACGAGGAGGACGAGGGCACGTCGACCACAGTGGAGGGACGCGTCGTCAAGCTCAACGCATCCAAGCCGCCACCCGGCAACGCCCGCATCGACTGGCACATCCTCCTCGACATCGCCCGCCGCCTCGGGCGCGGCAAGTACTTCGACTTCGAGTCGGCCGAGGACATCTTCAACGAGCTGCGCGTCGCGTCGAAGGGCGGCAGCGCGGACTACTACGGCATCACGTGGGACCGCATCGAGTCCGAGCTCGGCGTGTTCTGGCCCTGCCCGTCTCCTGATCATCCGGGCACGCCGCGGCTCTTCGAGGGCGGTCGCTTCTACACCGAGAACGGACGCGGAAAGTTCATGCCGGTGTCGTACCGCCCGCCGGCGGAGGTCGTGGACGACGAGTACCCGGTGTGGCTCACGACGGGGCGCGTCATCAGCCAGTACCTGTCGGGCACACAGACCCGACGCATCGGCCCGCTCGTCGCGCAGTATCCCGAGCCGCTGTGCGAGATCCACCCGAAGCTCGCCGCGTCGCTCGGCATCGAGGACGGTGACGTCGTACGCGTGACGTCGCGACGGGGTTCGATGACGCTGCCGGCGAAGGTCGTCACGACGATCCGCCCGGACACCGTGTTCATCCCGTACCACTGGGCCGGACGACGCGCTGCCAACCAGCTCACGAACCGGGCGCTCGACCCGCTGTCGAAGATCCCCGAGTACAAGGTGTCCGCGGTGCGTGTCGAGCGCGCCGGACCGGCGGGGACGCCGGTCGTCGACGCGCGCGACATGGACCTGCACACGGAGCCCGGCACGTGACGGCCGTGCCGGTGTCGATCGGCGTGAAGCGCACGCCGGCGACGCGGCCGATCGCCGGCGCGCTCGGAAACTCGATGTTCGTCATCGACCAGAGCCGCTGCATCGGGTGCCGGGCGTGCGTGCAGGCGTGCGAGGAGTGCGGCACGCATCGGGGGAACTCGATGATCCACGTCGACGAGGTCGACCGTTTCCAGAGCACGCAGACGACGGTGATGGTGTGCATGCACTGCGAGGACCCGACGTGTGCCGAGGTGTGCCCGGCCGACGCGATCAAGCAGAACGAGGACGGCATCGTGCAGTCCTCCCTCAAGCCGCGCTGCATCGGCTGCTCGAACTGCGTGCTGGCGTGCCCGTTCGGCGTGCCGAAGTACCTCAGCGCGTTCGACCAGATGATGAAGTGCGACATGTGCTACGACCGCACGTCGGTCGGCCAGAAGCCGATGTGCGCGTCGGTGTGCCCGAGCCAGGCGCTGTGGTTCGGTACGCCGGAGGAGTTCGAGGCGACGCGCACCGGCACGCTCGTGAACGAGTGGTGGTTCGGCAACCAGTACGTGTCGACGAAGGTGCGTACCGTCGCCGACGAGCCGGGGCCGGTCGATGTTCTCGGCGGTGCCGGCGAGCGGCCGTGGCAGGACGACCCGTTCGGGATCGAGGAGGGCGTCGCGTGACGGACGCGCACGATGGCGAGCCGGTGTGGCGGCAGGACTTCCCGCTGACGTCGGCGGGCGAGGACGAGGTCACCCGGCGTGAGTTCGTGCGGTACCTGGTGCTCGCGTCGGGCGGGTTCGCCGCCGGGAACGTCGGCGTCGCGCTGTGGTCGTCGCTCCGGTCGATCAACGAGGGCTCGCCGCGACGGATCGTCGCGTTGTCGCGCGTGCCCGAGGGGACCGCCCACCTGTTCGACTACCCCACGGGTGCCGACCCGGCGATCCTCGTGCACCTGCCGGGTGGCGAGCTGCGGGCGTTCTCCCAGAAGTGCACCCATCTCGGCTGCGTCGTCTACTACGCGGCCGACAAGGGCGAGATGGAGTGCCCCTGCCACGAGGGCCACTTCTCGGCGACGACCGGCGACGTGCTCGCCGGGCCGCCGCAGCGCCCGCTCGGCCGCATCGACGTCGAGGTGCGCAACGGGGTCGTGTGGGCACTCGCCGCCAAGGGCGAGTCGTGACCGAGTTCCGGCGTCCCCGGTTCCGACGCGACGTCCCCGCCGCGCTCGGCGTGTTCGTCGTCGTCCTGTTGTCGCTGCAGGTGTTCCTGCTCACCGTCGGCGTCGACGCCCTGTTGGCGAACGACGACGGGCTCGCGTGGGTCACCGCCGCGCTGTCGGTGCTCCTCGCCGCCGGCTCGGCGGCGTTCTACCGGTACCTGCGGTGAGCGACGACCGGGCGCCGCGACGGCCGGGCCCGATCGGCGGTGACATGGCCGCCATCGTGTTCGGGCTCGCCCGCCGCGCGCGCGTCCCGTCGCTGACCGAGCGCCACGACTCGACGCTGATCCTCGGGCTGTTCGCGTTCGTCAACGGCGTCGTCGCCATCGCGCTCATGTCGGCGGCGGCCGTCGCGACCGACCAGCCGTTCATCTTCCCGTCGCTGGGACCGACGGCGTTCCTGCTCTTCTACACGCCGCTGCTGCCGGCGGCGTCACCCCGCAACACGCTCGGGGGTCACGCGATCGGCGCGGCGTCGGGCTACCTGGCGCTCGTACTGTTCGGCCTGCAGCACAACCCACCCGCGCTCGTCGAGGGCGTGGCGTGGGCCCGGGTCGGCGCCGCCGCGCTGTCACTCGGGCTGACGAGCGGGGCGATGGTCTGGGCGCGCGTGCCGCACCCGCCGGCCGGCGCGACGACGCTCATCGTGTCGCTCGGCATCCTGCGCGAACCCGACCAGTTGGTAGTGCTGATGGTCGCCGTCGCCCTCCTCGTCGTGCAGGGGTTCGTCATCAACCGCCTCGCCGGTATCCCCTATCCGAGGTGGCGCCCGGCGGCGGCGGCAAAAGCCGGTTGACCACGTGCGTCGCGGGTACGCCGCCCGACGTGGCGACGCCCGACGACGACGCACGCGACGAGCTCGTCGCCCGTCACGACGAGCTGATGGTCGAGTCGCGCCGGCTCATCGCCGACCTCGACCGAGCCCTGAGCCGGGCGGGCCGCGCCGTGTCGTCAGGCGCGAACCGAGAACGGCAGCGACTCGTGGCGCCGGGTGAACGCGCCGTCGGCGAACACGCCGCGTTCGGCGCCGACGGTGAACTCGGGGCAGCGGGCGAGCAGCTCCTCGAGGACGACTCGACCCTGTAGGCGAGCCGCCGCCGCGCCCAGGCAGTAGTGGGCGCCGGCGGCGAACGTGAGGAGGCGCGGCACCGGTCGCGTGACGTCGAGGGTGTCGGCGTCGGGGCCGAACTCGCGCGGGTCGCGGTTGGCGGCGCCGTAGCAGAGCAGGACGCGGTCGCCGGCGGCGATCGTCGTGCCCTGCACCGACACGTCGCGCGTGGCGACGCGGCACAGGCCCTGGACCGGCGACGTCAGGCGGAGCAGCTCCTCGACCGCGCCCGGGATCCGTGCCGGATCGTCGATCAGCAGCGCCCGCTGGTCCGGACGCGCCGCGAGGAGCTCGGCCGATCCCGCCAGCAGGCCGGTCGCGGTGTCGTTGCCGCCGGCGATCATCACGAACGCGTAGCCGAGGATGCCTTCCAGGCCGATGCCGGCGCCCTCGTCGTCGGCCCGCAGCAGGACCGAGACCAGGTCGTCGCCGGCAGCGCCCTCGTCTCGCCGCCGCGCGACCAGCTCGGTGAAGTAGCGGTACAGACCGGTGAGCGCGTCGCCGACGTCGCCGACCTGACCGACGATGGCGTGCGTCCACTCGTCGAAGCGGGCCCGGTGCTCGAGCGGCACGCCGAGGTAGTGGGCGACGACCCACGACGGAATCGGCCGGGCGAGCGCGGCGACGAAGTCGACCTCGGCACCGCCGGCGCACGCGTCGACGAGCGCGTCCAACCGGTCACGGACGAAGGCGCGCAGCTGCGGCTCGAGGTCCTCGACGTGGCGCGGTGTGAAGCCTCGGTTCACCAGGCGCCGGTACCGGGTGTGGTCGGGCGGGTCCATCATCACGATCGTCGGCGCGAGCCCGAGCTCGGCGACCTCGTTCGTGAACGTGAGCCCCGACGCCGACGAGAACGTCGCCGTGTCCCGGACGGCGTCCCACACGTCGCCGAAGCGCGACAGCACCCACCATCCGCCCGGTGCGCGGTGGACGGGGTCCTCGTCGCGCAGCCGGGCGTACAGCGGGTACGGGTCGCGCCACGTGTCCCGGCCGAACGGCCGGTACTCGAGGGTCACCCGCGCATTCTTACGGCCGTGGGTAGTCGGGCACCTTCTCTGCTGCCGGCGGTTCCTCGTACAGCGTCACGGAGCCGGCCGGATCGAATGCTCTCGTCTCCGTCGCCGGGATCTTGCCGACGAAGTAGCGCGTGCCGCCGTCGACGTAGCGGTACATCCCCTGACCCTGCTTGCGGATCTCGTCGGGACCGGACGCCGACGGGTCCCACCAGATCTCGGTCATGTCGTCGATGCCGTTGTAGTCGTCGTACGGCCAGTAGCCGCGCTTGCCGTACGAGAACGCCTGGTTGGTCACCGCGCCCGACCGAACCTGGATCGAGAACAGGCCGTCGCGGAACGTCTCGGGCGTCAGGTTCGGGCCTGCGGCCTGGAGGCCCGAGAACAGGATCGACGGGCCCGGGAGCAGCACGCCGGCGCTGTCCTTGGCCGGCGGCGGCGTGCCCTTGAACCACTCGAACAGCTTCCAGTTGGCGGCGTCCTCGGGCTTCGTGCGCGCCGCCACCGTCGTCGAGATGCCGAACGCGTGGGCCCACTGCTTCTGGTCGTACGAGCGGGCGAACGCGGTCGTGTCGGCCAGCGCCGTGTTGCCGAGGATCCACTCGGGGAACCAGTTCTGGGCCGTGGCCTGGCGCGTGAACGTGCCGGGGGCGACGGGGTCGCCGGTGAAGATCACCGACGTGACGTTCGCCTGCTTCAGGCGGGCGATCGCGCTGTCGGCCTGCTCCTGCAGCTTGGCCGGGTCGAGCACGTAACCGACCTTGGCGGCGATGTCGACGTCGTACTTCGCTTTCAGGTCCTTCTCGAACTGGTCGGCGGTCGTGCGCGAGTCCTCGTTCGACTCGAGGTACAGCAGGCCGAAGCGCCGTTCCTTGGACTGCATGGAGCTGTCGCCGGCGAACTTCGCCGGATGGCCGGCGACCTTCTTGCCGATGTACTCGGCGGCCATCGCGTAGCCCTGCTGGGTGTTGGCGACGACGCTGTACGCGTACGGCGCGCGCTGCTCGTACCACGACGGCAGGCTGCCGCCGAGCGCACCGATCGAGATCACCTTGTTGGCGGTCAGCTCGTCGGCGAACGCCGTCGTGAGCGCCGGTCCGCCGAGGACGGCGAACGGCTTCATGGCGATGATCTTGGCGGCGTCGGCGCGAGCCGCGACCTCGTCGAGCGCGCCGCCGCTGCCCTCGACGTATGACACGTCGACCTTGCGGCCGTACGTCTGGTACAGCGACTGGAACATGTCGAAGTAGCCGCGCAACGTGTCGATGTACTGCGCGTTCGTGTCGTTGTTCTTGATCGCCGCCGTGATGAAGTCGTAGACGGGGTCGCCCTGCTGACGCAGGTACACGACGACCTTGATGGAGTCGGCGGTCACGCCGGTCGACGTCGCGCCGCCGTTGTCCGTCCCCGCCGGCAGGTCGGCGTAGCACTCGGCGGCGTAGAAGTACGGCAGCTTGACGCGACCCGTCTTCGTGTCGCACGTGTCCGGGAACGTGACCTTCACGTTGTCGGCCTTCGCCTTCGACCAGGAGATCGCGCCCGTCGCACCGGCCGCGGCCGCCCCGCCGTTCGTGCCTGATGTCGTCGCCTGGTCGTCGTCGTCACCCCCGCCGCCGGAGAGGGCGACGGCGACCGCGACGACGGCGATGACGGCGACGATGGCGACGATCGGGCCCCACCGCCGGAGGTTGTTGCGACTGGGCGGTGGTGTCGACGAGTCGGTGCTCGGCAGCAATGCGGTTCCCCTTTGTCAATGGATCAGCGTCGACCCGAGATACGACTCGACGACCGCGGGGTCGACGAGCACGGCGTCCGGCACGCCCGATGCGATGACCCGCCCGGTGTCCATGGCGACCAGGCGGTCGGCGACGGACGCGACGAGCGGCACGTCGTGCTCGATGACGACGAGGCTGGCGCCCATCTCGTCGCGCAGTCGGCGCAGCAGCGGGGCGAGCGCCTCGCTCTCGCGCTGGGCGATGCCCGACGACGGCTCGTCGAGCAGCACGACCGTCGGCCGGTGGGCGACGAGGCAGGCGAGGTCGACGATGCGGCGCGTCCCGGTCGACAGCTCCCGCAGGAACTTGTTGCGGTACGCGCCGAGGCCGAGAAGGTCTACGAGCTCCTCGACGCGTGCCGTGACGCGCTGCTCGGCGTCGAACGACGACGGCAGCCGCAGCGCGGGACGCAGCGGGTCCCGCACGGTGGTGAACCGTTCGAGCGCGACGGCGATCGTCTCGGCGACGGTCATCGACGGGAAGAGGCGGGCGTCCTGGAACGACCGGCCGAGCCCGCGCCGGGCGCGCTCGGCGGCGTCGAGGCGGGTCACGTCGACGCCGGCCAGCCGCACCTCGCCCTCGTCCGGTGGCAGGAAGCCGGACACGATGTCGAACAGCGTCGTCTTGCCGGCGCCGTTCGGCCCGAGGATGCCGACGATCTCGCCGGGCGCCACGTCGAGGTCGACGTCGTCGACGGCGGCGATCCCCCCGAACCGGCGCGTGACGCCCCGCAGCTGGAGCGCCCCCGTCTCTGCCGCCTCGCCCGCCTCGGCGGCTTTCGGTGAGTTCGGCCCGTCATGCGGACCCGAAGTCACCGAAACGCCGGAGGGGTCGGAGCGGTTGCCGCCCTCGGCGGCGCCACGGAGGAACACGGAGCGCAGCGCGTCGGGCTGGTGCAGCAGCTCGGCGGCGGTTCCCTGAAGGCGGACCTCGCCCTTCTCCATCACGTAGACGCGGTCGGCGACGGCGAGCGCGGTGCTGACCGACTGCTCGACGAGGACCACTGTCGTGCCGTTGTCGCGCACCTCGCGCACGACCGGGAGCAGCTGCTCGACGACGACCGGCGCGAGGCCGAGCGACAGCTCGTCGATGAGGAGCAGACGCGGTTTGGACAGCAACGCCATCGCCAGTCCCAGCATCTGCTGCTGCCCGCCGGACAGGTCGGCGGCGTCGACGTCGAGGCGCTCGCCGAGCACCGGGAAGACGCGCAGGACCCGGTCGACGTCGGCGTGGTGGTCGAGCCACGCGGCGACGCGCAGGTTCTCGCCGACGGTGAGCGACGGGAACACGCCGACGCCGCCGGGCATCAGCACGACACCGCGCGCCGCGTTCTCGTGCGCGGGTGCGTGGGTGCAGTCGCGGCCGTCGAGGATGACGGCGCCGCGGTCGGCCTCGACCGTGCCGGTGATCGCCTTCAGCAGCGTCGACTTGCCGGCGCCGTTCGTCCCGAGCAGCGCCACGATCTCGCCCTCGGCGACGTCGAGGTCCACGCCGAACAGCACCTGCACGCCGTTGTAGGCGACGTCGACGCCGCGAACGAGCAGCAGCGGGACGCGGCCGTGGCGGCGCTCGTACGCCACCTCCGAGCGGGCCGCCGCCGTCGCCCACACCTGGCGGATGTCGCCGGCGACGAGCGGCCCCGCGGTGGCGATGACGAGCCCGCCCACGAGGAAGATCGGCACCATCACGAGCAGGCCGGCGCGGATGCTCCACTCGTCGGCGATCCAGCCGATCAGGGGCAGCACGAACAGGCCGGGGATGATCCACAGCGACGCGACGGAGAAGCCGACCGAGCGCGCCCGCGGCGGGATGGCGAGCGACAACGCGGCCAGGATCGACGGCACGAGCGCGGCGAGCGCCGCGGTCATCAACGCGTTGGCGGCTATGGCGACGCCGAGCCACGGGCTGAGCGCGAACACGACGGCGACGGCGGACACGCCGAACGCGACGTGGGACAGGAACTTCAGCACGCGGCCCGGGTCGGTGAGCAGCAGCTTCGTCCCGACGCGGGCGCCGATCACGAGGCCGACGAGCTGCGCGGGCTCGACGCAGGCCGCGACGATGCCCCGCGCCCGCTCGTCGAGGCCGAAGGCCTGCTCGTAGAGCAGCGAGGCGAGCGACGCGGCGCCGATGATCGACGCGGCGAGGAAAGGCAACGACCACCAGATGCGCCGCAGCGTCTCGATCTTCCACACGGTGCGCCACGCCTCGGCGAATGACGCCGGCTCCTCCTCGGTGAGCACGGCGTCCTCCGACGCACCCATCGCCCGTCGCTCGAACGTCCCCCGCAGCGGCTCCTGGATGCGGAGCGCGAGGACGACGAGCACGAGCGTCGGCACCGCGAACACGAGGAACGGGGCGCGCCAGTCGAACGCGGCGGCGAGGAGCCCGGCGGCGAGCGGGCCGACGAACGCGCCCACGGCGTTGGCGGCGCGGTGGAACGAGTAGACGCGCGGCCGCACCTGCACGTCGTAGAAGTCGGCGATCAGCGAGTTGTGCGTGGGGTCGACGACGGCCTTGCCGATCGCCGAGCCCGACCGGACGATCGCCAGCATCACGACGCCGGTGGCGAGACCGGTGGCGAACGAGAACAGCGCCCACAACGCCGCCCCCCCGGTGGCGATGCGCACGCGGTTCGAGCGGTCGGCCCACTGCGCGATCGGCACCTGCAGCAGCAGCGCGGCGACGAACGCCAGCGCCACGATCGTCAGCACGCCCTGGATTCCGAGGCGGAAGTGGTCGCGGATCTCCGGCAGGAGGACCGCGAACGCGGTGCGGTCGAGCTCGTCGACGGCGTTGAGGCCGAAGAGGATCAGCAGCGGGTAGACGGGACCGCCGCCGGTCAGCTCGTCGAGCTGGCGCTTGACGCGTCCGACCCTCACGCGATCCTCCCACTGAATCGGAGTTCCGGCGTCGAATCGGAGGCGAAACTCCGATTGCGTGGGAGGATGCGCGGTAGGGCGCTCACGTCGGCGCGCCCACGAGCTCGGGATCGCGGTCGGCCGTGAGGCTGGGGACGTCGACGCGCCTGCGGCCGGCGACGCCGCGCAGGGCACGGTCGCGGCCCTTGGCCGCGAGCGAGCCCAGACCGCCGGGGGCGAGGAGCAGCACGAGCAGCACGCCGGCGCCCGACGCCAGCACCTGCCAGTCACCGGGCAGGAACCACCGCGTCCCCTGCAGGTACAGCGCGCCGAGCACGGCGCCTGGCAGCGACGTCACCCCGCCGATGACGACCATCGTGAAGATCGTCAGGTTCTGGCCGGGGTCGTAGGGGCCGCTGCCGAACGCCTGCTGGTGGTGCACGAAGATGCCGCCGGCGAACGCGGCGATGGCACCCGACAGCGCGAACGCCGTGAGCCGCGCCCGCACGGCGCCGACGCCGTACGCCATGGCGGCGCGCTCGTTCTCCCGCAGCGCGACAAGCACGCGCCCGGCGCGGCTGCGGCGGATGCCCGCGCACGCGAGCAGCACGAGCACGAGCCCGGCGAGCGCGAGGTAGTAGACGCGCGTCGCGGAGTCGAGGTCGACGCGCCCGAACAGCGCGGGTCGCGGGACACGACCGCCGGGCACCCAGTCGAAGAAGCGGCGGTTGAGGAAGTACGACGTCGTGGCGATGGCGAACGCGAACGTCACGACCGCGAGGTGCGGTCCGCGTAGGCGTAACGCCGGTAGCCCGATGAGCACGGCCAGCACCGCGCCGACCGCGGCGGCGAGCAACAGCGCGAGCAGCAGGTCGACGTGCCACTGCGACGTCGCCTTCCCCGCGACGGCGGCACCGACGGCGAAGAACGCGACCTGCCCGAGCGACACCTGCCCGGCCCACCCCGTGAGCACGACGAGCGACACGCCGAGCGTGGCGTAGATCAACACCGCCGAGGCCTTGAGCGACCGGTCGACAGGCAGCACCAGCGGCAGGACGACGGCGATCGCGCACACGAGGGCGATGCCGGCGGTGCGCACGATGCGCACCTCGGGCAGCGCGGCCAGCTCGGGCGGCACCGGGCGTACCTCGTCGGCCGCCTGCCAGGACGACGGCGCGAGGTCGTCGAGCCGCGAGGCGCTGCGGCGGCGGCTGAGGAGGAGGCCGAGGCCGACGGCGGCGGCGAGCACGGGGTCGGCGAGCAGCGGGCTGCTCGAGTTCCACACGACCCCGAGCTCGAGGACGCCGAGTGCGACGGCCGACACGGTGATCGCCGGCAGGTTCGTCATCCGCCCGAGCAGCAGCGCGGCGAGCGCCCGCAGCAGCATGCCGAGCCCGAGCGCATAGCCGACGGACAGGCCGAGGATCCCCGCCCGCAGGAACACCGCAGCGAACGCCAGCAGGCCGGCGATCGCCCAGACGAGCGTCCGAAGCCGACCGACGGGGACGCCGAGCATGGCCGCCCGCTCGGCGCTGTCGGCGGCGGCGCGCACGGCGACGCCGGCGCGCGTGCGGTGGAGGAAGAACGCCAGCCCGAGCAGCGCGACGGGTACCGCGACCGCGGCGATGAGGTCGTTCGCCGAGAACACGATCGGCCGGATCGTGAACGTCCAGTCGAACGGCGGCGCGATCCGCGGCGCCAGCAGCTGCTCGTCCCACAGCCGTGGGAGCAGGAACGCCGACGCCGCGAGTACCTGCGACAGGCCGATCGTCGCGACGGTGAGCAGCAGGCGCGGGGCGCGCGTGAAGCGTCGCACGATGACGAGCTCGACGAGCGCGCCGAGCGCGAGCGACGCGACGAGTCCGGTGAGCAGCGCCGGCAGGTACGACCACGTCCAGCTGCCGGTCAAGAGGAAGACGAGCGTCGCCGGCAGCGCGCCGAGGTCGCCCTGGGCGAAGTTGAGGACGCGGTCCGATCGGTGGACCAGCGCCATCCCGAGCGCGACCAGTGCCGTCAGCCCGCCGATGATCACGCCGCGCACGAACACGCCGGCGGGCACCGGGAACACGATCAGCTGGACGGCGAGGATGGCCACCGCCGGGACGAACGCCGTCAGGCGCCGCCCGGCCCCCCCGGGCCTCGGATGCACGTCCCCCCTCTCGCGATGTGGCCGCTACATCCCCAGCTGCCCCGGAGGATAGGAGGTCACGTCAAGAGGCGGGGACCGGCACCTCGCGACCCGTGCCGGTGTCGACGCGACGGGCGAGGAAGTCGACGAGCGCGTCGGCGATTCCCTCGGGCTCCTCCACGGGCAGCATGTGCCCGGCGTCGTCGAACCACACGATCTCGGCGTCGGGGATGAGATCGGCCATCTTCTGCTGCACGCTCGGCGGCGTGAACAGGTCGCGCCCGCCCGCCAGCACGAGGACCGGCACGTCGGCCTCGGGCAGCAGGTCGGCGGTCGAGTGCCGGCGGAGGGCCGACATCATCCGCCACAGCACCGAGAAGTTGATGTCGGCGATCTGGGCGACGTGCGGCGCGACGTGATCGGCTGTCACCTTGGGGCCGGCGACGCGGATTGCCCTGATCACGCGGTAGCCGACCTCGCGGGTCGCGACGCGCGCCGTCACCGGTCGCAGCAGCTCCCAGGGGAACACGCGGAAGAGCACGTCGGCGACCGGGTACACGCGGTCGAGCACCGGCAGGTCGGCGAAGGACCGCACGGGGTTCTCGAACGTGCCGGCGACCGGCGCGAGCGCGGCGACCCGCTCCGGCGCGACGCGCAGGAGCTCGAAGATCACCTGCACGCCCATGGAGTGGCCGGCGAAGGCGGCGCGGTCGATGCCGGCGTCGTCGAGGACCTCGACGAGGTCGCGGGCGAGGCGGTCGGGCGTCACGTCCTCGTCGCGCAGGTTGCGCCCCGCGAGCCCGGCGGGACGGGGCAGGCCCGACTGGCCGTGGCCGCGCGTGTCGACGAACACCGCGGGGTGGCCGGCGTCGACGACGCGCGGTCCGATGCCGATCCAGTACGCGTCGGGGCACGTCCAGCCGTTGACGAAGACGACCGGCGTCTTCGTCCCGTCACCCCCGACCACGGTGTACGCGATCTCGGTGCCGTCGCTGACGGTCACCCGGCGGTCCTTGGCGAAGATCGCGTACTCGACGGCGTTGCTGCTTCGGCTCATGGAGGGGAGGACTTCTACGCCGGGTGGACGAGCTCCTCGGCCGCGGCCTGGCGGTCGCGCACGAGGTCGTTGAGCGCCCGGCCCGGACCGATCCAGTCGAGGATCGCCGGGTTGTACCAGGTGAGGTACAGGACCCGCCGACCCCCGGCTCCGGTGGGCGGCGGCGACGCGTGCATCACGTCGGCGTAGTGCAGCGTGACGTCGCCGGGCTCCGTGTCGACGCCGACCACCGGCAGACCGGTGAGGTCGCCGTCGGCGGCGTAGCGGCACGTCTGCCCGTGTGATCCGGCGACCGCCTCGAACCGGCCGGCGTCGGCCGATGCCGCCGTGAGCTGGATGCCGATGGCGAGCGACGGGCACACGATCGGGTGGCCGCCGAGGCCGCAGTCGGTGTGCCACGGGATGTTGGCCAGGCCCTTCAGCTCACCCGCCGTCTTGAGCAGGACGGCTTCGCCCTCCATGCGGTCGTTGGCGGTGACGTACTCGTGGGGCGACAGGGCGACGAGCCGCTGCAGCCGTTCGTCGGCCGGCAGCGCGGCGATCTGCGCGGAACCCGTGCCGGCGTACACGAGCCGGCACAGCACCTCGTCGCCACGGTCGTCGGTGGCCCACCACGAGCGGCCATCGCCCGGCTCGGCAGCGGTGGCGAGGCGGTCCACCTCGGCGTTCAGCGCGGCGATCTCGTCGGTGGTGAAGACCTCGCGCACGTGGAGGAACCCGACCCGTTGCAGGTGCTCGGTCATCACCGCGACGCCGGTGCCGGCGTCCATGTCCGCGAACGCGAACGTGCGGGCGAGGTCGACACCGTCGAGGTCGGCCGTGGCGGGGTCGTAGATCGGGATGCCCGCGTAGAGGCACCGCAGCGCCGGCTCCCAGCGCGACAGGTGACCGAAGCCACCGCGGGCGAACGTCAGGTCGCCGGCGAGGGCGAGTGACGGGACGGTGCGCAGGAGTTGGACGAGGTCCGACCACGCCGGTCGCGACAGCTCGACGACGGCCCGGGCGCCCTCGTCGGCCGCCGGCGTGACCGTGATGGCCGCGCCGTCGGACGCGTACGTGAAGGGCAGCCCGTCGACGACGAGCGTCAGCGGCGCGATGTCCGCGGTGTCGTGGGCCGCGGCGGCGCCGCGCTCCCCGGCGAGGTGAACGGGGAGCACGTCACGGTGGTACGTGACGGGGTCGAGCTGGGGGTGCAACTACTTCCAGCGGTAGACGATGCGCCCGCGGGTGAGGTCGTACGGTGAGACCTCGACCTGCACACGGTCGGCGGGCAGGACGCGGATGCGGTTGCGGCGCACGCGGCCGGCGAGATGGGCGAGCACCTCGTGGCCGTTCTCGAGCTGCACACGGAAGCTGGCGCCGGGCAGCGCTTCGGTGACGGTTCCCTCGAGCACGATCGCATCGGACTTGGCTTGGGGCATGAGCCTCCTCGGTAGAGCGGACTGGGTCGGTGTAACCGACCTACCAGTGTCGCATGCCGGGTCGTGGAACGGCCACGCTGGGGCGCATGGACACCAGCGAGGCGACCGCGTTCCTCCACTCGTCGATGCCGCTGTGCCGCACGCTCGGCATGCGGTCGGTCACGCAGACGCCCGAGCTCGTCGAGGTCGCGCTGGACTGGGACGAGTCGCTGTGCACGTCGGGCGGGCTGCTGCACGGCGGCGCGGTGATGGCGCTCGCCGACGCCGCCGGCGCGGCCTGCGCGTTCTTCAACCTGCCCGACGGCGCCGGGACGTCGACGATCGAGTCGAAGACCAACTTCCTCGGCGGGGTGAAGGGCGGGACGGTGACGGCGTCGGCGCGGCCGCTGCACGTCGGCGGCACGACGATCTGCGTCGAGACCGAGGTCCGTGACGACGGCGGCCGGTTGGTCGCCAAGACGACGCAGACGCAGATCGTGCTACGGCCGCGGTAGGAGGGCTCGGACGGCGTCGATCGTGTCGGCTTCGTCCGGCGACTTGTCGTCGCGGTAGCGGCGGACCCGGGCGAAGCGCAGGGCGACACCGCCCGGGTAGCGCGTCGACGTCTGCACGCCGTCGAGGGCGATCTCGACCACGAGCTCGGGGCGGACGAACACCGCGATGCCCTCGCGGTGCGTCTCGCGTGCGAGCAGCTGTTCGGTCTGCCACGTCAGCAGCGCGTCGGTCAGACCCTTGAACGTCTTGCCGACCATGACGAAGCCGGCGTCGGGCTCGGCGGCGCGGGCGCCGAGGTGGAGGTTGCTGAGCCACCCGCGGCGGCGACCGTGACCCCATTCGGCGGCCAGCACCACGAGGTCGAGCGTGCGGACCGGCTTCACCTTGCGCCACGCCGCGCCACGGCGACCGGCCTCGTACGGCGAGTCGATGCCCTTGACGACGACGCCCTCGTGCCCGGCGGCGAGCGCGCCGTCGAGGAACTGCGCGGCGGCGTCGACGTCGCCGGTCACGAGCGCCGGGACCCGCCACGCGTCAGCGAGACGCTCGAGGTGTGTCTGTCGTTCGTACAGCGGCGCGTCGAGCAGGTCGTCGCCGTCCACGTGCAGGCAGTCGAAGAACCAGACGCCGAGCTGCGCGCCGCCCACACCGTCATGACGACCGAACCGGCTCATCGTGTCCTGGAACGCGTCGGGCGTGGCCGCGTCCTCGCCGACACCGAGCACCTCGCCGTCGAGCACGACGGCACTGCACGGCAGGGAGCGCACGACGTCGACGACACCGGACAGCCGCGACGTCACGTCGTTGAGGTTGCGGGTGTAGAGGCGGACCTCGTCGCCGGCGCGGTGCGCCTGGATGCGGGCGCCGTCGAGCTTCCACTCGACCGACACACGGCCGAGCGCGCCGACGGCTTCGGCGACGTCGGCGGCCGGCGACGCCAGCATCGGCTTGATCGGCCGCAGGACGTCGAGGGTGACGGCCCGCAGCGCGTCCTCGCCGCCGGCGAGCGCGAGGGCGGCGGCGTGGGGGAGGTCGCCGGCGAGCATCACGGCGCGCCGCACTACTGCGCCGTCGACGCCGGCCGCGACCGCGACCGCGTCGCACATCACGCCCTCGAGCGCGCCCTGCCGTAGGTCGCCGAGGAGGAGGCGGCGGAGGAAGTCGGCCTCGTCCCGGGTGGCCCGACCGAACAGATCGGCGAGGACGTCCCGGCGTGCCGACTGCGACCCGGCGCCGGACGCCGCGGCGACCGCGTCGATCGCCGCATCGACGTCGAGCACGGTGAGCGACGACGCGCCGGGCGGGGCGCCGGCGTCGAGCCCGTCGAGCGAGGCCCACCCGATCCCGACGCGGCCCTGGCGCTGGTCACCGGACAGGTAGGCGACGGCGATCTCGACCTCGCCGGGCGACAGGCGTCGGAGCAGGTCGGCGAGCGCGGCGATCTTCTTCGTGCGGGCGCGTGTGGACGCGACCGCCGCCGACGTCGTCACGAGGTCCGCCAGCAACACGACATCATGCTGCCGTGCTGTTCAGCGAGATGATGGCCCTCGAGCCCCACGGCCCCGACACCTTCGTCGGCGTCGGCCCCCGCTACCCGTGGGGCGGGCTGTACGGCGGGCAGATCGTGGCGCAGGGCCTGCGGGCGGCCGGCATCACCGTCGAGCCGGCGTTCCAGGTGCACTCGCTGCACGCGTACTTCATCCGCCGCGGCGACCACACCGAGCCGATCCGCTTCGAGGTCGACCGCGTGCGCAACGGGCGCTCGTTCGTGACCCGCCGCGTGATCGCCCGCCAGGCGGTCGGGGCGATCCTGTCGATGTCCGCGTCGTTCCAGGTGCGCGAGGACGCCCCCGAGGTGCAGGTCGCGGAGCTGCCCGACGTGCCCGCTCCCGACGCCACCGCGCCCGGCGACCAGTGGAGCGACATCTTCGAGCGGCGGTTCACCCCGCTGCACGACTCGCCCGGCCGGGCCAACGGGTGGCTGCGGATGCACGGGCAGCTCGAGGACGACCCGTTGATCCACGCCTGCGCGCTGGCGTACGAGTCCGACGACCTCCCGACCGACGCCGCCCGCTCCCTCCGGCCCGATCTCGCCGACGACGACATCTACGGGACGTCGCTCGACCACGCCGTCTGGTTCCACCGCCCGGCGCGGGCCGACGACTGGCTCTGCCACGACCTCGTGTGCCACGGGCTCATGTCGTCGCGCGGCCTCTCGGTCGGCCACGTGTTCACCGCCGACGGCGTCCACGTGGCGTCGGTGTCGCAGGAGGTCCTGCTCCGCCGCCTTCGCCGGTGACGGCGCGAGGGAAGCGCCAGCGACGAGCGCCAGCCGAGCGGCAAGGAGCGGAGCGACGCAGAGCGAGGCACTGTCAGGCGCGCTCGCCGATGAGGTCGGGATTGGCGGCGAGCCAATGCCGCAGCTCGTGCTTGAGGATCTTGCCGCTGGCGTTGCGGGGGAGCTCGTCGACGAACACGACGTGACGCGGCCGCTTGAACCCCGCCAGCCGCCCGCGCACGCCGTCGACGACTGCGGCCGCGCTCACGTCGCTCTCGCCGTCGCGACGCACGACGACGGCGCACACGTTCTCCCCCCACGTCTCGTCCGGGACACCGACGACGGCGACGTCGGCGACCGACGGGAGCGCGTGGAGGGCGTCCTCGACCTCGCGTGACGAGACGTTCTCGCCGCCCGTGACGATGACGTCCTTCTTGCGGTCGACGATCGTGAGCAGCCCGTCGTCGTCGAGCCGGCCGACGTCGCCGGTGTGGAACCACCCGTCGGGTTCGATCGCCGCCGCGGTCGCGGCCGGATCGTCCCAGTAGCCGGCGGTGACCTGCGGGGCGCGCACCAGGATCTCGCCGTCGGCGGCGATGCGCACCTCGACATCCGGCGCGGCGCGGCCGGCGGCGACGAGGAGGCGCTCGTCCCCGGCGAGCGCACGGCGATGATCGTCGGCGTCGAGGAACACGGCATTCCCGGACAGCTCGGTCATCCCGTAGCCCTGGGCGAACTCGCAACCGAGGGTCTCGGTCGCCCGGCGCAGCAGCGCGGCGGGCATCGGCGCCGCGCCGTACGCGATCGTGCGCAGCGACGGGACCGTGGCGCCGGTCGCGTCGAGGTGGTCGAGGAGCGCGCGCAGCATCGTGGCGGCGAGCGACGTCGTGGTCGCGCCGTAGCGGTTGGTCGCGTCGACGAACGCGGCCGGCTCGAACCGCGGGAGCAGGACGACCGGCCGGCCGTGGCGGTGGTGGTTGAGCACGTTGTACCCGGCGACGTGGCACAGCGGGAACGGGAAGACGTACACGTCGTCGTCGGCGACGGGTCGGCACGCGGCGGTCGCGTCGCTCGCCGCGAGGAGCGACGCGTGGGTCAGCATCGCCCCCTTGGGCGAGCCAGTCGTCCCGCTCGTGTAGATGAGCCAGGCGACGGCGGACGGGTCGTTCGCCGGCGTGCACGGCCGCGCGTCGGCAGCCCAGTCGTCGACGAACACCGCACCCGACCGCCGGACGATCGCGTCGATCTCGGGCTGCGCGAGGCGGTGGTTGAGGAAGGTGAGGACGCGCCCCGCCATCGGCACGCCGTAGTACGCGTCGATCCACTCGGGCGAGTTCTCGCCGACGAACGCGATGCGATCACCGGCACGGGGTGTCGCCGCCGCGGCGATCGCGGCGGCGCGGCGGACGCGCGCCGAGAGCTCCGCGTACGTGATCGTCTCGCCGGTCGCGCTGACGATCAGCGCGGGCGCGTCCGGAGCGCGGGCGGCGACGGCGTCGACGAGTTCGTGGAGCAGCACGCCCGCACGGTAGAAGTCGTGCCGTGCGGATCGCCATGACGCTGCCGACGATGCTGCCGACGTCCCGCGAGCAGTTCGTGGCGTGGTGCCGCGGCATCGACGAGGGCCCGTGGTCGGGGCTCGCGGTGCCCGAGCGCATCACGTACCCGAGCGCCGAGGTGATGACGTCGCTCGCCGCCGCGGCCGTGCTGACCGAACGGGTGCGGCTGACGACGACGATCGTGGTGCTGCCGTCGCACGACGAGGTGCGGGCCGCCAAGCAGCTCGCGACGGTCGACGTGCTGTCGGGCGGGCGGTTGACCGTCGGTGTCGGTGTCGGCGGGCGCGACCACGACTACGAGGCGGTGGGCGCGTCGACGGCGCGCCGCTGGCAGCGGCTCGACGACCAGGTCGCACGCATGCGCTCGATCTGGCGAGGTTCGGTCCCGTTCGACGGCGCCGATCCCGTCGGGCCGGCGCCGGCGCAGCCGGGCGGGCCGCCGCTGATCGCCGGTGTCGCGGGGCCGAAGGCGACGGCGCGGGCGGCCCGCTGGGCCGACGGCGTCGACGGCCCGTGGGCGGTGACCGGTGACACGGGCAACCTCGCCCGGGCCGCCGAGCGCGTCCGTCGCGCGTGGACGGACGCCGGTCGAACCGACGCCCCGGTGATCTCGACGAGCCTCTGGTACGCGCTCGGCGACGGTGCCGACGACCGCCTGCGCGCGTACGTCCACGACTACATGCGGATCTTCGGCGAGGACGTCGCACGCGCCAGCGCCGAGTCCGCCCGGTGCACCACCGCCGATGCGCTCCGGGCGACGGTCGACGAGGTCGTGACCGCCGGCCTCGACGAGCTGTGGCTCGTCCCCACCACCGCCGACCCCACCGAACTCGACCGAACGCGTACTGCCCTCGATCTCTGAGCGGTGTCACACTGACGGCATGGGGGAGGGGCGCTCCGCGGTCGAGCCGTCGACACTGGAGACGCTCCTGCGCGAGGCGAGCCCCGACGGGATGCTCGTCGTCGACCCCGACGGCGCGGTACTCGTCACGAACGCCCGGTTCGCGGATGTCTGGGGGCTGACGCCGGACGTCGTCGCCGCCGGGGGCCGGGCCATCCACGAGGCGGTCACCGGGTTGGTCGCCGACCCCGAGGCGTTCGACGCGCAGGTCCGTGCCCTCGCCGGCGCGACCGGCCCGGCGCGGACGGAGGTCGTGCTCGCCGACGGGCGGATCCTCGAGTGCCACGGCGCGCCGCTCGTCGACGCGAGCGGCGCGGTGCTCGCCGGCGCGTGGTTCGTGCGCGACGTCACCGACCGCCATCGCGCCCACGATCGGCTGCGCGACCTGGCGTCGGCGCTGCAGGCGTCCCTGCTGCCGCCGCGGGAGCCGTCGATCCCCGGGATGGACGTCGCCGCCCGCTTCCGCCCGGCCGACCGGCGCGTCGAGGTCGGTGGCGACTTCTACGACGTGTTCCGGCTGCGCACGAACGAGTGGGGCGTCGTCGTCGGCGACGTGTGCGGATCGGGCGCGCCGGCCGCGTCGCTCGCCGCCCTCGCGCGGCACACGACCCGGGCGGCCGCCGTCCACTCGACGCTGCCCACGGGCGTGCTGCGGGAACTCAACGACGCCGTGTTGCGCGAGCCGGAGACCGACGACCGCTTCTGCTCGGCGGTGTTCGCCACGGTCGAGCTCGACCTGTGCGGCGCGTGGGTCACGCTGGCGTCGGCCGGCCACCCGCGCCCGATGCTCGTGCGCGCCGCCGGGTGGATCGACCTGCGCGGCCAGCCCGGATCGCTGCTCGGTCTGTTCGACGACCCGGTGCTCGCCGACGACCGCGTCGGGCTCGGCCCGGGCGACTGCCTCGTCATCTGCACCGACGGCATCACCGAGGCCCGGTCGCCGAGCGGCGCGATGTTCGACGACGCCGGCCGCCTCGCCGAGGTCCTCGTCGCCTGCGCAACCGTCGACTGCACCGCCGACGACATCGCCGACCGTGTGGTCGAGGCGGCGATCACATGGACGGACGGCGCCCTCGACGACGACGCCGCCATCGTCGTCCTGCGGGTCCCGCTCGACGCGAAGGCCGATCCGGAGGGTCGGCTGGCGAGCGCCACGGGTGCCTCGCCCGCCGCGCTCCCGCTGCCCGCGTACCAGATCGGCGACGAGCGGCGCGACCTCGTCGATCGCCCGGCGCCTCCACGCGAGGCGCGGATCCTGCTGCCCGCCGATCCCGGCAACGTCGACCGGGCGATCGCCTTCGTCGGCTCGGTGGTCCGTTCGTGGCGCCTGGGCGACGACGTCGCCGCGACGACCGCCGCGGCCGTCCCTGCGCTCGTCGACCCGTCCCGCTCGCAGACGCTCGTCGCTCGCTACGGCGGCGCCGACGTGTCGCTCGAGATCGTCTAGCCGGGGCGGCGGCCGGCATGCCTGACGTCGTGCTCGTCCTCGACTGCGCCGACGCCGACGCGCTCGCCGCGTTCTGGACGGCGGCGCTGGGCTACCGCACGCGGGGCAGCGCGGCCCAGTACCGCTCGATCGAGCCGCCGCCCGGTGCGGCCGGACCGAAGCTCGTGCTCCAGCAGGTGGACGAGCCGAAGTCGGGCAAGAACCGGCTGCACCTCGACATCGAGCTCCCCGGGTCCGAGGTCGACGGCGAGGTGGCCCGCCTCGAGTCGCTCGGTGCCCGCCGGCTCGACGACGCGCCCGTCGAGGAGCACGGCATGCGCTGGTGGGTCATGGCCGACCCAGAGGGCAACGAGTTCTGCGTCTGCGGTTGCTGACGCCTACGACGCGAGGAGCTCGCGGGTCTCCGGGTCGAGCACGGTGGGGTGGCGCAGCTTGGCGATCGCGCCCTTCTCGATCTGGCGGATCCGCTCGCGCGTGAGGTTGAGCACCTCGCCGATCTCGTCGAGCGTGCGGGGGTCGCCACGGTCGAGGCCGTAGCGCAGCCGCAGGATCGTCTTCTCCCGCTCGTCGAGCGGCGACAGCAGCTTCTCGAGCTCGGAGGGCAGGAGCTCCTCGGCCACGACGTCGAACGGCTGCGGCGCGGTCGGGTCGGCGACGATGTCGCCGAACGACGCGTCGCCGTCCTCGCCGATCGGTGTCTCGAGCGACACCGGGTCAGCAGCGTGGATGAGCAGCTCGGCGACCTGCTTCTCGGTGATCATCAGCTCGTCGCCCAGCTCGGCCAGCGTCGGGCGCCGGCCGAGACGACCCTCGAGCTCGGTCCGCACCTTGCGGAGCTGGCGGATCTGGTCACCGGCGTGGACCGGCAGGCGGATCGTGCGCGACGTGTTGTCGATGCCGCGCCCGATGGCCTGGCGGATCCACCACGTCGCGTACGTGGAGAACTTGAAGCCCTTGCGCCAGTCGAACTTCTCGACGGCGTGGATGAGACCGAGGTTGCCCTCCTGCACGAGGTCGAGCAACGGCAGGTCCGACGACTGGTACTTCTTGGCGATCGACACGACGAGCCGGAGGTTCGAGTTGATGAACTGCTCGGTCGCCGCCTCGCCCGCCCGTACGACACGGCGCAGCTCGCGCTTCTTCGCCGGCGTCACCTTCTCACCCGACTCGAGCTTCTCGGCGGCCTCCCGGCCGGCCTCGATGGTCTGGGCGAGGCGCGCCTCGTCGTCCTTCGTGAGAAGGGGGTGGCGGCCGATCTCGTCCAGGTAGAGCCGGACGAGGTCCTGGTCCTGCGTGGTTTCGGGCTTGCGCTTGGGCAACGACTTCCTCTTCGACGAGCTGCTGGGTCCCGGATGTCACCCCAGGATCTGTCACAACGCCTACCGAGCGGTAATCAATTCCCGCCCCGGCGTGACAGAGCGAGACGTCCGTGACCGGTCTCCTGTCACCGACGACTTTCGTCACACCTCGGGAGTCAACGACGCGTCCCTACCCGAGGTTCCCCGCCCGACCCATGTTGTCCGCTTCGCGCGGCTGTGCCGCCGGGCCGCTCGGGCCCGGGTTCCCAAAGGGCGCGAATGCGGGCGAGCACGACATCGGCGAGCCGGTCGCCACCCGCCCGCGACAGGTGGATCCCGTCCGCCTGGCGGGCGAGCGTCCGGCCGCCGGACCCGGGCAGGTAGGGCGTCCACCCGCCGTCGTCGTCGCCGAGGACCGGCGTGGAGTCGACGAACGTGACGGCCGGCCGCCGCGCTGCCTCGCGCCGGTAGATCACGTCGAGGTCGCGCATCTTCTCGGAGAACGAACCGCTGCGCATCGGTGGCTGGCTGACCCACAGCACGGGGCGCCCGCCGACCGTGAGCCGGTCCATCAGCGCACCCACCCGCCGGGCGTACTCGGTGCGCCACGCGGGGGTGCCGTACGGCACGGCCGACCCGTCGAGGAGCAGCCCCTGGGCGTCGTTGGCGCCGAACATCGCGACGACGACCTCGGGGTCGAGCGTCGGCAGCCGGTCGGCGACCTCGGCCGGCCAGTCGAAGTAGTCCGGACGCGTGAGGCCGGTCGAGATGCGGTAGTCGAGCGTGGCGGCGACGACGCCGCTGTCGACCGACGCGTTGACGAGCGACTGGCCGAAGACCTGCGCCATCGAGTCGCCGATGATCCACAGCCGCAGCGGCAGGGCCGCGGTGGGGACCCGGGGCGGTACGGGCGTCGGCGGCGACGTCGCCGCGCTGGCGGCGACCGGCGCGACGGGGTCGCCGCCTCCGGTGCGGTCACGTGCGGCGCCTGGCGGGTCCTTGCCGAGGGCGACGTCGAGCCGCTCGCGCGGCCGGTCGAGGCGCAGCGACTCCGACACCCACGCCAGCGGCGCGGTGACCGCCACACCGACGGTGCGCTTCCAGCCGAACGGCTGCTGCTCCGCCGTCCGCCTCAGCCCCTGCGCGTCGAGCAGCGACGCGACCACGAGCGCGACGACGACGACGAACACCGCGTGCCCGGCGGGCGAGTGGCGGGGCTCCATCAGAAGCGGAAGTAGATGAACGGGGCCACGCCGGCCGGGCCGAGGACGTCGATGACGACGAGTCCGCTCGCCAGCGCCGCGGCCTGTGCCGCCGGTGCGAGGTGGGAGAACACGACGAGCGCGCGCCGCCCGGCTTCGCGAGGAACGAACTGCACGGCGAGCGCGGCGACGATGGTGAGGACGACGACGCGGTCGACACGCAGGTCGCCGGTCCACCCGGTGGCGAGCCGCCACAGCACGTCACGCGCGCCGGTGAACGTCTCGGCCCGGAAGAACACCCACGCCAGGCAGACGATGTGGAACGTCACGAGTTGCTGCACCCACTTCGGCGCGCGGACGTGGCCGTATCTGCGTTCGACGGCGAGACCGATGCCGTGGATCCCGCCCCACACGACGAACGTCCACGCCGCGCCGTGCCACAGCCCGCCGAGCAGCATCGTCAGCATGAGGTTCACGTACGTGCGCCGCGTGCCGCGACGGTTCCCCCCTAGCGGGATGTAGAGGTAGTCGCGCAGCCAGCGCGACAGCGTCATGTGCCAGCGCCGCCAGAACTCCTGGAGGGACGCGGCGACGTACGGCCGGTCGAAGTTCTCCGGGAAGCGGATGCCGAGCAGCAGCGCGAGCCCGATGGCGATGTCCGTGTAGCCGCTGAAGTCGGCGTAGATCTGGATCGCGTAGCCGTAGATACCGGCGAGCACCTGCGGCGCGGAGTGCGCCCTGGGCGTGGCGAACACGCTGTCGACGAGCGCCGTCGACAGGTAGGACGCGATCACCACCTTCTTGAACAGGCCCTTGGTGATGAGCCAGAACGCGGTGGACGAGTCGACACGGGTCGGGTCGGGGCGGCGACGCAGTTGGGGGAGGAACTCGGCGGCCCGCACGATCGGACCGGCGACGAGGTGCGGGAAGAACGAGAGGTAGACGGCGACGTCGAGCAGCGGCGCGGGGTCGAGGACGTCGCGCCCGACGTCGATCACGTAGCTCAGCGCCTGGAACGTGAAGAACGAGATGCCGACAGGGAGCGCGACCTGGACGAGCTGCGGGCTCACGTCGACACCGAGGTCACGCAGCGTCGTCGCCACCGACGTGACGAAGAAGCCGTAGTACTTGAACCAGCCGAGCACGGCGAGGTTGGCGGCGACGGCCGCCCACCGGACGTACCGGATCGTCGGGTCGGCGCGGTCGCGCCGGAGCGCGAGCGCGACGGCGAACACCTGGTTCATCACGGTCGACCCGGCGAGGAGGAAGCAGAACCGCCAGTTCCACCAGGCGTAGAAGACGTACGACGCGGCGAGCAGGAACAGCTTCCACCGGAGCGGCCGCGGCGCGAGCAGCCACGCCGCGAGGAGGACGGGCGGGAAGAAGAGCGCGAACGTGACGGTCGGGAACAGCACCCGCCCCGACTATGGCAAACCCCGATTCCAGGGTGATGCCGTAGACCACCGCTGCGGTGGGTTCCCGGCATCAGCCTGGACGGTGAATACCCTAGGGGGGTACAGTGTCAGGTATGGCGACCTACATCGTGAGCGGGATGACGTGCGGGCACTGCGTGCAGGCGGTGCGGACCGAGGTGGGCGCGGTGGCGGGTGTGACGGGCGTGGACGTCGACCTCGACACGAAGGAGGTCGTCGTGCACGGCGAGGCCGTCGACGACGCCGCCGTCCGGGCGGCGATCGAGGAAGCGGGGTACGAGGCGGCGCTGTGAGCGGGCCGAAGGCGAGCAGCCGCCTCCGAGGCGGGCGAGCGCCAGCGAGCCGACTCGTGATGGGGTCCGGGGGCGCAGACCCCGGCGAAGACGAGGCGGCGTGACGGCGACCCGGGCGGAGCTGGCGATCGGGGGCATGACGTGCGCATCGTGCGCCGCCCGCATCGAGAAGAAGCTCAACCGCGTCGGCGGCGTCGACGCGTCCGTGAACTACGCCACCGAGACCGCGGTCGTGACCTACGACCCGGCGGCGACGTCGCTCGCCGATCTCGTCGGCGTCGTCGAGGGCATCGGGTACCACGCGTCACCCGTCGACGACGGCGACCACGCCGGCGGCGGCGACGGCCGTCATCTGACCCGGCGCCTCGCTGCCTCCGCGGCGCTGACCGTCCCGATCGTGGCCATGGCCATGGCGATGTCGCTGCGGCCGCCGGCGTGGCGCGAGGTGTCGCTCGTCCTGGCGACGCCGGTCGTGCTGTGGGGTGCGCTGCCGTTCCACCGGGCAACGTGGGCGAACCTGCGCCACCGCACCGCGACCATGGACACGCTGATCTCGCTCGGCGTCCTCGCCGCGTACACGTGGTCCGTCGTCGTGCTCGCGTCGGGCGCCGATCGCGACATCTACTTCGAGGTCGCCGCCGCGGTGACGGTGTTCCTCCTCGCCGGACGCGTGCTCGAGGCGCGCGCCAAGCGGCGCGCCGGAGAAGCGCTGCGGGCGCTGCTCGAGCTGGGGGCGAAGGACGCGTCGGTGCTCGACGACGACGGACAGGAGCGTCTCGTGCCCGTCGGCGAGCTGCACGTCGGCGACCGGTTCGTCGTCCGGCCGGGCGAGAAGATCGCGACGGACGGCGTCGTCGTCGAGGGAGCGTCCGCCGTCGACCGCTCGTTGCTGACCGGCGAGAGCGTCCCCGTCGAGGTCGCCGTGGGTGACGACGTCGCCGGCGCGACGGTCAACGCCGGCGGCCGGCTCGTCGTGCGGGCGACGCGCGTCGGCAGCGACACCGCGCTCGCCCAGATCGCCCGGCTGGTGTCCGAGGCGCAGCGGGGCAAAGCGCCGGTGCAGCGCCTCGCGGACCGCGTGTCCGCCGTCTTCGTTCCGGCGGTCATCGTCTTCGCGCTCGGCACGCTGGTCGTCTGGCTCGCCACCGGCGCGGCCGCGGCCGACGCCTTCACCGCCGCCGTCGCCGTCCTCATCATCGCCTGCCCGTGCGCGCTCGGGCTCGCCACGCCGACCGCGCTGCTCGTCGGTACCGGGCGGGGCGCGCAGCTCGGCATCCTCATCAAGGGCCCCGAGGTCCTCGAGTCGACGCGGCGGGTCGACACGGTCGTGCTCGACAAGACCGGCACCGTGACGACCGGCGTCATGACGCTCGTCGACGTCGTGCCCGCCGCCGGCGTCGACCGCGACGAGGCGCTCCGGCTCGTCGCCGCGGTCGAGTCGGCGTCAGAGCACCCGATCGGGCGGGCGATCGTCCGGGCGGCGACCGAGCGGTTCGGCGCGGGCGGCATCCCGCCGGTCGACGGCTTCGTGAGCCACCGCGGCGTCGGGGTCGAGGGCGTCGTCGAGGGCCGGCACGTCGTCGTCGGCCGCGGCATTGAGGCGACCGTCGACGGCCGGCCGCTGGCCCGCTTCGTCGTCGCCGACGAGGTGAAGCCGACGTCGCGCGAGGCGATCGCCCGCCTGCGCGAGCTCGGCCTCCGTCCCGTCCTGCTCACGGGCGACACCGCCGACGTCGCCCACGACGTCGCCCGCCAGGTCGGCGTCGACGCCGCCGACGTCGACGCCGAGGTGTTCCCGGCCGACAAGGTCGACGTCGTGAAGCGGCTGCAGGACGAAGGCCGGGTCGTCGCCATGGTGGGCGACGGCGTGAACGACGCCGCCGCGCTCGCGCAGTCCGACCTCGGCCTGGCGATGGGCACCGGCACGGACGTCGCCATCGAGGCGTCCGACCTCACGCTCGTCGGCGGCGACCTGCGGGCCGCGGCCGACGCCATCCGGCTGTCGCGGCGCACGCTGCGGACGATCAAGGGCAACCTGTTCTGGGCGTTCGCCTACAACGTCGCCGCGCTCCCGCTCGCGGCCACCGGCCGCCTCGACCCGATGGTCGCCGGCGCGGCCATGGCGTTCTCGAGCGTGTTCGTGGTCACGAACAGCCTCCGCCTGCGCAGATTCCGGCCCGACCGCTGATCGCGATCCTCCAACACACTCGCGTTCTGAGGCACCGAAGCGGCCGGAAAACGCGATTCTGTTGGAGGATGCGAGTGAGGGGTACCTCTCGCCGGTGGTCATGAGGTTCTGGCCCGGGCGGCCCTACCCGCTCGGCGCGGCATACGACGGCGTCGGGACGAACTTCGCCGTGCACTCCGGCGTGGCCGAGCGCGTCGAGCTGTGCCTGTTCGACGAGCGGGGCAACGAGACGCGCCACGAGCTACCCGAGGTCACCGGCTTCACGTGGCACGGCTACGCGCCCAACGTCGGGCCCGGGCAGCGGTACGGCTTCCGGGTCCACGGCCCCTACGACCCCGATCGGGGCAAGCGCTGCAACCCGGCGAAGCTGCTCCTCGACCCGTACGCCATGGCGGTCGAGGGCGAGGTCAGGTGGAACGCGGGCGTGTTCCCGTACCGGCTCGGCGACCCCCGCGAGGACCACGCCCGCAGCCGGGCCGACAACGCGCGGTCGATGCCGAAGTCCGTCGTCGTCAACCCGTGGTTCGACTGGGCCAACGACCACCCGCCCCGCACGCCGCTGCCGGACACCGTCGTCTACGAGGTCCACGTCAAGGGGTTCACCCAGCGCAACCCGCACGTCCCGGACGAGCTGCGGGGCACGTACGCCGGCGTCGCCCACCCGGCGTCGATCGAGCACCTGAAGTCGCTCGGCGTCACCGCCGTCGAGCTCCTTCCCGTCCACCAGTTCATCCACGACAGCCGGCTCGTCGAGATGCAGCTGCGCAACTACTGGGGCTACAACTCGATCTGCTACCTCGCGCCGCACAACGACTACAGCTCGTCGGGCCAGCTCGGCCAGCAGGTGCAGGAGTTCAAGGCGATGGTGCGCGACCTGCACGCCGCCGGCATCGAGGTGATCCTCGACGTCGTCTACAACCACACCGCCGAGGGCAACCAGCTCGGCCCGATGCTGTCGTTCAAGGGCATCGACAACGAGGCGTACTACCGGCTCGTCGCCGACAACCCGCGCTTCTACTACGACACGACGGGCACCGGGAACAGCCTCAACATGCGGAACCCGCACGTGCTGCAACTCATCATGGACTCGCTGCGGTACTGGGTCACCGAGATGCACGTCGACGGGTTCCGCTTCGACCTCGCCGCGACGCTCGCGCGCCAGTTCCACGAGGTGGACCGGCTGTCGGCGTTCTTCGACCTCATCCAGCAGGACCCGGTCGTCAGCCGCGTGAAACTGATCGCCGAGCCGTGGGACATCGGCGAGGGCGGCTACCAGGTCGGCAACTTCCCGCCGCTGTGGTCCGAGTGGAACGGGAAGTACCGGGACACCGTGCGCGACTTCTGGCGCGGCGAGCCGGCGACGCTCGGGGAGTTCGCCAACCGCTTCACCGGTAGCCCGGACCTCTACGAGTCGACGGGCCGCCGCCCGATCGCCAGCATCAACTTCGTCACCGCGCACGACGGTTTCACACTGAACGACCTCGTCTCGTACAACGAGAAGCACAACGAGGCGAACGGCGAGGACAACAACGACGGCGAGAGCCACAACCGGTCGTGGAACTGCGGCGTCGAAGGTCCGACCGACGACCTCGAGGTCGTCGCGTTGCGAGAGCGGCAGAAGCGCAACTTCCTCGCCACGCTGCTGCTGTCACAGGGCGTGCCGATGCTGCTCGGTGGCGACGAGATGGGGCGGACGCAGGGCGGCAACAACAACGCGTACTGCCAGGACAACGAGATCTCGTGGTTCGACTGGAGCGACACGCGCGAGCACTGGACGCTGCTCGAGTTCACGCAGCGGCTGACGGCGCTGCGCGCCCGGCACCCGATCTTCCGACGCCGGCGGTGGTTCCAGGGCCGCCCGATCCACGGCCAGGGCTGCAACGACGTCGAGTGGTTCCGTCCCGACGGCACGCCGATGACGGACGAGGACTGGACATCGGGGTTCGCCAAGTCGGTGGCGATCTTCCTCAACGGCGACGCCATCCCCGACCCCGATGTGCGCGGCGAGCGCGTCGTCGACGACAGCTTCCTCGTCCTGTTCAACGCGCACTACGAGCCGATCGACTTCGTGATGCCCGAGCCGCAGTTCGGCGAGCGGTGGGACGTCGAGATCGACACGAACGACCCGATGCTCTTCAACCCCCGATCGGTGAAGACCGGCGAGTCGTTCGCGGTCGAGGCGCGCTCGCTCGTCGCGCTGAAGCGCGGCTGAGGTGGCCGGCGTCCCGTCGTCGACGTACCGCGTGCAGCTGCACGCCGGCTTCACGTTCGACGACGCCGTCGCGATCGTCGACTACCTCCGCGAGCTCGGCGTGTCGCACCTGTACTCGTCACCCGTGCTGCAGGCGGCGCCCGGTTCGACGCACGGCTACGACGTCGTCAACCACGCGGTCGTGAACGCCGAGCTCGGCGGCGCGGCCGGGCACGCCCGCCTGTCGGACGCGTTGCGCGCGGCCGGGCTCGGGCAGGTGCTCGACATCGTGCCGAACCACATGTCGATCGGCGGTCGCGAGAACCGCTGGTGGTGGGACGTGCTCGAGAACGGCCCGTCGTCGCCGTACGCGTCGTACTTCGACGTCGACTGGGACCCGCCGGAGGCGAAGCTCCGCAACACCGTGCTCATGCCGGTCCTCGGCGACCACTACGGCCGCGTGCTCGAGCGGGGCGAGATCGTCGTCCGGCGCGAGGGCGTGGCGTTCACCGTCGACTACTTCGACCACTCGCTGCCGGTGTCGCCCCGCTCGATCGACGATCTGCTGCGCGGCGCGGCGGCGCGGTGCGACTCGGTCGAGCTGGCGTCGCTCGCCGACGCGTTCGGCCGGCTGCCACGAGCCGACGTCCGCGATCGTGTCGCTGCCGCGCGGCGCCACCGCGACGCCGACGTGCTGCGCGGATGGCTGTCGCGCCTCGCCGACGAGCAGCCGACGGTCACCGTCGCGATCGACAACGAGGTCGCCGCGCTGAACGGCGACGTCGACGCGCTCGACGCGTTCCTCGAGCGGCAGAACTACCGGTTGGCGTTCTGGCGGACGGCCGGGCGCGAGCTCGACTACCGGCGGTTCTTCGACATCACCACGCTCGTCGGGCTCCGCGTCGAGGACCCCGAGGTGTTCGAGGACACACACCGGCTCGTGCTGTCGTGGGTGCGCGACGGCACCGTCGACGGCCTGCGCGTCGATCATCCCGACGGGCTGCGTGATCCCCAGCAGTACCTGTCACGCCTCGCGGGTGCGACAGCGCGCCCGAGCGACGGGGAGCGGACAGAGGCCGCCTGGGTCGTGGTGGAGAAGATCCTCGAGGTCGGCGAGGAGCTGCCGCTGACGTGGCCGGTCGCGGGGACGACCGGGTACGACGCGCTCAACGACGTCCTCGGCGTGTTCGTCGACGGTGCCGGCGAGAAGCCCCTCACCGACCTGTACGTGGACGTCACCGGCGAGCCGGCCGACTGGCACGCGATGGTCCTCGCCAACAAGCACCTCGTCATGCGCGACGTCCTCGCCGCCGACGTCAGCCGCCTGACGAACCTGCTCGTGCAGGTGTGCGAGGGGCACCGCCGCTACCGCGACTACACCCGCCACGACCTGCACGAGACGCTGCGCGAGGTCATCGCGTCCTTCCCCGTGTACCGCGCGTACGCGTCGCCGGAGGGCGGGGTGTCGGGCGCCGATCGTGCGCATGTCGAGACCGCGATCGAGTCCGCACGGGCGCGGCGCGACGACCTCGACGGCGACCTGCTCGACTTCCTGCGCGACCTGTTGCTGCTCCGTGTGCGGGGAGACCGCGAGGAGGAGCTCGTCGCCCGCTTCCAGCAGGTGACGGGTCCGGTGATGGCCAAGGGCGTCGAGGACACGTCGTTCTACCGGTACAACCGGCTCGTCGCGCTGAACGAGGTCGGTGGCTCGCCGGGACGGTTCGGCGTGTCGCTCGACGAGTTCCACGCGGCCTGCGCCCGGCGCGCCGAGCGGTGGCCGGACACGATGACGGCGCTGTCGACGCACGACACGAAGCGCTCGGAGGACGTGCGAGCGCGTCTCGCCGTGCTGAGCGAGGGGGACGTCGTCGACGGGTGGGCGGCGTTCGTCCGCGATCGGGTTCGCGACGACGCCATCGTGGACCGCAACGCGCAGTACCTCGCCCTGCAGACGCTCGTCGGCGCCCACCCGCTGCCGCTCGATCGCGCGCTCGCGTACATGGAGAAGGCCGCGAAGGAGGCGAAGGCGCACACGTCGTGGACCGACCCCGACGACGCGTACGACGACGCCCTCCGCTCGTGGGTGTCGTCGTTGTACGAGGACGACGCGTTCGGGTCGGCGCTCGACGCGTTCGTCGCGTCGATCCGCGAGCGCGGATGGGTGAACGCGCTGGCGCAGAAGCTCGTGCAGCTGACGATGCCCGGTGTGCCCGACGTCTACCAGGGCAGCGAGCTGTGGGATCTCTCCCTCGTCGACCCGGACAACCGCCGCCCGGTCGACTACGCGCTGCGCCGCGACGCGCTGCGCGAGCTCGAGGCCATGTCGGCGGCCGAGGCATGGGCGCGGCGCGACGACGGGCCCGGCCACGCGAAGTTGCTCGTCGTGCGCGAGGCGCTGCGGCTGCGGCGGGAGCTGCCGGATGTGTTCGCGTCGCGGTCGTACACCCCGCTGGACGCCGGCGGAGCGGTCGCGTTCGTCCGGGGCGAGCGCGTGGTCACCGCGGTGCCGAGGCTCGGTGGCGACCTGTCCGCGTCCCTGCCACCCGGTCGGTGGGTCGACCGCTTCACGGGTGCGACGTTCGAGGAAGCGCTGACACCGACCGGGTTCCCCGTCGCGTTGCTCGTGCGCGCATGACGGCGTTCGCGGTGTGGGCGCCGAGCGCGTCCTCCGTGGAGCTCGACGCCGGCGGGACGCGAACGGTGATGGTGCGCGACGAGCGCGGGTGGTGGTCGTGCGACGCCGCTGGCGTCACCGACTACCGGTACGTGGTCGACGGCAAGGGACCGTTCCCCGACCCGCGGTCACCGTGGCAGCCGAGCGGCATCGACGGCCCGAGCCGCGTCGTCGACCACGGCGCGTTCGCGTGGACCGACGCCGGCTGGCGCGGTGTCGAGCTCTCGACGGCGGTGCTGTACGAGCTGCACGTCGGGACGTTCACGCCCGAGGGGACGTTCGACGCGGTGGTCGGCAAGCTCGACCACCTCGTCGACCTCGGCGTCGACGCCATCGAGCTGTTGCCCGTCGCCGAGTTCAGCGGCGATCGCGGCTGGGGCTACGACGGCGTCGACCTGTACGCACCGCACCACGCGTACGGCGGCCCCGACGGGCTGAAGCGGCTGGTCGACGCGTGCCACGGGCGCGGCATCGGCGTCGTCATGGACGTCGTGTACAACCACCTCGGTCCCGCCGGGAACCACCTGTCGAAGTTCGGCCCGTACTTCACGTCGTCACACCAGACGGCCTGGGGCGACGCGGTGAACTTCGACGGCGAGGGGTCGGACGAGGTGCGGGCGTTCGTGATCGACAACGCGCTGATGTGGCTGCGTGACTACCACTGCGACGGCCTACGCCTCGACGCGGTCCACGCCATCGTGGACGACTCGCCCGTGCACGTCCTCGAGGAGCTCGCGGCGCGGGTCGCCGAGCTCGACCGGCCGCGGTTCCTCGTCGCCGAGGACGAGCGCGAAGACGCGCGTGTCGTGCGGGCGCGCGCACGCGGTGGCCACGGCATCGACGCCGTGTGGGCGGACGACTGGCACCACGCGCTGCACACCGTGCTCACCGGCGAGAACGCCGGCTACTACGCCGAGTTCGGCTCGCTCGACCAGCTGGCGACCGCGCTGGGCGAGGCGTGGGTGCGGCGGCGGCCGCCGGACGACCTCCACGCCGGGCAGTTCGTCATCTGCACGCAGAACCACGACCAGGTCGGCAACCGTGCGGCCGGCGAGCGACTGTCACAGCTCGTCGGCCCCGACGCGCTCCGCTACGCGGCCGCGCTGCTCCTCACGTCGCCGTTCGTGCCGATGCTGTTCATGGGCGAGGAGTGGGGCGCCTCGACGCCCTTCCGCTACTTCACCGACCACGCCGACCCGGCGCTGGCGAGGGCCGTCAGCGAGGGCCGTCGCAGCGAGTTCCGCGACTTCGGGTGGGACCCGGCCGACGTCCCCGATCCGCAGGACCCGGCCACGTTCGAGGCGTCGAAGCTGCGGTGGGACGAGGTCGAGCGGGGCGACCACGCTGCGCTGCTCGAGTGGTACCGCACGCTGATCGCGCGTCGGCGCGAGCTCAGCGGGCGTGGGCGTACTCGAGCGCCGCGAGCATGACCTCTTCGGGCGTGACGCGCTCGCGCTCGGCGACGGCGTCGATGAGCGTCTGGGCGACGACGAACGCGCCGTACAGCAGTCGCTCGCCGGAGTAGCGCGTCGCCAGTCCCTCGGCGGGCTGGCGGACCCCGCCGGCGAGGCAGCCGACGAACTGGATGAGCTCCCAGAACAGCGCGAGGTCGACGGGCTCGGACGCGGGCGCCCGGCGCTCGGCCCGAGCCGCCAGGTCCTCGATGGCGAACTCCGACGGCGTCACCGTCGACGCACCGAACACGAGCGCACCCGCGCCGGTGAGGACGAGCGCGTTGAGGCCCTCGAGCGCCTGGTCGCGAGTGAAAAGCCGGAACATCAACTTCGCCGCCGCGGCCTGGTCGCCGCGCATGGCGGCCAGCAGCGCCTCCTCGACGCGGGTGACGCCGCTCTCGGCGGCGGATGCGTAGGCGCTCATGCGACCGTGCTCCCGAACGCCATGTCGATGAAGTACATGAGCTCCTCGATGGAGAACGGCTTGGTGATGTAGTAGTCGGCGCCGGACTTCCAGCCCTCCCACACGTCGTCCTCACCGGCCTTCGCCGTGAGCAGGACGATGGGGATCTCGCACGTCGCCGCGTCGGCCTTCAGCTCACCGAGCACGGCGTAGCCGTCGCGGCCGGGCATCATCACGTCGAGGACGATGAGGTCCAGCGTCGACGCCAGCTCGCGCGCCACGCGCACGGCGTCGTCCCCGTTGTCGGCGGTGCGGACGTCCATGCCCTCGGCCTCGAGGTTGGTCACGAGGATGTCGCGGATCGCCGGGTCGTCGTCGACGACCAGACACCGCCTGCTTCCGTCGCTCATCCTCGTGCCCCTTCCAGTGGCCTGCTCATCGCGATCGACTCCTTGACGACCCGCCCGGGTGCCGCTCGGCGCAGTGCCGCGGCGGCGCGGGCGGCGGTCACGTCGCCGGTGGGCAACGTCACCGTGAACACGCAGCCGCTCCCCTCGGCATCACCGAGATCGAGACGGCCACCAAGTGCTTCGGCCAGTTGACGGCACAGATAAAGCCCGAGGCCCGTGCCGCCGTTGCGGCGTGTCGACGACTGGTCGAGCTGCACGAAGCGCTCGAACACCCGGCCGCGATCCGCGAGCGGGATGCCCGGGCCGTGGTCGCGCACGGCGAACGTGGCCCGCCCACCCGACTCCGTCACCGTGACCTCGATGGGGCCGTCCGGCGCGTACTTGCCGGCGTTCTCGACGAGGTTCAGGAGGATCTGCTGCAGCTTCAGCCGGTCGGAGACGACGGCCTCGACGGCGTCGGACTCGACGACGACTCGCGCCGCGGTCGTCGACTGCAGGTTGGTGCGCACGTCGACGAGGAGGCGGCGGATGTCGACGAGCTCGTGGCGCACGTCCATCCCGGTGTGCTCGGCGGCGGCGACGGTGAGCAGCTCCTCGATGAGCCGCTTGAGGCGCATGCCCTGGTCCTTCGCCATCACGAGCATCTTGTGGCGGCCCTCGCCGTCGAGGCGCTCCTCGAGGCGCATCATCGTGCCGACGCTCCCGAGCATCGCGGTGAGCGGCGTGCGCAGCTCGTGGCTGACGGCGGCGACGAAGTCGCCCTTCTGGCGGTTGAGGTCGACCTGCTGGCGCAGCGCCTCCTCGACCTCGCCGAGCAACCGGGCGTTGCCGACCGCCATCGTGGCGTGGGTCATGAACGCCGACAGCGTCTGGATGCGGCTCTCGGGCGTGTCGTCACCCGACACCGGCGTGCGGAGCACGCCGAGGACGACCGGTGCGGGTGAGCCGTCCGACGACGACGCCAGCGTGATCGTGGCCGCGCCCGCGAGCTGCACCCGCAGTTCCGGCGGCAGCGCGTCGACGGCGAGCTCGGTGCAGTCGCGTCCGTACGCGATGGCGAGCAGGCCGCGCACGAGGGACGGCTCGGCGGGGCGCGGGCCCGACGCGTCGACCTGCACGGCGATCCAGCCGCCGGTCGCGCTCTCCGAGATGCAGATCGCACCGCTGCCGGTGAGCAGTGTCTGCGCCTCGGTCGCGATCGCGGTGACGGCGTCGTCGAAGCTCACGAGGCGGGCGGTGCGGAAGCCGGCGCCGTAGAGCCGCTCGAAGCGCAGGTGCTCGTCGCGCTGCGCGGTGGCGTGACGGTTGTTGAACGCGACCGCGACGCACAGCGGCGCGAGGAGGAGGGGGGCGAACGGGTCGTGGCGGAACAGCGTCAGTCCGATGAGACCCAGCGGGCCCGACGTCAGCGCCACGGCCGAGCCGGTCAGCGCGAACTGCAGGAAGATCGTCGGGAAGCGCCGGCCCTCGGTGGCCGACAGGACGCCGGCGAGCCCGGCAAGGTTGAACAGCGAGTAGCACAGCGTCGCCGCCAGCGCCGCGAGCCACCCGCCGACGTGCTCGGGCGAGCCCGGCTGGAACAGCCAGAACACGGTGCCGCCGACGACCATCGCGCACAGCTGGTTCGTGACGTTGAAGCCGATCTTCAGCGGGCGGACGCGATGGCGCGCCCACACGAGCGCCTCACCGACGCCGCCGGCGATCGCCGCGCCCATCGGCCCGACGACGAACAGCGCGACGGCGAACACGGCCTCGGCCAGCGTGAAGGTGACCTGCTGGCTGCGGAACTCGAGGCGCACCGAGAACGACGCCACGACCGCGAACGCGGCGACGAACGCGAGCACGGCCACGGGTGCGCCGATGGGCGCACCCGCTTGCCGCACCAGCCACCCGATCGCAGCCGAGAGACCGAGTTGGAGGACGATGATCGAGAGGACCTTGGTTCGCACCGTTGCCATGCCCCGTCCGGTGCCCGTCGCCCGCTAACGCGGGGTGGGACGTGCGCGCATCACTCCCACGCGACGTCCGCCCAGTGCGCCGCCGCCCAGTGCCCGGCAGCCCAGTGGCCTGCCGCCCAGTGACCCGCGGCCCAGTGGCCCGCGGTCCACGCGTCGTCGGCCCAGTGGCCTGCCGCCCAGTGACCCGCGGCCCAGTGACCTGCCGCCCAGTGGCCGGCCGCCCAGTGCCCGGCGCTCCACGCGTTCTGCGCCCAGTGCCCGGCCTGCCAGTTGTCGGCCGCCCAGTGACCGGCGGCCCAGTGCCCGGCGTCCCAGGCGCCGTCGGCCCAGTGCCCGGCGACCCACTGGTCGCCCGCCCAGTGCCCGGCCTCCCACGAGCGGTCGGCCCAGTGGCCTGCCGCCCAGTGCCCGGCGGCCCAGTGGCCTGCCGCCCAGTGACCGGCGGTCCAGTAGTCCTCGGCCCAGTGCCCGGCGGTCCACGGCATGCCCGCGGTCCAGCCGCGCAGTCCGAGGTCGGACCCGCCGAACGCGAGCCGGTACGGCTGCCACCACGACGCGTCCCAGTCGGCGTTGTCGGCCGCGTTGAGTTGCACGACCGTGTCGGCGCCGGCCGACGAGACGAGCGCGCCCTTGAGATCGTCCGGCGTGGCGCCGGGGTGGCGCTCGGCGAGAACGGCGGCGGCGCCCGACACGAGCGCGGTCGCCATCGACGTCCCGCTGCCGAGGCGGTAGGTGTCGTCGAGGATGCCCTCGGCGGTGCCGCCGGCGTCGATCTGGCTGTCGGTTGCCCGGTACGACACGACGTGCGAGCCGGGCGCGGTGACCTCGGGCTTGGCGTAGCCGTTGAACCGCTGGCTGCCCGACCACGACTCGCCGACGGCGCCGACGGTGAGGACGAAGGGGTCGTCGCCCGGGGCCGTGACGGTGCCGGCGCCCTCGTTGCCCGCCGCGGTGACGACCGTGATGCCCGTCGCCCACAGCGCCTCGACGGCGGAGTCGAGCGGGTTGGCCTGGTACCGCATGGGCATGTCCACGCCGAACGACAGGTTGAGGACGCGGATGTTCTTGTCCTCGGCGTGCTCGGCGACCCAGCCGAGTCCGGCGACGAGCTTCGACATCGTCGTCGTCCCCGTGTAGTCGCCGACCTTGACCGAGATGATCTTGGCGGCGGGCGCCAGGCCGATGCCGTCGCCGGCGATGAGCCCCGCCATGAACGTGCCGTGGCCGTACCCGTCGCGCAGCGACGAGGGGGCGGCCTCGCCCGAGAGGTCCGGTCCGGCGACGACCTTGCCGGCGAGGCCGGCGACGGGCTCGACACCGGTGTCGACGACGGCGACGCCGACGTCCTTGCCGGC
Source organism: Acidimicrobiales bacterium (assembly GCA_035700105.1). Taxonomy (GTDB): domain Bacteria; phylum Actinomycetota; class Acidimicrobiia; order Acidimicrobiales; family DASSOZ01; genus DASSOZ01. The sequence continues at coordinate 50,909 of DASSOZ010000016.1, forward strand.
GTCGGCGGGGAGGTCGGCGTCGGGGTCCATCGCCAGCACCTGATCGGCGGGCGTCGACGTCGACAGTGCGGCGGTGTCGAGGCCGGTGGCGTGGAGCTCGACGTCCGGGGTGACCGACAGGCCGCCCGCACGGAGCGTGGCGGCGTCGGCGGCGTCCACGTGGGCGGCGACACCGTTCACGAGTTCGAGCGCGGCGTCGACCCGGCCGCCGGCGCGCTCGACCGCGCTGGCCGCGGCCGCGGCCGACGGGCCCTGGACGATGACCGGCTGGGCAGCGGCTGCGCCGGCGGTCCCGGCGAGCGGGACGAGGCCGGCCGCCAGCGTCAGCAGACCGACCGCGGTCGCCTTGATCCGCTCGGTTGTGCTCGCCGTGTTCCCCTGCACCCCTGCCGCCCTTCCGTGCCCATCACTACGGAGCGTGAGATCACGCATGAATCGGGGTTCGTCGGAACCGGCCGAAAACTTGAGGCGCCGGGCGCCCGTTCGCGCAGAACCGTCCTCCCGGGCCATCTGTCCATGGCCCGGCAGGGCCAGGGGGTGAACGGCCCTGCGATGGGTCGGAAGTCCTCAACACCGGGCCGCCGCCGCCGATGGGACGTCCGTGCAAGAGCTGACCGACGTGCTCGACCGAGAGCGCCGTCTCCTCGAGATGGTGCTCTTCAAGCTGGTCGAGGCGCGCCACCTGCTGGTCGCCGACGAGGCGCGGTTCCTGCCGTGGGCGTCGGCCGAGCTCGAGCGGGCGGTCGAGCGGGTCCGGGAGGCGACGCTGCTGCGAGCCGTCGTCGCCCAGCGGGTCGCGGTTGCGCACGGGCTGCCGGCGGAGTCGACCCTGATGATCCTGCTGGCGCAGGCCGACGAGCCGTTCGCGGCGATCCTCGCCGAGCAGCAGGAGGCGCTGCACCGGCTCATCGGCGAGATCCGCGACGAGGTCGCCCGGGCCGGGTCGCTGGCCGAGCGTCAGCTGCGTGGCATCGACGCCGTGCTCGCCGCCGTCAGCGAGCTGCAAGAGGCGCGGGCCGAGTGAGCGACGACCACCTCGACCTCGTCGCCCTCGAGGAGCGACACGACGCGCTCGAGCTCACGCTCGCCCGGGCCGCCTACCGCGACGTCCTGGACGCGCTGGCGCACGCCGCCGCCTTCGCGGCGATCGACGACTTCGTCGGCTGACGGCCCAGCGTCAGGCGTCGACGAGGCGGGAGCGCCAGTCGCGTCGGGTGGCGATCGCCGACGCGTAGGCCGCCTTGCGGCGGGCGACCCGGCCCTTGACCCGACCGCCGGCCGTCGCCGTCCCGTCGAACTGGGCGTCGAGGCCGTCGCGGAGCATGTCGAGCGCCTCGGAGCGAAGCTGCGAGACACGCGACTCGGTCACCGCGAGCAGCTCGGCGAGCTCGGCCGACGATCGGCCCTCGAGGAAGTAGCCGACGACGACGAGCCGGTGGCGCTCGGGGAGCAGGTGCACGGCGTCACGCAGGTAGCCGTGCAGCTCCCGGCGCTCGAGTGCCTCGTCGGGGTCCTCGGCGCTCTCGTCGGGGAGCAGCTCGACGAGCGACGACTGCTCCTCGTCGTTCGTCACCTGCTCGTCGAGTGCGAGCACGACCGCCTGCTGGACCTTCGTCCGCAGCGCCGTCAGGTCGTCGACCGACACGTCGAGCGCCGCCGCCAGCTCGGCGTCCGTCGGCTGGCGGCCGAGGTCCGAGGCGAGCGACTGCCGAGTGGACTCCATGCGCCGCGACGACGTCCGCAGCGACCGGGGCGCCCAGTCGGCGGCCCGGACGGCGTCGAGCATCGCGCCGCGGATCCGCTGGGCGGCGTAACGCTCGAACGGCACGCCCCGCGACCCGTCGTAGCGGTGCGCCGCCTCGACCAGACCGAGGGCGCCGGCGCGGGCGAGCTCCTCGCGATCGACGTGACGGGGGAAGTGGGTCGCCGCCTGGAACACCACGTGGCGCACGAGCGGCAGGTGCTGCTCGATGACCGCCGCGAGCTCCCGCTCGTCCGTGCACACAGCCATGGGTGCACTCTCCCGGTTCGGGCGGGTTGGGCGAATCAGCCGGGCGACCCTTTTCCGACCCGCCATACGGCGACTGCCGGTAGGGCGAACGGCCCCACGCCCCCGTCCCCGGTCGATCTAGTCACCCGAACTCCAGGGAACGATCGGGCGCGGCCGTGCGTCTGACCTTCCCGTGACCCTCGCCGACCCCGCCGACTTCGTCGACCTCGTGCGGCGACACGACCGCACGCTGCGGGCCCTGGCGTGGCGGCTCCTCGGCGACCGCGACCGCATGGACGACGTGCTCCAGGAGGCGTATGTGAAGGCGTTCCGGGCGTTGCCGACGTTCCGGGGCGACGCCGAGGCGGCGCCTGGCACGTGGCTGTACCGCATCACGTACAACGCGTGCATGGACGAGCTGCGGCGGCAGCGGCGGGTCTCGCTCGTGCCCCTCGACGACGCCGTCGGCCGTCCCGATCCGCGCGGCGACGTCGGCGACCGTGTCGTGCGGTCGCACCGCCTGGCCGCGGCGATCGACGCGCTGCCGCCCGACCACCGTGCCGCGGTGCTGCTCGTCGACGCGGAGGGGTTCGACTACGCGAGCGCGGCCGACGCCCTCGGCATCCCGGAGGGAACGGTGCGGTCGCGGTTGTCGCGGGCACGGGCGCGGCTTCGGGCCGCGCTCGGGGAAGAGGGCAAGGAGGAACGACATGCGTGATCGCGATCGCGACGCCGTCGTCGGTGACGCGCTGCGACAGCTCGACGACGTGCCCGAGCACCGAGCGGGGTTCTGGACGGAGCTGCACGAGCGGCTCGTCCTCGAGACGCCGGCGCCCGTACCCGTTCGCGGCCGCCGGCCGGGTGCGTCGCGCTGGCTGGCGGTCGCCGCCGCGGTCGTGGTCCTCGCGGGCGGCGCGCTCGTCGCGCTGCGCGCCGGGTCCGACTCGGACGCGGGGCGCACGCCGCCGGCGACGGGGCCCGGGCCGGCCCCGACGATCACGATGGTCTCGTCGGTGCAGGGAGTCGTCGTCGTCGAGACCGCGGGCCAGCCGGCGGAGCGGTGGACGTTCGCGCTCGACGACCGCGGCCGGTTCGCCGCACACCGGGACGACGGGACGTCGGTGATCGAGGACCCGGCCGCCGGCATCGCCGTGAACACCGTCGCCGACGGCACGGTGTACCGCAAGAGCGGCACGCCGCTCGGTCTCCTCGGGCTGCTTCGGCGCGACATCGGGTGGTCGGTCGCCGCGCTCGCCGCCGACGGCGATGCCCGCGTCGTCAGGGGCGAGCAGGACGGCCGTCCCGTGTGGATCTTCGATGGCGACGTCGAGCCCAACAAGCTCGCCGGCGAGGGCGGTGTCGACCATGTCTACGCGGCGGTCGATCGCGCCTCGCAGCTGCCGCTCGTCGTGCGCTCGTTGTCGCGAGGCCGCGTTGTGGCCGAGCAGCACATCGAAGACCTCCGCATCGGCGCGGCGATCCCGTCGGGCACGTTCGAGGTCGCGCCCGGCGAGCACGCCATCGCCGACGACCAGGGCTGGCGGCGCGTCGACCCGGCGTCCGCCGACGTCCCCGACCTCGACGTGCCCGCGGGCTATTCGCTCGCCGACGTGGCCGTGCACGACGCGCCGCTCGTCACCGGGCCCGAGGGTGGCAACCCCGGCACCGGGCCGGTGCTGTCGATGGCGTACCGACGCGGGGTCGACGTGCTCGTCGTGACCATCCAGCCGTCGGGAACGGGCAACGTGTGGGACGACCCGCTCGGGCAGGAGGGCCTGGCGGTCAGGGCACGGCCGTTCGACACCGGCGGCATCGTCCGCGGCGGGATCGTCGTCGATCCCCGCGTCGTTCCCCACGCGTGGGCCGACCGGGCCGGGCAGGTCGTCACCGTGTCCGGGGCGGGCACGGCGAGCGAGTTGGCCGCTGTCGCGCTCTCCGTGCCCGACGTCACGCTCGTCGTTCCGTGATTGGGCATCGACGCGGCGACCGACCATCATCGAACCGATGCGCCGTCCCGCCGTTGCCGTCGTCCTCGCCGCGCTCGCAGCCTCGGTCCTGGCCGGGTGCGGCGGTGGCGGTGACGACGCCTCGGCGGCAGCGGCGACGCCGGGCACGGTGGTCGTCAAGAACCTCAAGTACGGCCCGAAGACGATCACGGTCGACGCGGGTGAGCGCGTCACGTGGAAGTTCGCCGACGGCCGCATCCCCCACGACGTGAAGGGTGACGGCTGGAAGAGCCCGACCCAGTCGAAGGGCGCGTGGACGCACACGTTCACCGAGGCGGGCTCGTACGACTACCACTGCACGCTGCACCCGTACATGAAGGGCACCGTCGAGGTCCGCGGCTGACGCCGATGGAACGCAAGGTCGTCCGCTACGACGTCGACGACCGCGTCGCGCTCGTCACGCTGCACCGCCCCGACCGGCTCAACGCGTGGACGGCGCGCATGGAGGCCGAGTACCGCGACGTCCTCGGCGAGGCCGACCGCGACCCCGACGTGCGGGTCGTCGTCGTCACCGGCGCCGGCCGAGGCTTCTGCGCCGGCGCCGACGTCGCCGCACTCGACCGGACGATCGAGGTCGGTGACTACCACGAGGCAGCCGGGCCGGAGCAGGTCCCGATCCCGTTCGCGTTCGACGCGCCCGAGGCGCTGCGCCAGCGCCACTCGTTCGTGCTCGGGCTCGGTGTTCCGGTCATCGCCGCGATCAACGGGCCGGCGGCGGGGGTGGGATTCGTGGTCGCCTGCTTCGCCGACATCCGCTTCGCCGCCGCCGGGGCCAAGCTCACGACGTCGTTCGGCCGCCTCGGCATCCCCGCCGAGTTCGGCATCTCGTGGCTGCTGCCGCGACTGGTGGGCACCGCGCACGCCGCCGACCTGCTGTTCAGCAGCCGCGTCGTCCTCGCCGAGGAGGCGCACGAGATCGGCCTCGTCAACAAGGTGCTCCCGCCCGACGACCTGCTGCCGTTCGCGCTCGACTACGCGCGCCGCATGGCTCGCGAGGTCTCGCCGGTGTCGCTGGCGGCGATGAAGCGCCAGCTGTGGCTCGACCTCGCCGGCCGCGACCTCGCCGAGTCGTCCCGCGACGCCGAGGCCCGCATGGTCGAGATGATGAAGCAGCCGGACTTCGTCGAGGGCGCCCGCGCCCTCCGGGAGAAGCGCCCGCCGAACTTCTGAACCGCCCTCGCGTTCTTGTCACGCCTGGCCACGACAGTTGTGGTCACGTGTGACAAGAAGCGATGGGGTTCCTCAGCGCTCCGCGTTGTAGAGCCGCATCGTCACCGGCGCGAACACGGCGACGAACGCCGCGCTCCACGCCAGCACCCACAGCAGGTCGCCGCCGGCGACACCGCCGTGCATCAGCCCGCGCGCCGCGTCGGCGAGGTGCGTGATCGGGTTGACCTTCACGAACGCCTGCACCCATCCCGGCATCGTGTCGACGGAGACGAAGACGCTGCTGGCGAACGTGAGCGGGAACAGGATCGTCATCGACACCTGCATGACCGAGTCGGGTGTCGGCAGCTTCAGCCCGACCGCGGTCCACACCCACGACAGCGAGAACGAGAACACGAGCAGCAGCGCGATCGCCAGCGCGACGCCGACGACCCCGGCGTCGGGACGGAAGCCGAGCACGACGCCCACGAGCACGACGACGACGGCCCCGATCGCGTAGCGCACGGTGTCGGCGAGCAGCATGCCGACGAGCACCGCGGGTCGCCAGATCGGCAGCGAGCGGAACCGGTCGAACACACCCTTCGAGATGTCGGTGTTCAGCGACTGGCCGGTGTACACGGTCGTCCACGACACGGTCATGACGAGGATGCCGGGCAGCAGCTGCTGCAGGTACTCGTGCGTCGACCCCGCCAGCGCGCCGCCGAACAGGTACGTGTACAGCAGCACGAACATGATCGGGAACGCGGTCACGTCGAACAGCTGCATCGGGATGTGCTTGATCTTCAACACGGCGCGCCAGGCGAACGCGAGCGACGCCGTCCACGGCGTGGCCAGCGGCGGGCGCGTGCGCGTCGACAGCGCCGAGCGCAGCTCGGACTCGACGAGCACCGGTTGTACGTCGATCGCCGTCATGCTGCGTCCTCCGTCGTGGCGTCCTCTGCGGGGTGACCGGTGAGCGTGAGGAACACCTCGTCGAGGGTCGGCTGCCCGAGCGCGACCTCGGCGACGCCGAGGCCCTCGTCCTTCAGCGACGCGAGCGCGGCGGACACGACGTCCGTGTCGGTGCCGTCCGTGCGCACCGACAGCGCGGCCGGGTCGCCATCGTGCTGTGGGGTGACACCGAGCACGCGAGCGAGGACGTGCGCGGCGTCGTCGCGACGTGACGGGTCGAGCAGGCGGATGCGCAGCGTGCCCGAACCGACGAGCGACTTCAGCTCGCTGCTCGTGCCCTCGGCGATGACGCGGCCGTGGTCGATGATGGCGATGCGGTCGGCGAGCTGGTCGGCCTCGTCGAGGTACTGCGTCGTGAGCAGGACGGTCGTGCCCGACGCGACGAGCACGCGCACGATCTCCCACACCTGGTTGCGGCTGCGCGGGTCGAGCCCGGTCGTCGGCTCGTCGAGGAACAGCAGCTCGGGCGTGACGACGATCGACGCGGCGATGTCGAGCCGCCGCCGCATGCCGCCGGAGTAGTCCTTCACCAGCCGGTCACGCGCGTCGGTGAGGCCGAACGCGTCGATCAGCTCGCTCGCCCGCCCGTTCGCCATCGCTCGGTCGAAGCCGAACAGCCGCCCGAGCAGGACGAGGTTCTCGTGACCGGTGAGCTCGTCGTCGACCGACGCGAACTGGCCGGTGAGGCTCACCTTCGAGCGCACGATCTCCGCCTCGTGCACGACGTCGTGGCCGAGCACGCGCGCGGAGCCCGCCGTCGGGCGCAGCAGCGTGGCGAGCATGCGAATGGTCGTCGTCTTGCCGGCGCCGTTCGGGCCGAGCACGCCGTAGACGGTGCCGGGACGCACCGCCAGGTCGATCCCGTCGACGGCGCGCGTCGTGCCGAACGCCTTGACCAGGCCCTCGGTCTCGATCGCGAGTGTCATGACGGATACGACCTCCTTCGCCCGAGGAACTCATCGGGAGCTGCCGATTATTTCTGCGCGGCCGGATCGTCGCTACGGAATATGGAGGCTCGCGCCGTGCTCCTCGACGGCGGCGAGGTCGTCGCCTCGTGGCCGATCGAGGCCCGCGACACCGATCTCGCGCTCGTCGACCGGTTGGCGCGCGCCCGGCTCACCGCGCGGCGGGCCGGCTTCGCGCTCGAGCTGCGCGACGTGTCCGTGCGACTCGCCGAGCTGCTCGACCTCGTCGGCCTACGCGTCGAGATGTGCGGGCAGCCCGAACACCTCGAACAGCCGCGTGTCGAGGAAGTTGTGGTGCCCGATGATCCGGCCGTCTGAGATCTCCAGCACCTGCAGCGCCCACGGCGAGTGCCCGCCGTTCGGGTCGACGCGATAGGTGCCGACGGCGGGGCACCCGTTGCCCCCGGTGGTGACGCGGACCAGCGAGTCCTTGCACCCGATGCCGGGGCCGCCGAACCAGGTGCCCATGTGCTCGGGACCCTGCAGCCAGAAGTCGTATGGCGGCATCGACATCACCGCGTCCTCGTGGAGCAGCGCCACGAGCGCCTCGATGTCGTAGCGCTCGAACGCGTCGACGTACCGGGCGAGCAGCGCCTGCTGGTCGGCGTCCATGTCGGTCGTGGCGGACGCGGTCGTCGTCGTCGACTCGACGTCGCGCGCGGCGAGCGTCGCCCGGGCGCGCTGGAGCGCGCTGTTCACGGACGCGACGCTCGTGTCGAGCAGGTCGGCCACCTCGGTCGCCTGCCAGCGCAGCACCTCGCGCAGGATGAGCACGGCGCGCTGCTTGGCGGGGAGGTGCTGCAGCGCGGCGACGAACGCCAGCCGGATGCTGTCGCGCTGCGCGGCGAGCGCCGCCGGGTCGGTCTCGTCGGGGTCGACGACGCGGGCGTCGGGGATCGGCTCGACCCACGCCTCGTTCGGTCGCGTGACGCCCTTGAACGAGTCCGGCGTGTACGTCTGCCCGAGGTCCATCGCCCGCACGCGGCGCTGGCGGCCGCGGAGCATGTCGAGGCAGACGTTGGTGGCGATGCGGTACAGCCACGAGCGCACCGCCGAGCGGCCCTCGAAGTCGTCGAGTCCCTTCCAGGCCCGGACCATCGTCTCCTGGACCGCGTCGTCGGCCTCGAAGACGCTGCCGAGCATGCGGTAGCAGTAGCCGGTCAGCTCCCGCCGGTACTGCTCGAGGTCGTCCAGGCCGACATCGACAGTGGTCGCCGTCATGGGTCGCGAGGTTAGGACGCTGCTCATCGATGAGTACGACGACCGCCCGTCGTCGAACTCATCGGAACTCATCGCTGGTGTCGCGCGGTCAGCAGGCGGCGAGCAGGACCCGCTCCCGCACCGGCATCGCCAGCTCCTCGCGGGCCGAGAGGTGGTCGTCGAGGCGGCGGCCGAACGTGATCGCCGACTGGACGGCCTCGGCGTGCGCGCCCTCCCACGGGACGCAGGTCAGGCCGGTGGCGAGCGCCGACAGGGCGGCGATCGTGTGCTGGAGCGACTCGAGCACCGCCTGGCGCCCGGCGGCGACATAGGCCGGCACCGCCTCGGCCGCGTCGGCGGCGTCACCGTGCACCAGCACGATCCCCCCGAGCACGCCGGCCGACTCGGCCACCTGGCGCGCCCCCTGGCGGTCCCCCTCGGCCAGCGCCTTCACGTCGTGGATCAACGACAGCGCAGCCCGGCGGAGGACCATGTGCATCCCGTCGAGTTGGAACTCGACCTCTGTGTGCGTCTCCATCGTCTGCATGGCGCCACTCTCGTGGGCGCCGCTTGCAGCGCGGTTGCGGTTGCCTAGCGACGTAGCTTGGAGCCGTGCTGATCGGCGCCCACGTGAAGATGGAGGACCCGCTCGTCGCCGCCGCCGAGCGCGGTGCCGACGTCGTGCAGATCTTCCTGAGCGACCCGCAGAGCTGGAAGAAGCCGACGCCCCGTGCCGACGCCGAGGCGCTCCGTAGCGCGTCGCTGCCGATCTACGTCCATTCGCCCTACTTGGTGAACCTCGCCGCCGGGAACCCGAAGATCCGCATCCCGAGCCGCAAGATCCTCCAGCAGTGCTGCGACGCCGCCGCCGAGGTCGGGGCGCGCGGTGTCGTCGTGCACGGCGGTCACGTCGACAAGGGCGAGGACGAGGAGGAGGGCTTCGTCCGCTGGGTGAAGGCGCTCGACCAGTTGGAGTCGTCGGTGCCGGTCATCCTGGAGAACACCGCCGGCGGCGACCACGCCATGGCCCGCCACTTCGACGTGCTGGCCCGGCTGTGGGACCGCATCGCCGGCTACGGCCTCGGCTTCTGCCTCGACACCTGCCACGCGCACGCCGCCGGCGAGGACGTGATCACGTCGGCCGAGAAGATCCTGGGCATCACCGGTCGCATCGACCTCGTGCACTGCAACGACTCGAAGGACCCGCACGGGTCCGGTCGCGATCGCCACGAGAACCTCGGCAAGGGGACGATCGCCGCCGACGTCCTCGCCGAGGTCGTCCGCGTCGCGGGCGCACCGGCCGTCGTCGAGACGCCCGGCGAGGGCCAGGCCGACGACATCGCCTTCCTGAGGGACGCGCTGGCCTGACGAACTCGGCGTAGATCTGTACCTCTGCGGTACGGATCTACGCCGAGTTCGGTTGGGGAAGCGCCGGGGAGGGGGACTGCCGGCTGAACTGCGTCTCGTAGAGCTCGGCGTAGAGGCCGCCGGCGGCGATCAGCTCCGCGTGGCGTCCGCGCTCGACGATGCGGCCGGCGTCGACGACGAGGATCTCGTCGGCGGCCTGGATCGTCGACAGCCGGTGGGCGATGACGATCGACGTCCGCCCGACCAGCGCCTCGGCCAGCGCCGCCTGCACGAGGACCTCGGTCTCGGAGTCGAGGTGCGCCGTCGCCTCGTCGAGGATGACGATGGCCGGTGCCTTGAGCAGCACCCGCGCCAGCGCGAGCCGCTGCTTCTCGCCACCCGACAGGCGGTAGCCGCGCTCGCCGACGAGCGTGTCGTAGCCGTCGGGCAGCGCGGCGATGACGTCGTGGATGCGGGCGGCGCGGCAGGCATCGACGATCTCCGCGTCGGTCGCGGTCGGTCGTGCGTAGCGCAGGTTGCTGCGAACGGTGTCGTGGAAGAGATGCGCATCCTGCGACACGACGCCGATCGCGTCGGACAGCGACGACATCGTGACGCCGCGCACGTCGACGCCGTCGACGCGCACCGCTCCCGACGTCACGTCGTACAGCCGCGGCACGAGCATCGACAGTGTGGTCTTGCCCGCGCCCGACGGCCCGACGAGCGCGACCATCCGCCCCGGCTCGATGACGGCGGACACGCCGCGCAGGATCCAGTCGGAGGGCTCGTCGGACAGCACTGCCGACCCGTCCGCCTCGAGCGACGCGATCGACACCGACGCCGGTGACGGGTAGCGGAACCACACGTCGTCGAGCTCGACGCGTCCCGCCACCGGCGCGGGAAGCGGGGTGGCATCGGGCGCGTCGTCGATCGGGCGGGGCATGTCGAGCACCTCGAACACCCGCTCGAACGACACGAGCGTCGTCATGAGGTCGACGTGCGCGTTGGTCAGCGCGGTGAGCGGCTGGTAGATGCGAGCCACGTACGCGGACAGCGCCACGATCGTCCCGATGGTGATGGCGCCGTCGATGACGAGGCGGGCGCCGACCCAGTAGATCGCCGCGGTCCCGAGCGCGCCGACGAGCATGAGCGCGGTCATGAACACCCGCCCGTACATCGCCGACTTCACGCCGATGTCGCGCACGCGGCCGGCCTTGTCGTCGAACGACGCCTTCTCCTCGTCGGGCCGGCCGAACAGCTTCACGAGGAGCGCGCCGGCGACGTTGAACCGCTCGGTCATGGTCGTGTTCATCGTGGCGTTGAGCTGCATCGCCTCGCGGGTGATGCGCTGGAGCTTCCGCCCGACGCGCTTGGCCGGGATGATGAACGCGGGCAGCACGACCAGCGCGAGCAGGGTCAGACGCCACTCCAACGCGAACATGGCGACGAGCGTGGCGACGACGGTGAGCAGGTTGGACACGACCTGACCGAGCGTCCCCGTCAACGCCTGCTGGGCGCCGACGACGTCGTTGTTGAGGCGGGAGATGAGCGCGCCCGTCTGCGTGCGGGTGAAGAACGACACCGGCATGCGCAGCACGTGGTCGAACAGCGACGAGCGCATGTCGAAGATGAGCCCTTCGCCGATGCGCGCCGACCACCACCGCTGCAGCACCGTGAGCCCGGCGTCGACGAACGCGACGGCCACGATGATCAGACCGATGACGTTGACCGCGCTCAGGTTCCGGTCGGGGATGGCGTGGTCGATCAGCCGCTTGAAGAGCAGCGGCGGCGCCAGCGCGACGACGGCGTCGACCACGATGACGGCGAGGAAGCCGAACAGCATCGCCCGGTAGGGGCGGGCGAAGCGCCAGACGCGCTTGACCACGTCCTTGTCGAAGGTCTTGCCCTTTATCGCCTCGGGGTCACGGCCCAGTACGTGATGGAACATCGACCCTCAGCGCAACGACAGGTCCGCGAGGGGGATTCCCGCGCGGTGCAGGTGCACGGCCTGCCAGCAGTACCAGGCCACGATCGAGCGGTAGGGGCGGAAGCGGTCGCCGAGCGGGCCGAGCTCCTTGGCGGTGGGCGCCGGGGCGTGCCCGAACGTGAGCCCGTAGCCCTGGCGGACGCCGAGGTCGTCGACCGGCCAGACGTCGAGCCGGCGGAGCTCGAACAGCAGGAACATCTCGGCCGTCCAGCGGCCGATGCCCCGCACCGTCGACAGGCGGGTGATCACCTCTTCGTCGGACTGGCGGTTGACGCCGGAGCCGAGGACGACGGTGCCGTCGGCGACCTTGGCGGCCAGGTCGCGGATCGACGCCGTCTTGGCGTTCGACAGGCCGACGGCGCGCATGTCCTCTTCGCGCAGCGCGAGGACGGACTCCGGCGTGAGCGGCCCGTCGACGAGGTTGCGGAACCGGCCGTGGATCGCGGTCGCCGCGGCGCCGGCGAGCTGCTGGAACGCGATCGCCCGCACCAGCGCGCCGAAGTGCCCGTCGGGGTTCTTGGCCCTGGGCCGGAACGGCCCGGCCGCCTCGATCAGCCGTGCGAGTGCGGCGTCGCGCGCGGCGACGTCGGCGGTCGCGGTGGCGAGGCTGACGCGCGGCATGGGAAGGCGATGGTACGGGTCCCCGCGGCGATCTTTGCGCGGAATCCGCCCTCCAAGGGCCGGTTCCCGCGCAAAGATCGGTGACGTGCCGTCGCCGTCCACCGTTGCCGTCTTCTGCGCCGCCGCCCTCTCGCTCCTCGTGCTGCCGGGGCCGGCCGTGCTCTACATCGTCACCCGCAGCGTCGACCAGGGCCGCCGGGCGGGGCTCGTGTCGGTGCTCGGCATCCACACCGGCTCGGTCGTGCACGTCGCCGCCGCCGCGGTCGGGCTGAGCGCGCTGCTGGCGACGTCCGCGGCGGCGTTCACCGCCGTCAAGCTCGCCGGTGCCGCGTACCTCGTGTTCATGGGCGTCCGGCAGCTGCGGTCGCGGCCGCACGCGGCCGGCGGCAGCGACACCGTCGTGCCGGTCAGGTCGCTCCGGCGCGTGTACGGCCAGGGCGTCGTCGTCAACGTCCTCAACCCGAAGACCGCGCTGTTCTTCCTCGCCTTCCTCCCGCAGTTCGTCGACCCCGGGCGAGGGCCGGCGTGGGTGCAGATCGTGGCGCTCGGCCTCGTGTTCATCGCGCTCGGCATGTGCAGCGACGGCACGTACGTCCTCGTCGCCGGTGCACTGTCGCGCCGCCTCCGGGAGAACCCGACGTTCGCCCGGCTGCGCGACCGCGTCGCCGGGTCGATCTTCGTCACGCTCGGCGTCGTGGCCGCCCGGGCGCGGCGCGCCGCCGCCTAGACACAGGCGGCGGCGAGTGGCGGAGGGAGTGGGATTTGAACCCACGGCGGGAATGCACCCGCAACGGTTTTCGAGACCGTCCCGTTCGGCCGCTCCGGCACCCCTCCGGGATCCAGCCTACCGGCGGCGACGATCGGCGAAGAACGTCGTGAGCAGCGCGCTGCAGCGCTCGGCGGCCACCCCGGCGAGCACTGGGAGCTCGTGGTTGAGCCGCGGATCCGCGCACAGGTTGTAGAGCGACCCGCACGCGCCGGCCTTCGGGTCGGCGGCGCCGAACACGAGGCGGCCGGCGCGCGACGCGACGAGCGCGCCCGCGCACATCGGGCACGGCTCGAGCGTCACGACGAGCGTCGCGCCGTCGAGTCGCCACGTCCCGAGCGCGTCGGCGGCGTCGCGCAGCGCCAGGAGCTCGGCGTGCGCGGTCGGGTCGCCGGTGCGCTCGCGCTCGTTGTGGCGGCGGGCGACGATGCCGCCGTCGGCGCCGACGACGACCGCACCGACGGGCACGTCGTCGTGCTCGAGTGCAGCGGCCGCCTCCTCGAGCGCGACGGCCATCGCCTCCTCGTCGGTCATCCGGGCCGAGCGTACGGGAGCAGGTGCGGACCGGGCGCCCGGCGAATGGTGGGCCGTTCGGGGGCGCCACGAACACGACGACGACGAGACGCTCGGGCGGCGCTGGGGCCGTCCGGGCGAATCGGCACACGGAGGTCCGCGGACGGTTGCGACGCTCACGAGCGACGACGGCGGGGGCGGTCGCCGCCGCAGCACTCGTGGTCGCCGCGACGGTCATCACCGCCAACCTGGTGCACACGACGGCGGGGTCGGACCGGGCGGTGGTCCGCGTCAGTCCGTCGCCGATGCGGCTCGAGCCCGGCGACCCGGGGTCGCGGTCGCTGAACGCGCCGCGTGGTGACGTCGCCGGGCCGCTCGCGTCGTCACAGGGGAGCGCGGGTGTCGCACCACCGCCCGCGGGCGACGCCGCGCCGCCTGCCGTCGACGTCGCCATCGCTCCTCCGCCGGAGACGTTCGACGCGCCGCCCGCGCCCGCGGTCCCGCCCCCGGCCGCGCTGCGCTCGCCCGCATCCACGACAGCCGGAGGCGGGGCGCGAGGCGGCGGCGTGTGGGCCGTGATGATCGGCATCAACGACTACCCGGGGTCTGGCAGCGACCTGCGGTCGGCGGTGAACGACGTCAACGACGTGAACCAGGCCCTGGCCGGCTTCGGCGCGCCGGGTTCGCAGCGACTGCTCATCCGCGACCGCCAGGCCACCGCGGGTGTCGTGCTGGCGGCGGCGGACTGGCTCGTCCAGCACGCCGGTCCGGACTCGACCGCCGTCTTCTTCTACGCGGGACACGTCCGCAAGCTGTCGTCGTCGACGGAGGCGATCGTCGCCGCCGACGGGCGTGTCGTCACCGACGCACAGCTCGCGTCGGCACTGCGCGACCTCGCCGCCCGGCGCACGTGGATCGCGATGGCGTCGTGCTTCGGCGGCGGGTTCGACGAGGTGCTCGCGCCGGGCCGCGTGCTCACGGCCGCCGCCGACGCCAACCACCTCGCCTACGAGAACGCGTCGTACGGGCGCTCGTATCTGGTCCAGTTCATGGTGCGCCAGGCGATGATCGAGCGTCGGGCGCCCGACAGCGTCCAGTCCGCCTACGAGTACGCCCGGGCGCAGCTGTCGGCGCAGTACCCGGGGCGCGTCCCGGTCGAGTACGACCGCGCCGGGTCGCCGGTCGACCTGCGCCAGGGCGCGGTCGCGTACGGCGGCGGGGGCGCGGCGCCGCCCGCGGGCTCACCGTCGTCACCGCCGCCGACGACCGCACCGCCGCCCTCGTCCGACGGCGGGCGCTGCACCAACCTCGGCGTCGTCAGCGTCAACTGCTAGGAGTCTGCTGAGTAATCGGTGCGCAGATCCGCCGAGCTGCTCGGCGTCGAGCGCAAGGACGCAGGCCCGAAGGAAATGCAGCGCATTTTCGAGGGGCGAGGACGCAGCGATTCGGCGGCGACAGCCGGCGAGATGCGTACCAGCATTGCTCAGCAGCCTCCTAGCGGTACGGCGCGCAGACCTCGGTGCGGTTCTCGGCGACGTAGACCTCCCACGGGTCGCCCGTCGACCGGCCGCCGTGCTCGGCGATCCACGCGAACAGCGCCTCGTACACCGGCCCCACCGCGTCGTACGGCCCGACGTGCGTGGTCACCGCGACGGTGCCGGCCGGCAGCTGCGACGGCTCGACCCGGCCTTCACCGGCGACCGGCGTGATCGCCGGGAAACCGGCCTCGACCTCGAACCACCCCTCGCGCAGCATGTGGTAGCGGGCGTACGGCGGGCCCGCGGGCCCGGCGCCCCACTTCGTCAGGTAGGCCGCGACCTCCCCGAACGCCGCACCGAAGAACGCCGGCATGTCGGCGACGGCGACGGTGTCGAAGATCGCCGCGGTCTGGACGGCGTCCACGGTGCGCGTCTCGATCTCGTAGGTGAGCACGGCACGATCGTCCGCCCCCGGCCGGCGTCCCGGACAGGGGCGAACGTCCCGACCGCTTCGAGCGGAGAGGGTGGGATTTGAACCCACGTCGGGTTGCCCCGAACACGACTTCCAATCGTGCGCCTTCGGCCGCTCGGCCACCTCTCCGGGTGTTGCGCGGAGCAGGGTACCCTGACGTCCCGGACGTGCCCGCCGCTCCGTGCGGTGGCTGGGTCCTGCGCAACGGCGCACCGTGAACCGAGTCAGGGCCGGGAGGCAGCAGCTCTCAGCGGATCGCACCGTGTGCCGCAGATCGCCTGGCCGCCGCACCGAACGGCGGGCCGTTGCGCGTGGATGTGTGCGGCGGCCTCGCCCGAGCGGCCGGGAGCGGGCAGCACAGCCGCCGCACCGAACGGCGGGCCGTTGCGCGTGGATGTGCGCGGCGGCCTCGCCCGAGCGGCCGTTGCGCGCCGCTGGCGGGATACCCTCGCCACCCGTGGCGTACCAGTCGCTCTACCGCCGCTACCGGCCCCAGCGATTCGGCGAGGTCGTCGGCCAGGAGCGGGTCACCACGACGCTGCGCAACGCGGTGCGCGACGGTCGGGTCGCGCACGCGTACCTCTTCAGCGGCCCGCGCGGCACGGGCAAGACGTCGACGGCGCGCATCCTGGCCAAGGCGCTGAACTGCACGAACCTGCAGGACGGCGAGCCGTGCGACGAGTGCGACTCGTGCGTGCAGATCACCGCGGGTACGTCGCTCGACGTGATGGAGCTCGACGCCGCGTCGAACAACGGCGTCGACGCGATGCGCGACCTCATCAGCCGCGCCGCGCTCGGCACCGCGGGCCGGTCGAAGGTGTACATCGTCGACGAGGTCCACATGCTCTCGACGGGTGCGTCGAACGCGCTGCTGAAGACGCTCGAGGAGCCGCCCGGTCACGTCCACTTCGTGCTGGCGACGACCGATCCGCAGAAGGTCCTGGCGACGATCAAGAGCCGCACGCAGCACTTCGACTTCCGGCTGCTGCCGCACGACGTGCTCGCCGACCACCTGCGCTGGGTCGTGAAGGACGCCGGCCTCGACGTGGCGGCCGAGGCGATCGAGCTCGTCGCCCGGCGCGGCAACGGGTCGGTGCGCGACGCGCTCTCGGCGCTCGACCAGGTCGCCGCCGCCGGTGGCATCGACGACGAGTCGGCGCCGATCGACGACCTCGTCGAGGCGCTGTGCGATCGCGAGCCCGGCCGCGCGCTGGCGGCGGTGGCCGACGCGGTGTCGCGCGGGCACGACCCTCGGCAGTTGGCGCGTGAGCTCGTCGAGCAGCTGCGCAACGGGTTCCTCGCGCTGATGGCCCGGCAGCTCGTCCCGCTCCCCGACGAGGCGGCCGCCCGCGTCGAGGACCAGGCGCGGCGTCTCGGCGCCGCCGGCGTCACGCGTGCGATCGAGACCGTGGGCCAGATGCTCGTCGACATGCGCGACTCGCTCGACCCCCGCATCGCCCTCGAGGTCGCGCTCGTCCGCCTGGCGCAACCCGACGCCGACGTCTCGCCCGCCGCGCTGCTCGAGCGCATCGAGCGGCTCGAGCGCAAGGTGGCCGGGCACGTCGTCGCGCCCGTCGTCGAAGCGGCGCACGAGGCGGTCGCCGCCGCCGCACCCACGCCCGCGCCCGCCGCGCCGCGACGGCGGGCGCCGGCGCCACCGCCGCCCCCCGCCCCCGACCTGAAGAGGGTCGAACACCGTGGCGGGGGCGAGACCTCTACAGGTCCCGTGCCCACGGGCGACCTTCCGTCGCGCGACGAGCTCGTCGTCGCGTGGGGCGACGCGGTGCTCGGCGCGATCGGCCCCGGCAAGGCGCGCTGGGCGGGCGGCCGGTGGGTGCGTGTCGACCCCGACGCCGCCGTCTTCGCCGTCCCCAACGAGCCCCACCGCGAGCGGTGCGAGCCGACCCGGCCCGCGGTCGAGGAGGCCCTCGCCGCCCACTTCGGTCGACCGGTTCCGGTGCGGCTGGAGGTCGAGGGCACGGCGCCGGCGCCCGCGCGCGAACCCGACCCGGCGGTGGACGACGACGTCGACGTGAGCGAACTGACCGATGCCCCCGCGGCGGTAACGTCTGATCTCACCCCGCTGATGCAGCACTTCCCGGGCGCCGTCGAAGTCGAGGAGTAGTCCGTGCCGAACCAGCCCGACATCAACAGCCTCCTCAAGCAGGCGCAGAAGATGCAGCAGCAGCTGATGGAGGCGCAGGCGCAGGCGGCCGAGCAGGTCGTCGAGGGCGCGGCCGGCGGCGGCGTGGTGAAGGTGACGGTCACGGGCGGCATGGAGTTCCGTTCGGTGCACATCGACCCGTCGGCCGTCGACCCCGACGACGTCGAGATGCTCGAGGACCTCGTGCTCGCCGCCATCCACGACGCGATGGCGAAGGTCGGCGACATCTCACAGCAGGCGATGGGCGGGCTCGACCTCGGTGGTCTCGGCGGTCTTGGCGGCGCCGGGGGCGGGCTCGGCGGCTAGGAGGCTGCTGAGCAATGCTGCTACGCATCTCGCCGGTTGTCGCCGCCGGATCGCGGCGTCCTCGCCCCTCGAAAATGCGCTGCATTTCCTTCGGGCTTGCGTCCTTGCGCTCGACGCCGAGCAGCTCGGCGGATCTGCGCACCGAGTACTCAGCCGACTCCTAGCGGCTCGCGGTCACTTGTACGCCGGCCCGGTCCAGGAGCTGATCGATGAGCTCGGGCGCCTCCCCGGCGTCGGCCCGAAGTCGGCGCAGCGCCTGGCCTTCCACCTGCTGAAGCTCCCGAAGGACGACGCGCTCCGCCTGGCGCGCGCGATCACCGAGGTGAAGGACCGCATCACGTTCTGCCGCACGTGCTGGAACGTGTCCGAGGGCGACGAGTGCGAGCTGTGCGCCGACCCGCGGCGCGACTCGCACGTCGTCTGCGTCGTCGAGGAGCCGCGCGACATCGTCGCCGTCGAGAAGACGCAGGAGTACCGCGGCCGGTACCACGTGCTCCACGGCGCCATCAATCCGATCGAGGGGATCGGGCCGGATCAGCTCAAGGTGAAGGAGCTCCTCGACCGCCTCGATCCGGAAGCCATCACCGAGGTCATCCTCTGCACCAACCCGAACATCGAGGGCGAGGCGACCGCCATGTACCTCGCCCGCCTGCTCAAGCCGCTGGGCGTGAAGGTGACGCGCATCGCGTCCGGCCTCCCCGTCGGCGGCGACCTCGAGTACGCCGACGAGCTCACGCTCGGCCGCGCCCTCGAGGGCCGCCGGGAGGTCGACGCCTAGGACGCCTAGAGCGTCCGGAAGATCAGGGCGTCGCCCTGGCCACCACCGCCGCAGAGCGCGGCGGCGCCCGTGCCGCCACCGCGGCGGCGCAGCTCGTTGACGAGGTGCAGGGCGATGCGGGTGCCCGACATGCCGACGGGGTGGCCGAGCGCGATCGCGCCGCCGTCGACGTTGACGATGTCGTCGGAGATCCCGAGGTCCTGCATCGACGCCACGCCGACGACGGCGAACGCCTCGTTGAGCTCGAACAGGTCGATGTCGCCGACGCCCTTGCCGATCTTGTCGAGCGCCTGCTTGATCGCGCGGGACGGCTGGGTCAGCAGCGACGGATCGGGACCGGCGACCTGCCCGTACGACACGATCTCGGCCGACGGCGTGAGGCCGAGCTCCTCGGCCTTCGCACGCGACGTCACCACCACCGCGGCGCCGCCGTCGGAGATCTGCGACGCGTTCCCGGCGGTGATCGTCCCGTCCTTGGCGAACGCCGGACGCAGGCCGCCGAGCGACTCGGCCGTCGTGCCCGGCCGCACGCCCTCGTCGGTGTCGACGACGATCGGGTCGCCCTTGCGCTGCGGGATCTCGACCGGGACGATCTCGTCGGCGAACCGGCCGTCCTTGATCGCCGCCGCCGCCCGCTCGTGCGACTTCGCCGCCAGCTCGTCCTGGGCTTCGCGCGTGAACTGTCCGGCCATGTACTTCTCGGTGCCGGCACCCATCGCGCACGCGTCGAACGCGCACGTGAGCCCGTCGTACATCATCGAGTCGACGACGACCCCGTCGCCCAACCGCAGCCCGGCACGCACGCCCGGCAGCAGGTACGGCGCGTTCGTCATCGACTCCATGCCCCCGGCGACGACGACCTCGGCTTCACCCGACGACACCATCAGATCGGCGAGGTAGATCGCGTTCAGCCCCGACAGGCACACCTTGTTGACCGTCGTCGCCGGCACCGACATCGGGATGCCGGCGTTGTTCGCCGCCTGCCGCGCCGTGATCTGCCCGGCGCCGGCCTGGATGACCTGGCCCATGAAGACGTAGTCGACGTCCTCGGGCGACACACCGGACCGCTCGAGCGCGGCCTTGATCGCCACCCCGCCGAGGTCGGCAGCGCTCAACGACGCCAGCGCGCCCGACAGCTTCCCGATCGGCGTGCGAGCGCCGCTGATGATCACGGATCCGGACATGGGGCCGAAGTCTACGGTCGGGTAACCAGCCCCTCCACCTCGACCTGCGTGAGCGTCGACAGCGCCTGGCGACCGCCGAGCAGCACGGCCGACTGGAGCGGCCCGGCGTGCGCCTCGAGCCAGGTTCTGGTCGGCGGCGCCTCGCCCAACCCGAACCGCCCGACCAGGATCAGCGGCTGGCGCAGCGCGCCCCCGACCAGTGCGTCCGGGTACGTGTCGCCGCGCGCCACGACGACGCTGGACGGCGAGAACCGCCCGTTGGCGAGCCCCCAGTCGGCGACGGCAGCGGAGGTGGCGTAGCGGTCGGCGCCCGCCACCCGCTGCGAACCGGGCAGCACCGACGGGTCGACTGCGGTCGCGCCACCCACGACGATCGGCGTCGCCGACAGCGAGCTGATCGTCGCCGACGTCACGTCCGGCAGCGACGACTGCGTCGTCAGCAGCACCGGCAGGCCCAGCGCGCCCGCGGCCAGCGCGTCGGGGAACCGCTCGCCCGAGGCGACGAGCACGGTCGGCGACGGACCGAGCCGGGTCGCGACAGCGGCGGCCGTCGCGTAGCGGTCGGCGCCGGCGACGCGCTGCACCGTGACGCCCAGTGCGGCGAGGTCCGCTGCGACCTGCGGCGACAGCGCCGCCTCGCCGCCCAATACGTACGCCGTCGTCGCGCCGAGCCGACGCACCTCGGTCGCGACCCGCGCGTCGAGCGCGCCGGGCGACGTCAGCAGCACGGGCGCACCCAACGACGCCGCGAGCGGCGACCCGACGAGCGCGTCGGCGAAGCCGGTGCTCGTCGCGATCAGCACGGACGACGAGGAGGGCAGTCGACGCGAAATGTGGATCGCGGTGTCGACGCGGTCGACGCCCGACACGCGCGTGGTCGCCGTCGGGGTGAAGTCGAAGAACACGCCGATGGCGTCCGCAACGGACGCCTCGGCACCAGGCTTCCCCGTCGAGTCCTCGCCGCTCGGCACGTTGGCGAGCAACCCGTCGACGGACATCGCCGTCGACCCGCCGCCGTCGAGCGAGATGGCGTCGGTGGCGCCGAGCTCCTTCATGACCCGCACGAGGCCGTTGATCGTCGCCCCGTTCGAGCGGCCCGGCTGCCGGCCGTCGACGGTCACGAGCAGCACGGTTCCGTCGGCGGTGCGGCCGATCGCCGAGCGCGGCGCGCGCTGGTCGAGGTGTGACGGCGCGAACCCCTCGCCGAGCATGTCGGCGCGCGGGAACTGCTGACCGTTCTGGAGCAGCCAGGGCCCGCCGCCGCCGGCGTCGAGCGCGGACGCGAACGCGGGATCGTCGAAGTGGGCGTGGACCTCGACGCTGGCGCCGGGCGCCAGGCCCGACGCGCGCAGGTCGTCGGCGTTCGCACCGACGGCGGACACGACGGCGCCACCGGGTGGGATCGGTCCGCCGCCGTCACGCACGGCGGACACCGTCGCCGCCGCCGGCACGTCCGGGCGCAGGTCGCCCATGCCGTCGAGCACGACGTCGACGCCACCGAGCGGTGTCGACGTCGCCGACGCGAACCGCGGCGTGTCGATCACCGCCTCGTCCGGGTTTCCGAGATAGCCCGTCACGCGATCGAGCCCGTTGAGCGAGAACTGCTTGTCGCCCTCGTGCAGGTGCAGCTCCGAACCGGGCCGGCCGAACGCGATCGTCTTCGCCGCCGGGTCGATGCGCCACGCCGCCCGCGGCGTCAGCGCGCCGTTGATCGCGGCCTCAGGCTCGGAGCGGAGGATGCCGCCGATCGTCAGCACGCCGCGCACGTTGCCCGACGACGTGAAGAAGTCGCCGTTGACGGCGGCGAGGGCGCCGGAACGGGTCACGAACTGCGTCACCGGGAGGCGTGACGCGCCCAGGTCCGCAGCGGCGATCGGCGCCAGCCGCACGGCCGGGGCGTCGAGCCGGAACCGCAGCACCCGCACCTCCTGCAGTCCGTCGCTCGGGTCGACGCGCGAGTACGAGCGCAGCTCGACACCCGGCGCGACGAGCCGGGTCGTGTCGGCGCCGAGGGCCGGCGCCGCGGCGCCGACGTCGACGCCCACCGCCGCTGCGAGCGCGGCCGAGAACGCGAGCGCGCAACCGCCGAGCCACCGCCGCCGCATGGACCTCGGAGCGTACCGGCGAATACGTTCCCCGGATGCGCGAGTTCCTGGACGCGATCGAGAGCGGCGCCAGCGGCGACGACATCGCCAACATCCCGATCCCCGAGTCGTACCGAGCGGCGCTCGTCAAGCGCGACGAACAGACGATGTTCGAGGGCATGGCGTCAGAGGAGAAGGACCCCCGCAAGTCGCTCCACGTGGAGGACGTGGCGGTGCCCGAGCTGGCGCCCGACGAGGCCTACGTCGCCGTGATGGCCAGTTCGATCAACTTCAACACCGTGTGGACGTCGATCTTCGAGCCGCTGCCGACGTTCGCGTTCCTCGACCGGCTCGGCAAGGAGTCGACGTGGGGTGCGCGCCACGCGCTGCCGTACCACGTTGTCGGGTCCGACGCCTCGGGCGTCGTCGTCGAGGTCGGCTCGGCGGTGCGCAACTGGAAGCCGGGCGACCGCGTCACGGTCCACTGCAACTTCGTCGACGACCAGGACCCGACGGCGCACGACGACTCGATGCTCGCCGCCAACCAGCGCATCTGGGGCTTCGAGTCGAACTTCGGTGGGCTCGCCGACCTCGCCGTCGTGAAGGCCAACCAGCTGATGCCGAAGCCGCGGCACCTGTCGTGGGAAGAGGCGGCGGTCAACGCGCTCACCAACTCGACGTCCTACCGAATGCTCGTGTCGCCCAACTCCGTGCAGATGAAGCAGGGCGACACGGTGCTCATCTGGGGCGCGTCCGGGGGCCTCGGCGGCTACGCGTGCCAGTACGTGCTCAACGGTGGCGGCACGCCCATCGCCGTCGTGTCGAGCCCCGAGAAGGTCGAGCTGCTCAACGAGCTGGGCGTCGAGGCGGTCATCGACCGCAAGGCGGAGGGCTTCCGGTTCTGGAAGGACGAGCACACCCAGGACGAGTCAGAGTGGCGCCGCTTCGGCAAGCGGGTGCGTGAGCTGTCCGGTGGGCGTGACCCCGAGATCGTGTTCGAGCACCCCGGTCGCCAGACGATGGGTGCGTCGGTGTTCGTCGCTGCGCGCGGCGGGACGATCGTCACGTGCGCGGCCACGTCGGGCTACATGATCGAGTACGACAACCGCCACCTCTGGATGAAGCTCAAGCGCATCGTGTCGTCGCACTTCGCCAACTACCGCGAGGCGTGGGACGCGAACCGGCTCATCTGCGAAGGCAGGATCCAGCCGATCCTCTCCGACGTCTATCCGCTCGACCAGGTCGGCGAGGCGGCGTACCAGATCCACCACAACCTCCACGAGGGCAAGCTCGGCGTGCTGTGCCTCGCCACCGCGGAGGGTCAGGGCATCGACGACCCCGAGTTCAGGGCGAAGGTCGGCGAGGACAGGATCACGCTGTTCCGGAGGCACGGCGCGTGAGCGCGCACGCGTCGTCCGGGCTGCTCACGGAGATCGACCACGTCGCCATCGCCGTGCGCGACCTCGAGGCCGCCATCGCCTACTACCGCGACGCGTTCGGTGCCGAGGTCGCCCACCGCGAGGTCGTCGACAGCGACGGCGTCGAGGAGGCGCTCATCAAGGTCGCCGACTCGTACATCCAGCTCACCGCGGCGACGCGGCCCGACTCACCGATCGCGAAGTCCATCGAGAAGCGGGGCGAGGGGCTGCACCACGTCGGCTACCGCGTCGCCGACTGCGCCGCCGCGCTCGAGGCCATGAAGGCCGCGGGCGCCACCCCGATCGACCAGGCGCCCCGCCCGGGGTCGCGCGGCACGACCGTCGCCTTCGTCCACCCCAAGGGCAGCTTCGGCACGCTGATCGAGCTCGTCCAGGAGTAACCGCCGGCGCTACGGCACGACGGGGTCCACGACGTCGAGCTGGGTGAACAGCCGCGCCGCCGTCGCAGCGGCGTCGGCGTCGCCGAGCAGCCGCGCGGTGACGAGGAGCGTCTGTGCCAGCTCGAACCGCAACGCCGACGCGTCGGCGATGCGGGCACTCGCGGCGAGGTCGTGCGCAGCGGCGGAGTTGTCACCGACGCGGGCCTTGGCCGCGCCGCGCAGCCGCAGCAGCGCAGCGGTGAGCGCCGGTTCGGCGTCGTCGTCGGCAACGATGAGCTGGTCGAGGGCGGCCATCGCCTCGGCGTCGCGCCCCGCGAGCAGCAGCGCCTCGGCGCGCCGGGCCCGCATCTCGGTCACGAACCCGGCGGCGTCGAGCTCCTCGAACTGGGCGATCGCCGCGTCCAGGAGCTCGAGCGCGTCGTCGCCGCGACCCCGGCGGGCGGCGAGGCGTCCGAGGTTGCCCGTGGCGAAGGCGACGCCGGCGCGGTAGCCGGCCCGCCGCCAGATCCGCAGCGCGTCGTGCAGGAGTTGCTCGGCGGAGTCGTGATGCCCCTGGTCGGAGAGGATCTCGCCGATGTTGCTCAGCGACATCGCCGCGCCGACGACGTCCCCGGCGCGTTCACGCGCATCGCGGCTCTGCTCGTACCAGTCGAGCGCGTCGCGCCACTGCCCGGCGAAGTACGCCTCCATCCCGAGGTTGTTCAGCGTGTTCGCCAGGCCGACCAGGTCGCCGGCGCCGCGGAAGATCGTCTCGGCCTTCGACAGCCAGTGCGTGGCGTCGGCGTCGCGCAGCGGGATGCGGGCGAGCCCGAGCAGGTAGCAGGCGTGGCCGATCGAGCGGGCGTCGTCGCCGCGTTCGGCGCCGTCGAGCGCGCGCTCGGCCCACTGGATGCACTCCCGGTAGCGCGCCTGGCGGTACCGCACGCCGGCGTACGCGATCGCCAGCTGCGCTCGAGCGACGAGCGACGACGTCGCCTCGGCGGTGCACAGCCGCAGTGCCCGGCCGTACCACCGCAACGCGGCGGTGTACCGACCGTCGCGCTCGCACAGCGTTCCCTGCTTCCGTAGGAGGTGCGCGAGCTCGGCGTCGCCGGCGACGAACTGGCGGGCGGCGCGATACGCCGCCCGCGCGCGTTCGTAGTTGCCATCCAGCTCGCACACATCGCCGAGTGCGTCGTGGACGGCGCCGACCGTCGCAGGCGCCGCACCCGGATGTGCGGTGTGGCGCAACGCGCGCTCGTAGAACTCGCGCGCCTCGGCATTCGCGAACTTCGCCCGCGCGTCGTCGCCGGCCATCACCGAGTACCGCCACGCGCGCGCGTGGTCCTCCGCGTGGTGGAAGTGCAGGGAGAGCAGCTCGCTCTCCTCCTCCGCGCGGAAACCCGCCGACTGCTCGAGCGCCTCGCCCACGCGGTGGTGAACCGCCCGGCGGCGGACGTACGGCAGGCCCTCGTACGCGACCTCCTGAAAGAGCGCGTGCCGGAAGCGGACGTGGTCGCCGTGCCACTCGACGAAGTCGTCGACGGGCTGCCATGTCGCCGCCGCCGTCACCGCCGGGTCACCGGTGACGGCGGCGAGCACGTCGAGATCGACGCGCGCGCCCATGACCGCGGCCTCACGCAGGAGCGTCCGGTGGCTGATCGGCAGCACGTCGATGCGGGCGGTGACCGCCGTCTCGATCGATTGCGGGAGCGCGTCCACCGATCCCGACCCGGCAGCGGCGGCGACCAGCTCGAGCGTGAACAACGGGTTCCCGGCGCCGCGGGCGGCGAGCACCTGCACGTCGCGGGGCCGCAGGTGCTCGTGGTGCTCTGCCGCGGCCGCGGCGAGCTCGACGGCGGCCCTTTCGTCGAGGGGCCCGAGGACGATCGCCGTGTGCGGCACGGCCTCGAACGGCGACGGCCCCGGCGTGCGCGCCGCGCACACCATCCACCCGCGCCGTCCTGCGTTGCGCGCCAGGTCCACGACGAGCGCTCGCGACGCGTCGTCGAGCCACTGCGCCTCGTCGACGACGAGCGCACCGTGAGGAGGCAGCACCGCGTCGAGCAGGCGGAGCACGAGCTCGTGCGCACGCGCGCGGCGGAACGCGGGCGCGACGGCGTCGGCCTCGGGCGTCGGCGGCGCGGTGGCGTCGAACGGCACCGCGAGCAGCGGGAGGAGCGGTTCGAGGTCCGCCGCGACGCGACGGACGACGTCCCGGAGGGCGTCGCCGGCACGGTCCGGTGCCTCGTCGGCAGGTATGCCGGTGACGGCTCGAAGGAGCGCGCGCGCCGCGAAGTACGGCGTCTCCCTCGCGTACCGGCCGCAGGTCGCCGACAGCATCGGTACGTCGGGGTGACGCTTCGCCAACGCCTCGACGAGGCGTGACTTGCCGGCCCCGTGGTCGCCGACGAGGTCGACCGTCGAGTCGCGCCCGTCGGCGGCGGCCGCCAGCGCGCGCTCGAGCGTGGCGAGCTCGTCCTCGCGTCCGACGAGCCGGAGCGTGGACGCGCCGGCCCGGTCGAGCGGGTCGCCGACGGCCTCCACGACGCCGGCGTGTATCGGGATCAACTTGCCCTTGACGAAGAACGGCTCGAGGGGGCGCACCGAGCACCGCACCTTCGCGGCGTCGAGCACCGCCCGGCTGGCGACGAGCTCGCCGTCCTGCGCCTTCTGCATCAACCGCGCGGCGAGGTTCGTGGCGTCGCCCATCGTCGTGTAGTTGCGACGCCGGCGGCTGCCCAGGTGGCCGGCGAAGATGCGTCCGCAGTTCACGCCTGCCCGCAACACGAGGCCGTCGACGCGGTCGAGGATCTCGCGGACGGCGCGCAGCATCCGCTCCTCGTCGTCGCCGGCTGTCGTCGGCGCGCCGGCGGTGAGGAGGACCTTCCCGCCGTCGGCGTACACGTCGCTCGCCAGCCAGTGGACGCCGTAGCGCGCCGTCGCGTCACCGACGCGGCCGGCCAGCTCGTCGAGGCGGTCGGCGAGGCCGTCGACGTCGCCGCGTTCGAGCAGCGCGTCGGTGTGCGAGAAGTCCACGAACGCGACCGTGGCGTGGCGGTGCTCGCCGTCGAGCTCGGCCCGCTCGATCTGCTGCGACGGGATGAACGGTCGGAGGTCGACGGCGACGCCGGTGTCGGAGACGTCGACGTAGCGCGTACCCGGCGGCAGGCGTCGCTTCAGGAGCCAGCCCGAGGGCGCCCGCTCGGACAGCCAGTCCTCGGGAACGAGGGCTGCGGTCGCGGGGCTCAGCAGGATCTCGCCGGCGGCGGCGTCGGCCTCACATCGCACCGTCGCCGTCGCGCCCGGTCCGGTCACGATGAGCTCGCGGTGGCCGCCGTCGACCAGGAAGAACGTGAACGCCCCGCTGTGCATCCCCTGCGACATGCGGAGTCGGACGCGTTCGCCGGTCGGCGTGGTGATCGGCCGGTTGATCGTCGCCCGCATGCCGACGGCGCTGTGCGCCGCCCGTCCGGCGTGGTCGGGTCCGGTGAACAGGAGCAGCAACGCGTCGCCGCCGAACTTCAGCACGTCGCCGCCCAGGCCGGCGGCGACGTCGATCATCCCGTCGAAGCAGTCGTTGATGACGGTGTTGAGCTCTTCGGCGCCGCGCTTGCCGAGATCGGCGAGCTTCTCCGACAGGCGCGTGAACCCCGAGATGTCGGCGGAGAGCATCGTGCCGTCGACCGTGCGATGGCGCGCGTCCGGTTCGCGGCGGGCCCAGTCGACGACGAGGCGCGGGACGAACGGTGCGAGGTCGACCGCCTGGTCGACCGCCTGGCCGACCGGCGTACCGAACGTGCTCGCGCTCACTGCAGCTTGAACGGCGCCTTGTAGATCACCGTCGGCTGACCGTCGACGTAGAACCACATCTCGTTCGTGCCGGACGGGTAGCCGGTCGTGTCGAGGTTGTAGATGTAGCTGTCGCCGGTGAAGCGGAAGAGGAACCCGTCGTTCGAGCTACCGGAGAAGTTCGGTCTCAGTGCGAGCGTCCCGTTCACCGACTGCCCGACGAGCACGATGGCGGCCGACGACACGTTCTGGCCGGCGGCGTTGCACATCTGGAGCTTCACCGGGAAGGTGCTTCCCGGCTTCGCCGGCTTCGACGTGTTGTACAGCAGGCACACGTTGAAGGGCGGCGCGGCGACGGTGTACGTCGACGACGCCGTCGTCGTGTTGCCCACCGCGTCCTTGGCGGTGACCGTGAACGTGTGCGTGCCGTCGGACGACGTGTCGACGGACGCTCCGTCGGCCACGGTGCCGACGCACCCGGCAGTCGCCGCGATCCCTGCGCCGCCGTCGGTGCACTCGAAGTCGGCGGCGACCACCGCGCCTCGCGTCACGGTCCCTGATGGGGCGGTGATCGCGATCGCCGGCCCGCGCTTGTCGACCTTCAGCCCGGTGACCGCCGGGATCGTCGTGCAGTTCCCGGCGGCGTCGCACGCCTGGCCGGTGCCGGTCGACGCGTTCGCCGTCTCCGTCCCGGCCGGCACGCTGGTCGTCAGTCTCACCGTCGACGTCGTCGCACCCGACAGCGCGTCACCGACGGTGCACGTGATCGTGATGTCGGTCGCGCTCCACGCCGTCGGGGTGGTGCCGCAGTTGTAGGTGGGCGGCGTGCGGTCGATCTTCACCGTCGTCGTCGACGTGGCGCCGACGTTGCCGACCGCGTCGGTCGCGCGGGCGGTCACCGTGGTGGTCCCCTCGGCGGTGACGGTGACGGACACGGTGTCACCGCTCACCGTCGTCGGCGACCCCGCGCCGACCGCGTACGACAATGACGCCACGCCGGATCCGAGGCCGTCGTCGGCCGAGAGCCCGACCGTGACCGTCGCCGTGGTGTACCAGCCGCCGGGCCCGGGCGCCGGCGTCGTGGCGGTGACGGTCGGACCGAACCGGTCCTCACGGAAGATCGTCGCCGCCGAGGCGCCGGTCGAGGACCGGGCTTCGACGATGTGCGGGCCGTCGGCGCCGAGCGCGAACGGCGCGGTGTAGTGCGCGAACTCGCCGCCGTCGACGCTGAAGAACAGCGTCGCGGTCGGCGTCGACGTGATGGTCACGGTGACGGGTTGGCCCGTGAACCAGCCGTCGACGACCGGACCGCCCGACAGCGTGATGTCGACGTCGCCGGTCACGCCCGCCGTCGACGTGCGGAAGTTGTGCGTCTTCGCGCTGCTCACCCCGACGTTGCCGGCCGCATCGACGGCCTGGACGAAGAACTCCCACCCACCGGCGACGTCGGGCAGGGACGTGGTCCACGTGCCACCCACACGGCCGAGCTCGAGCCGCTGCCAGGCCACGTCGCTGAAGTCGGCGACGTGCTTGGCGAGCACGACGACGCGCGTGGCGGTGTCGTCCGTCGTCACCGCGAGGGTGACCGTGCCGCCGGCGGAGCTGGCGACGGTGCGGACGATCTCCGGAGCGCGATGGTCGGCGGCGGCGGCGGTGTCCGACGCGTTCGCGTACAGGACCTCGACGCCGACGTCGGTGAACAGCCGCTGGGTGCCGATGCCGCCCTCGGGGACCGGATCGCGGAACTGCCCGGGGACGAGCACGAGCTGCTGGGCACCGCCGCTGCCGTGCGCGGTCGTGATCTGCTGCATCGCCGCGGGGAAGGGAGCGGCACCCACTTGGCGTTCGGGCTCGCGCCCGCCGAGGTCGACCGTCGGCCGGAAGTACACCGGGTCGAACGAACCGAGATCGGTGGAGCGAAGAGAGGTGATCAGCGCACCGTGGGCGACGACGCCCGGCGCGGTGACGTCGGTGACGATCTTCGGTTCGATCGGGCGCTGTTGGACGGTGAGCGTCTGCCCGTCGACCTCGTAGTAGCGGCCGCGCTCGCCGAGGACCTCGTGGAGGTGGTCGGCGTCGCTCGGTCCGCTGGGACCGGAGCGGTCCAGATGCACGTCGATCGTCGTCGACGACAGCGCGGTTCCGGGAACCGGGGTCGGCGTCGACGGGCCCGTGACGGACTGCAGGGTCGCGCCGGCAGGCGCGGCCGGCGCGGGGAGGTGGTACATCGGTAGGCCGTAGAAGACGACCTCGTGCACGACCTTCTCGTCGTACGGCGTCAGCACGGGGAGCCCCGAGAAGTACTGCTGCTTGGCGAGGGTCATCGCCTCGCCGACCGTCGTCCCGCCGGCAGCGAGGTTGCGGGCGAACTCGGTCATGAGCTGCTCGGAGAGCGCGACGATCTCGGTGTCGCCGTAGCCGTAGCCGGTGTTTCCGGCCCAGAGCGCACCGGCGGCGGCGAACGTCGACGCCCAGTCCGGCGTCGCCGTGCCCAACGAGACGTCGGACGCGCTCAGCCCCGCGTGGCACCCCATGCTGAACAGCAACGAGCGCACGAGGTCGCCGGTGACGTCTGCCGTCGTGAACGGATCCGTCTCGTCGTGGTTCGCATTGCCGAGCCCGGGGAGGGCGCGGAAGTGGTCGAAGTGCGCGTTGATCGACGCGACGTCCGGCCCGGTCGCAAGCGCGGCGGCGAGGTCGTCGGCGGTCCAGGTCTCGCTGATGAGCGAGTCGTCGACGGTGAGCCCCGCGCCCTCGAGCGCGTCGCGCACGGCGGCGGCCCCGTCGGACAGGAAGTCGTAGCCGGTCACGAGGGCCGTCGACGGATCGAGCACGCCGTGGGCGTCGAGGAAGTTCGTCAGCGCCGTCGTGATGTCCGCGGGTGACTCGACGAGCCGGCCGAGCGACAGCTCGGGCACGAACAGCTCGTGGCCGTCGACGGCGATCGACCGGGCGGCGCCGTAGGCGTTGTCGGTGAGCAGCTGTCCGGCCGCCAGCGCGGCGCGCAGCTCGTTGCCCGACGCGAACGTCTGCCCGTACGTGCGCTCGTTGGCGACGAGCGTCCCGTCGGGCACGCGCGCCATCGGGATCTGGTCATCGGCGCCGATGAGGACGACGTGTTCGATCGAGGACTGGCCGTGGTTGGCGACGGCGTTCGCCGCGACCGTGGCGTCGAGGACGCGGCCGATCGCGCGGACGACGGCGTTGGCGGCGTCGACGGAGCATCGCGACGCGTCCCAGGTCGCATACGCGTTCCGCACGTTCGCGTCGGCGTCGACCGGGACGATCGCCGGCGTCACCCCGCCGCCGGACCACCGCGGGTCGCCGAGGAGCGTGACGATCTGGCTGGCGGCGGTCGCGCCGAACGACGCAGCGAGGCGCTGGCTGTTGACGAGGAACAGTGTGTCCACGCCGGCGAGGTCGGTCGGTGCCGGCAACGGCGCCGGCTTCGGGTTCGCGAACGTCCGCGGGCTGCACGTCGCCGGCGGGGCGGGGTCGCCGATGAGCCGCAACCTGAGCGCGTACGCGTGGTCGCTCCGCTCGCCGTTGTAGGCCGACACCTGCACGTAGTACCGGCCGGCGACGAGCGTGCCCGTCTCCAGGTGCTCGTCGACGGTGCCGTCGGTGGCGGACACGCGGTACGGCGTCACCCCGGCGAACGGCACGGTGAGCGGGATGTCGGGGAGCGTCTCGGGCGGCAAGCTGGCGCCCAGCGCGTCGAGCCCGAGCGACCCGTCGTTGACCGACAGCAGATGGCGATCGGGCGCGCCGCGCAGCGGATCGGCGGGTGGACCGAACAGGACGAGGTCGTGGTCGATGCGCAGGTTGCTGAGCAGGATCGACGCCCGCACGCCGGCGGCGGCCTGCGCATCGGTGACGTCGAAGCTGTACCAGTCGACCTGGCCGCTGCCGGAGATGTGGGCGAGGTTCAGCGTTCCCTGGCTGATCGGCCGGACGTCGTCGATCGTGTCGCCCTTCTCGAACGCCTCGACGACCGTCAGTGTCGCCGTGTCGGTCGCGTCCTCGTGCTGCGTGCCGGCGACGGCGTCGACGGTGGCGGTCGCGGTCGTCTGGCCGAGCACGAGCCCGGCCCACGCGTCGAACGTGACGACATGGGTGCCCGGCGCGAGGTCCGGCAGCGTGTACCGGAGCGTGCCCGACGTCGCCGGGGTGGGGTCGCTCAGCGCGTCCGTGCCGAGCGCGCTGCTCGACGCGACGAACTCGAAGCCCGGCGGCAGGTCGACGTCGAGCGTCACGTCGGCGGTGGCGCCGACGACGTCGATCCGGGCGGTGAACCGGGCGGGGGTCTCCCGCGGTGACGCGAGGTGCTGCAGCGGGGTGGACTCGGGGTCGAGGTGCTCCCACGGGAGGTCAGCCGGGTCGAGCGTCCCCGGGATCACCTGACCGAGCGTGATCTCGTACAGCAGCTGGTTGCCCTCGTTCTGGGCGTACAGGTCGGCGAGCGTGGCGTCGGGCGCGATGCAGCCGGCCGCCTGCGCCTGGCCGAGCGTCTCGACGCCCGCCGGGCAGTTCACGACGATGCCGTCGACGTGGATCGCGCCGAGCGGGATCGCGCCGAACGGTGTGGCGTCGAGGCGGATGGCGCCGAAGGGGATGGCGCCCAGCGGGATCGCGCCGAACGGGATGCCGGTCAGCGCGGTCGCGTCGTACGCGATCGCGCCCATCGGGATGGCCCCGAACGGGATGGCGCCGAACGGCACGCCCGCGAGCGCGAGCCCGACGAGCGTCGTGCCGGTGCCGACGCCGATGCCGAGGGCGTCGCACGTCGACTGGCCCAGGAACGCGCACCACGCGTCGATGTTGTCGGCCTCGTTGGGGATCGCGCCGAACGGGATCGCGCCGAAGGGGATCGCACCGAGCGGGAGCGCGCCGAGCGCGATCGCACCGAAGGGGATGGCGCCGAACGGCGTACCGGAGAGGTCGATGGCGCCGAACGGCAGCGCCTTGACCGAATCGAGCCCGACGACGTCGTCGAGCGTGAGCGTCTCGATCGGCTCGTCCGCCAGCGGGGTGCCGCTGACGAGCGCCGGCCAGCCACCGGGGTAGTCGACGGGGACGTCCGACAGCGCGATGGCGCCGAAGGGGATGGCGCCGAACGGGATCGCGCCGAAGGGGATGGCGCCGAACGGGATGGCGCCGAAGGGAATGGCGCCGAACGGGATCGCCCCGAACGGCGCGGCCGCGGTGCTGGACGCGTCGGGATCGGCGGTGTCGATCGCCGTCGTCGGGATGTCGGCGAGCGGCACCGTCGCCGCGCCGGCGCCGACGGTGCCGCCGTCAGGACCGAACGCGACCGAGACCGACAGCGGCACGAGCTCGAACGCGCCGACGTCGCACCCGCCGGGCGACGGTCGCGGCTGGCCGCGTTGGTCGGTGGTGACGCCGGCGAGACACGGCGTGACACGGTCGACGGCGGGGCTCGTGGCCGCGAGCGCGTGCGTCGGGGTCGGCCCGCCGTTGTCGGCGAGCGGCCCGAGCTGCGGATCGTTCGTCTGCGGCGTCGCGCCGCCCGGCTTGCACCCCGCCCGCGACCCGAGGATGTTCACGCCGACGAAGTTCGGGCTGCCGATGCAGTCCGGACCGGACTTGCCGACGTTGCCGTAGACGATCGACGCGGTGATCGTGGTCGTGCCACCCGACTTCTGCACGCCGCCGCCGCTGTCGCCACCGGCCTGGTTGGCCGTGATCGTGGCGTGGGTGATCGTCGTGCTGCCCTGACTCGACACGCCGCCACCGCCGCTCGCGGTGTTGCCGCTCAGCGTCGTGTTGCCGACGGTCAACGATCCCGTTGCGTAGATGCCGCCGCCGCGTTGCGTCGACTGGTTGCGGTACAGCGCCGACGTCCCGACGGTGAGCGTCCCGTCGGACTCGATGCCGCCGCCGCGCTGCGCGGTGTTGTCGTGGATCGCGCTGTCGCGCACGGTGAGCGCCGCGCCCGCGGCGACGCGTGCCGCGCCACCGTCGCCCGTTGCCGGGTGCCCGTTGCGGAGCACGACGCCTCGGACGGTGACGTTGCCACCGGCGATGTCGAGGATGCGGTCGGTGCCATTGCCGTCGATCGTCGTGGCGTCCGGCCCGGGCTGTCGCGCCGCGCCGGTGATCGTGACGGACCTCGTGATGTCGAGATCGCCGGCGTCGGCGCCGCTCGTCAGCGACAGGGTGTACGTCCCGGCCGGCACGGTGATCTCGCTGCCTCCGGTGGCGACGTTCGCCTCCGCGATCGCGGCCCGCAGCGAGCACTTGCCGTTGGCCGCGAGGCACGTGCCGTCACCGGGCGCCGTGTCGACGAGGTCGTTCGTCGTCGTCACCGTGAACGTCGACGTCGCCGCGGATGCCGGAAGCGCCGTGAGCAGTGGCGCGACGAGCGTCGCGACGACGACGAGCGCGAACGCCCGGCGGCGCACGGCGCGCCTCGCCACCGGCTCGCGTTGCTCGCGCGTCGACTTGGCCCCAGCCCGTGGATGCGTGCGCGCCACGGGATGCTCCCCTCCGCGGACATGTGCCCGCCCCGTCGAAGCAGTGTCGCACGTCGTACGACCCACCCGGTACCGCTGAACGGCCGATGCCACCCGACCGCGACCAGAGCGTCACGAAGGTGACGAATCGGCACGATTCGGAGGGAACGAGCGACCGTACGATCACGGCATGCGGCTCGACGAGATCGACCTCACCGACCTCGATCGATTCGTCGACGGGTTCCCGCACGACGTGTTCGCGTTCCTGCGCCGGCAGGCGCCCGTGTGGTTCCACCCGCCGACGGCGCACACGCCGGGCGGCGAGGGCTTCTGGGTCGTCACGAAGCACGCCGACACCCGCACGTCGCCTTCGGGCACGGGACGCACTTCTGCCTCGGCGCCAACCTCGCCCGCATGGAGATCCGCCTCGTGCTCGACGCGATACTCGACCGCTTCGACGGTGTCGTGCCGACCGGACCCGTCGAACGCACGCGCAGCAACAAGCACACGGGGGTGCGCCACGCCCCGGTGGAGCTCGTGCCGCGCGCTACCTGATCAGCGTGAACCGGTGCAGCTCGAACA
>DASSOZ010000017.1:0-30245 GCA_035700105.1 Acidimicrobiales bacterium
GTCGGCCAACCGGGACGAGGACGTGTTCGTCGACCCGATGCGCTTCGACGTCCGCCGGCCGGACGCCGACAAGCTGCTGTCGTTCGGCGTCGGCGCCCACTTCTGCCTCGGTGTGCAGTTCGCCAAGCGCGAGATCCGCACCATGCTCGGCCGTCTCGCCCGCGAGCTGGCTCACATCGAGCCCGCCGGCGAGGCCGAGTGGTCGCAGGCGCACTTCGTGTCCGGCGTGAAGCACCTGCCGATCAACTACTCGTTCCGCTGAACCCACTCCGACTTTTCCGCGGAACCCGCCCTGAGAGGGCGGGTTCCGCGAAGAGTTCGGCGGGCATGGGCTGATCACCGGAACGAGGGCGGCGCGCCGAGCGTCGGCAGCACGAGGCGCGACGGTGTGACGCCGCCGAGCACCACGGTGTTGACGCCGGGCAGTGACGGCTGCGAATGGTTGGGCGTGCCGACGACGTAGAGACGCAGCCGGTGCCCGGCGCCGAAGTGGTTGCCCAGCGGGAGCAGCTCGACGTGGTACTCGCGCACCTCACCGGGTGACGGCGGCGTCTTGGCGGAGAAGTCGGTGTACGGCTGCACGATCTCGCCCGTCACGGGATCGATCCGCGAGCGCGACCGGTCGACGTTCGGGAAGCTCGTCCGCAACTGACCGGTCGTCACGGCGTGCGCCGTACCGTCGGGCCACACGTCGGCGAGCACCACGACGAGGTCCGTCTCGCCCTGGGTCGACGACACGAACACGTCGACGCTCGCCGGCCCGACCGCGTCCACCGCGGACGCGAACGGCGGCGTCGTGAACGTGATCGACGTCGGCTCGGTGAGCGCCATGTTCGTGAGGAACGGGAAGTACGTGGCGGCGCGGTCGAGCTGTGTCGCGCCGGCGATGGCCGACGTCGTGTGCGGGTCGGTCTCGAACGAGTTCGCCGGGAAGAACGGGTACGGCTGGGCTGCCGGCGTGGCCTGCGCCGCCGTCGACAGCGAGCCGTCGAACAGCGACTGCGCGCTCCCGCTCTTCGCCGACGTGAGGAACAGGCGCGTCCACCTCGTCGTGGGCAGGGGCCAGTCCTCGGCGGTGAAGTGGGTGAACGACCCGCCGAGCAGCTGCTCGCGCGACCCGTTCGACAGGTAGACGCTCACGGGCGGTTCGCGGTCGATGCCGTTGTCGACGCCGCGGACGTAGTGGTCGAACCAGCGGCCGTACTCGGGGAACGGACCGCCCGTGCCGGCGGGGAACCCGTCGTGCGCACCCATCACGAGAAGGTGGCTGCCGAACTGCTTCGTCGCCTCGTACGCGAGGAACGGGCCGCGCGGTTCGACGTCGTAGAAGCTGGTGTCGGCGAGGATCGGGATGCCGTCTCGGTCACCCTTGAACGTGCGGTCGCGCCAGTAGTCGTCCTCCGTCTGATGCGTGGCGACATCAGCGGTGACCGTCCCGTAGCCGGCGAGGCTGTCGGGCACGCTGCCGGGTTGCTCGGCGAGGCGCTGCGGCAGGTTCTGCAGCCACGGGGCGAAGACCGCGCCGTAGACGTACAGGCCGGGCACCGCGGCCTGGATGCCGCCGATGTAGAGCAGGTCGCGGTAGAGGTCGACGGTTCCGGCCATCAACGCGGCGGCCTTCACGCACGGCATCGGCAGGTGCAGCGAGTTGTACACGGCGATCGCGCTCGCGGAGAAGCCGTACAGCCCGAGGCGCCCGTTGCTCCACGGCTGACCGCACGCCCACCCCACGAACTCGGAGAGGTCGAGCTGGTCGCGCCCGCCGGTCGTGTTCCACGTGCCGCCGCTGCGTCCGGTGCCGCGCCACTGCAGTTGCACGTAGTTGTACGCGTCGCCGAACGGCATCGTGACGCCGGGCGCGTACGGGCTGTCCTCGATGATGACCGGCCGAGCGGCGAGCGGTGCCGCGCCGCCGATGGTGGCGTACAGCTGCACGCCGTCGCTGGCGGTGAAGAAGACGTCGCGCGTCTCCATCGCCGCCGCCCGTGACCGCGGCGCGCCGCCGACGGTCGCCAGCAGCGCGGCGGCCACGGCGAGGAGAACCGCCACCACGACCGAACTCGGCGCGGATAGTTGCGCTATGCGCAACGTCTTACGCCGAGTTCGCACGGGGGGTCCCTTCGAAGAGGCGGCGGACGTGGTCGAGCATCGGCGGGCCGAGGGCGCGCAGGGCGTCGGGGTCGCCGGCGACGAGCGGGCCGGCGACCATCGCGCTCATCGCCGCGACGACGGTCTGGCAGGCGAAGCGGTCGCCGTCGGTGCGCGCCCCGAGCAGTGCGGCCATCGCATCGGCGAGGCGGTGCTGCAACGCGGCGCGCCGCGACATCGCCTCCGGTCCCGCGGCGTGGACCTCGACCAGGAACAAGCGGGCGAGCGCCGGCGCCGACGCGAGTGTGTCGAGATACTCGGTCAGCGTCCGCTCGAACCGGTCGATCGACGTCTGACGGATGGGACCGGCGCCGACGGACGCGGCGAGGTGCCGGACGAGCGCGTCGGCGACGAAGTCGCAGGCGGCGAGGAAGCACTCGAGCTTCCCGTCGAACAGTTGGTAGAAGGTCTCGCGCGAGACGCCGGCGCCGGCGAGCACCTTGGCGACGGACGTGCCGACGTAGCCGTGCTCCGCCATGGCGTCGGCCATCGCCAGGAAGATGCGGACGCGCTGGGCCTCCTCGACCTGCTCGCGTGACAGCTGGTGCCGGCCGCGCGGCAGTGGCTCGACCGACGTGTCAAACATCGGGTTGGATCCGCAGCGTCGCGATCGTCGTCGCCAGCATCTCGTAGTGCGTCGCCAGCAGCACGAGCTCGATCGCCTCGCGCTCGTCGAGGTGCGCACGCAGCGCGGCCCACGTGTCGTCGTCGACGTCCTGCTGCGCGTGGAGCATGTCGACCGTCCGGAGCAGCGTGCGCTCGCGCTCGGACCAGCCGTCCGCCGACGGCCCGGCGACGACGCGCGCCACGTCGTCGGGCGTGATGCCGGCGCGCCGGCCGAGGCGGACGTGGTGCTCGAACTCGTAGCTGCATCCGCGCAGTGACGCGACGCGCAGGATCACGAGCTCGGTCTCGCGTCGCGGCAGCGTCCCGCCCGGCATGAGCCGGCCGGCGAACCGCAACCAGCCGCGGAACAGCTTGCGGTGCCGGCCCAGCGTGAGGAACAGGTTCGGCGGCGACGTGCGCGTCACGATCCCGGACACGCGGCTGAGGCCCCACGTGAACAGCCCGACGTCGTCGCGATCGCCGGGCGCGATGCGCGGGGCGCCCGACGGTGTCGTCAACGCGGTCATTGCGGTGTCGTCAGCTCGACGCGCTCGTCGCGCGCGATGCGGAGGACCTCGGGGAGGTGGCGCTGCGCGACGCGGTCGACGATCGGCTGTACCGCCGAGCGCACCGGGAGCGCGCCGCCGACCCACCACGGCGCCCACACCCAGCGGGACCGGCGGGCGATGCCGCGCTCGAGCGCGTCGATGCCGACGGAGAGCGCGGTCACGCCCGTCACCGCGCCGCGCCCGCCCCCGAAGAACGCGCGCGCCGCCTCGGTGCCGAACCCGCGGCTCGTCATGTCGGTGTCGAGCTCGGCGAAGTAGGCGACGCCGACCCGCCCACCCGAGGGGCGCAGCTCGGTGCGCAGCGTGTTGCCGAGCGCCTCGACGCCGGCCTTCGACGCGCTGTACGCGCCGAGCAGCGGCACGTGCACCGCGGCGGCGAGCGACGAGATCGCCAGCGCGTACCCGCCGGGATGGGCGACGTGGCGGCCGCCCGCCCGCAGCGTGTAGTAGGCACCGAGCAGGTTCACGGCGACGGTGCGCTCGAAGATCGCGGGGTCGCCGTCGACGATCGGGAGCTGGGCGGCGACGCCGGCGTTCGCCACGACGACGTCGAGCCCGCCGAACGCGTCGGCGGCGGCGTCGACGACGGCATCGACCGACGCCCGGTCGGTGACGTCGCACGGCCACCACGGCCCGCCACAGTCGGCGGCGACCTTCTCGAGCAGCTCGGGTTCGAGGCCGGCGACGGCGACGCGGGCGCCGCGTTCGGTGAGGCGGCGGGCCAGCGCCGCGCCGATGCCACGGGCGGCGCCGGTGATCACGACGCGCCGGCCGGAAAGGGACGGAAGCGGACGGAGTGCCACGGCCGCGAACCGTAGCTATCGGTGAACAGTGTTGTCTATTTATCCGGCGGGCCCCGTCGGGCTCAGCGACAGCGTGGCCGTGCCGGTGACGTGGTCGCCGAGGTCGTTGGTGGCGCGGAACTCGACGTCGACGAGGTCCGGCGCGGTCGTCGCCGTCACCGTGCCGGTGAACGTCAGCGTCGACCGGGGCATCACCGGCACGCCGAGGCGGATGGACACGCGCCGCACCATCGCGTCGGGGCCGGCCCAGTCGGTCAGGAACCTCGTGCAGTACGCGTTCGTCGACAGGATGTTCATGAAGATGTCGGGCGCGCCCTGCGCGTTGGCGTAGTCCCGGTCGTGGTGGACGGGCATGAAGTCGCGGGTGGCGATCGCGCCGGCGACGATGCGCGTCGCCGTCATCTCGAGCACGAGCGTCGGCAGCTCGTCGCCCACCGAGACGTCCGCCCAGCGCACGCTCACGACGGCGCCCCGGGCTTGAACTTGAGGATGCGGAACCGTTGGCGGCCGACGACCTCGCCGTCCCCGACGGTGTACGTCGTCACCCACGTGACGAAGTGCCCCGCGCCGAGTCGCGTCTGCTTCTCGTCCGAGATCGACTCGAGCACCGTCGACGACGACACGACCTCTCCCACGCGGACGTAGCGCTCGATCTCGAACTCGGAGTTCGACGCGAGCGTGGCGGTGAAGCCGGCGTCGTCGAGCACCGACAGCGGGCTCTCGCCCGTCGACTCGACCGGCGACCCGCCCCGCTCGGCGATGCCGGTGATCCTCGGCGTCGCCATCGTCCACGTCTGCAACATCAGCGGCGGCGCGACGACGGCGCCGAACCGTGAGGCAGCGGCGGCGTCGGGATCGACGTACACCGGGTTGGCGTCCTCGAACGCCGCCGCCCAGTGCCGGATCATCGGCTGGTTCACGGGATCGGGGCCCGGGGTCGGCGTTCCCGACCCGAGCGGCCTCCCGACGAGCGCGTCGAGGCGCGCCCGGAACGTCTCGTTCGTCGACACGGGCGTGATGTCTACAGTCCCGGCGGTGGCCGGCGCCCGTGCGGACGACTACGAGACGCTCGTGGTCGAGCGGCGCGGTCCGGTCGGGTGGCTCGTGTTCGACCGCCCCGATCGCGGCAACGCCATGGACGCGACGATGCTCGCCGAGCTCGAGCGGGCGTGGGTCGCGCTCGACGCCGACGACGACGTGCGGGTGATCGTCAACACCGGCAACGGCAGCGCCTTCCAGACGGGCCTGGACGTGGTGCAGCTGGCGAAGGACCGCGACGCCTTGCGCGAGCAGTCGCGCCGCACGCGGGACGCAGCACTGCGTCTCACCGCGTGGCACAACGGCGTATGGAAGCCGGTCGTCGCCGCGGTCAACGGCGTGTGCGCCGGCGGCGGTCTGCACTTCGTCGCCGACGCCGACGTCGTCGTCATGGCGAGCGACGCCACGCTGCTGGACCCGCACGTGTCGGTCGGGCAGGTGTCGGCATACGAGACGATCGGCCTCGTCCGGAAGTCGCCGATGGAGTCGGTCCTGCGCATGGCGCTCGCCGGCCGTCACGAGCGGATGACGGCGGCGCGCGCCTACCAGCTCGGCATCTGCTCGCAGGTCGTCGACCCGCCGTCGGCGCTGCGCGACGCCGCCCAGGCGCTCGGCGAGACGATCGCGCTGACGCCGCTCGACGAGCTGCTGACGAAGAAGCGGGCGCTGTGGGCCGCGCTCGAGGACGCGCCGCTTCAGCGACCGCGGTAGTCGGGGTCGCGCCGCTCGCCGCCGGCGGCGCCGTACTCCTTGAAGTCGTCCGAGCGGCTCGACACCTCCATCGCCCACGCCTCGTCGTGCAGGTGGCGCGGGAGGTCAGACGTGAGACCGCGGTGGATGAGCAGCTTCGTGAGGCCGACGGCGACGGTCGGCGCGTGTGCGAGGCGGTCGACGAGCGCGCCCGCGGTCGCGTCGAGCTCGTCACCGGGCACGGCGCGGTGCACGAGCCCCCACGACGCGGCGTCCACGCCCGACACCTGCTCCCCGAGCAGCAGCATCTCCCTGGCACGCGCGACACCGGCGAGGCGGGGGAGCAGCCACGACGCGCCGCTGTCCGGGGTGAAGCCGAACGTGGTGAACGGCGCCCACAGCCGCGCGTCGTCGGCGACGACGGTGAAGTCGGCGGCGAGCGCGATGTCGAGGCCGAGACCGATGCACCACCCGCGCACCGCGCACACGATCGGCGTCTGGCTCTCGAGCATCGCCGGGATCAGCCGGTTGACGTGCGCGTGCATGCGGCGGTGGATCGACGTGATGCGCGGCTTCTGAGCGTCGTCTGCGCCGCCGCGACCGTTGCGGCGGTCGGCGAGGTCGAAGCCGGAGCAGAAGTGGTCGCCGGCGCCGGTGATCTCGACGACGCGCACGCGCTCGTCCGAGCCGGCGGCGTCGATCGTGTCGACGAGGGCGTAGACGATCGGGTCCGTGAGCGCGTTGCGACGGTCGGCGCGGTCGAAGCGGATGCGCAGGACGCCCGCGCCGTCGTCGTGCGTGGCGACGAGCCCGGCGGGGACC
Organism: Acidimicrobiales bacterium; assembly: GCA_035700105.1. Taxonomy (GTDB): domain Bacteria; phylum Actinomycetota; class Acidimicrobiia; order Acidimicrobiales; family DASSOZ01; genus DASSOZ01. The sequence goes on from DASSOZ010000017.1 coordinate 6,677, forward strand.
GCGGGGTACGGCTTCATCGCGCGTAGCGGTCGCGCAGCTCGTGCTTGAGCACCTTGCCGGCGACGTTGCGCGGGAGCGCGTCGACGATCTCGAGCCGCTCCGGCCACTTCTGCTTCATGAGCCCCTCCTCGGCGAGGAACGCGGTCAGGTCCTCGAGTGTCGGTGCGGTCGCGGGATCAGCGGCGGTGACCACGGCGCAGCACCGCTCGCCGACCTCGGCGTCGGGCAGGCCGATCACCGCGACGTCGGCCACCGCACGGTGGCGGTAGAGGAGGTCCTCGACCTCCTTGGCGCTGATGTTCTCGCCGTTGCGGATGATGACGTCCTTGAGCCGGCCGGTGATGACGACGGCGCCGTGCGCATCGAGCCGCCCGAGGTCGCCGGTGCGGAGCCACCCGTCGTCGGTGAACGCCACCGCGTCGAGCGACGCGTCGACGTACCCGGCGAACACCTGCGGACCGCGCACCTGCAGCTCGCCGTCGCCGGCGACGCGCACGTCGACGTCCGGGCCGGGACGGCCCTCGCTGGTCGCCAGCTGGTCGTCGGGGTCTCCGGGCGCGTTGCACGTGAGGATCGGCGCCTCGGTCAGCCCCCAGGCCGACAGCACGCCGACGCCGCCGAGCTCGTCGCGCATCTCGGCGTGCAACGCCGGTGGCTTCGGCGACGCGCCGCCCGGGAAGGCGCGCACGGCGGGGAAGATCGGTGTGCCCGGCTGCGCTCGCTGGCGGGCGAGATACGCGAGGTGGAACGGCGTGCCGGCGCCGGCCAGCGTGACACCGTTGTCGGCGAGGAAGTCGATCGTCGTCGCCGGGTCGAACCTGGCGACGACGAGGTGCGTGCAGCCCGTCAGCAGCCCGGTGACGAGCCACACCGCGCCGCCGATGTGGGCGAACGGGAAGACGAGCGCCTCGACGTCGTCGGCAGTGACGCGCAGGCCCTCGGCGAGCGCGCGGCCGCCGGCGATCACGGATGCGTCGGTGTGGCGTACGCCCTTCGGCTCACCGGTCGTGCCCGACGTGTAGTACAGCCAGCGCACCTCGCCGTCGGTGGTCGGTGGCGGTGGCAGCTCCACGTCGGACCCGGCGTCGTCACCGCCCGCCGGAGCCTCGGTCAGGAACAGGCGGGTGCCCGCCTGACGGGTGATGAAGGCGACCTCGCGCGTCCCGTAGATCGGCAGCAGCGGGTTCTGCACCGCGCCGACGCGCGCGAGCGCACCGAGCAGCACCATCGCGTTGATCGACGTCCCGAGCTGCCACGACACGACGTCGCCGGGACGGACGCCGTGGTGGGCGACGAGCGTGCGCGCGCAGCCGTCGACGGCGTCCCGGTACTGCGCGTACGTGAGGGCCCGGCCTGCCTCGTCGAGCGCCATCGTCGCGTCGGGTGTCTCGGCGGCGCGGCGCTCGATCAGCGACCACAGCGTGCGAGGACCCACCGGCGGATCGTATACATTCCGCCCGTGGGCGAGCCGTCGTGGCTGCCGGTCGACGACGGCGTCCGGGCGGCGATCGACGATGCCGCGTCGCTGCTGTTCCTCGTCGGGCCCGGGGTCCTGCACGACGACGCCGAGGCCGGGTTGCGGACGCTCGCCGCCGTCCTCGGCGCCGGCGTCCTGAACACGTGGGGCGCGAAGGGCGTCTTCTACTGGCAGAGCCGGCACCATCTGGCGACGATCGGGCTGCAACGCGACGACTACGCGCTCGGCGGTGTCGACGACGCCGACCTCGTCGTGACGTCGGGCCTCGACCCGCTGGAGTCGCCGCCGTCGCGTTGGCGGTCGCTCGTTCGCAGCACGGTCGACGTGCCGCCGCGGATGCTCGCCCCGCTCGCGGAGGTCGTGAGGGTGCGGCCGCGGGCCGAGATCGCGATGCCGGCGATCCGCTCCCTGCTGGCGGCGGCCACCGCCGCGGGGTGGGAGCGGACCGCGCTCCCCGCGTCGCCCTCGTCGTTCACGCGGGCGTACGCGTCGCTCGTCGGGCCGACCGGTTTCGTCGCCGCCCAGCCCGGCGGCCACGCCGGGTTCTTCGTCGCCCGCACGCTGCCGACCGAGGCGCCCCGCTCGGTGTGCGTCCCGGCCGCGGTCGACGGCGCGGCCGGCGCGATCGTCGACGCGGTGCGCTCGGCGGCGGCGCGGGTGCCCGGTCGCCGCTGTCTGGTCGTCGCCGACGGCCCCACCGGCGACGCGCACCACGCGCTCGCCGAGCGCACGGGCGCGGTCGTCGCCGTGTGGGACGTCGACGCGCCGGCACACTCGGTCGACGACCACATCGCCGCGCTCGACGCCGCGTTCACCACCGGCGCGTCCCGGGTCGTCCCCGTTGCGTACGACGCGACCCAGCTCGACGCGTTCGTCGCCGCCGCCGGCCCGGTCGTCGCCTGGGCGCACCGTCCGAACTCGGCGTAGATCCGTACCGCAGAGGTACAGATGTACGCCGAGTTCGGAGTGGCGGCGTCCGTGGCCTAGATGTTCGTCTCGTCGCCGGGCACGCCCGGCGGCAGGGGAGGGGCGCCGTCGTCGTCGGCGTCGCCCTGCGCGGAGAGCTCGTCGCAGCCGACCGTGTAGCACGTCATCGACAGCGAACCCATGGCGTAGCCGTCGACGAGCACGTGCGCGGTGTCGCCGGCGGCCGCGGCCAGCCCGGCGACGTACAGCAGCGGGATGAAGTGGTCCGGCGTCGGGTGCGCGATGCCGTAGTCGTCGCGCTCGTCGATGCGCACGAGATCGCCCGGCTGGCTCGTCATGACGCCGGCGACGGCGTCGTCGAAGCTCTGCGTCCACGGGAACGCGGCGTCCGGGTGACCCCAGTCGATGCGGCGCAGATTGTGCACGACGTTGCCGCTGCCGACGATCAACACGTCGCGATCGCGCAGCGGTGCCAGCGCGGCGCCGAGCTCGAGGTGGTAGTCGAACGGCTTCGTGGCGTTGATCGCCAGCTGCACCACCGGGATGTCCGCCTCGGGGAACGCGTGCCGGAGCACCGACCACGTCCCGTGGTCGATGCCCCAGCTGTCGACGTCGAGCCCGACCCACGTCGGCCTCACGACGTCGGCCACCTCCAGGGCCAGCTCCGGCGAGCCGGGTGCCGGGTACTCGACGGCGAACAGCTCGTCGGGGAAGCCGTAGAAGTCGTGGATCGTGGGTGGCGTCGCCATCGCCGTCACCGCGGTGGCGTTGATGTACCAGTGTGCCGACACGACGAGGATCGCCCGCGGCGTCGGGACGGCGTTGCCGAACGCCTGCCACGCTTCGGTGTAGCGGTTGTGGTCGAGCGCGTTCATGGGCGTCCCGTGACCGAAGAACGCCGCCGGCATCACCACACGGTCAGTCGATCACACTTCGCGACCGGTGAGCGCGGCGAGGCGCTCGATGGGCGACGCCGACGCGGGCGGCGTCGTCGGCTCGGCGAACGTCTCGCCGTCGCGCAGCGGCGGCAGCGCCTCGGTGGCGAACGCGGTGACCTCGGCCACGAGCGCGTCGGGCGGCTCGTACGCCTGGCCGGTCGCCGTCGCCAGGTCCCACCCGTGGACGAGCCCGTCGAGCACGACGAAGCGGGCGAACGTCATCCCCGGCACCTCACCGAACGGCGCCGCGACGTCGCGCTCGAGGGCGCCCGGCGACCGGATCGCGTCGACCAGCGACGTGAGCGCCGGGCCGAACGAACCGAGCACGTCGTCGGGTGGCGCGGCGTCGCCCGGCGCCGGCGGTTGCTCCCCTCGGAACGCAGCGGCGAACGCGGCGGCGCCGCCGAGCATGTGCTCGAGCACGCCCCGTACGGTGAAGCCGGCGCACGGCGTCGGTCGGTCGAGGTCCGCCGGCGAGATCCCGCCGACGACGCCCGCCAGCACCGGCCCGAGCTCGTCCAGCTGGCTCAGCACGTCCATGTGGTCCCCCTTCGTCGGCGCCGCGCCGAGCACGGCGGCCTCTCGGTCGCGGCCGTGCTCGATGAGCCCGGTCACGTCGGCGTCGGTCATGGACGCGAGTGTCGCCGCTGCGGCGCGGGCCCGCATCGGACGAACACCCCATCACGCCGCCCCGGATCGCCCCATGCGATGCAGCGTCTGCCCGATGCGCGCCGAACGTCCGGACGGGGACGATCGGCGTCATGCGTGCAACCACCGAACAGATCCCGCTCGAGCTCCAGGTCGGCGACATCACGACCCGCGGCGTCGAGTGCGGCGACCAGCTGCTGCGCCACATCGACCTGCCGGCCGGCACCGACTTCACCCCGCTGTTCGTCGGCCTGCCCGGCGGGCTGTGCCAGTGCCCGCACTGGGGCACCGTGCTCGCGGGGTCGATCACCGTCACTTTCGCCGACGGCACCTCGGAGACCGTGCGCGCGGGCGACGTCTACTACTGGCCCGCGGGGCACACCGGCCGCACCGACGAGGGCGTCACGTTCCTCGAGTGGAGCCCGACGGACGAGATCCGCCCCGTGCTCGAGCACCTCGCCGCCCAGCTGGTGCCCGCCGGCGACGCCTGACCGGGCGCTACCGTCGAGGCGGTGGGCGGCTCGTTGACGGACGACGCCGGGCAACTCGACGCAGTCGCCGACGGCGCGTGGTGGGACGGCCGGCTCGAGGAGTGCATCGAGGCGCGGCAGCGGGCGTTCCACGCGTACGAGGTGAGTGGCGACACCCGCCGGGCCGGCCAGTGCGCGGTGTGGCTCTACGAGCACCACTGCTTCCGCAACCGGACGGCGATGGCGTCGGCGTGGCTCCAGCGGGCCCGCCGCCTCCTCGCCGACGACGTCGACTGCGTCGAGCACGGCGCACTGTTGCTGCGCGAGGCGGAGATCGCGCACGGCAGCGGCCGGCTCGACGACGCCGGCGCGCAGGCCACCCGCGCGCTCACGCTCGCGCGGTCGCTCGGCTCGCCCGACCTCGAGGCGCAGGCGCTCCAGACGATCGGGCGCGTCCTCATCGACGGCGGCGACGTCGAACGCGGCCTTGCCCACCTCGACGAGGCGATGCTCCTCGCCGTCGAAGGTCGCCTCGACCCCTACTCGACCGGCAAGGTCTATTGCAGCCTCATCAGCGCCTGCGAGGACGTCGGCGACCTGCGGCGTGCCGCCGAGTGGACCGAAGCGACGAGCGAGTGGGCCCAGCAGCACCCGCAGGCGATCTTCCCCGGCATCTGCCGCATCCACCGGGCCAACATCCTCGACCGACGCGGCGCGCTCGCCGACGCCGAGCGCGAGCTGACGCGTGCCGCGACCGAGTTGCTCGACAGTCACCTCGCCAACGCCGCGGCGGCGTTCGCCGAGGTCGGCGACGTCCGCCGGCGGCTCGGTGACCTCGACCGCGCCGAGGAGGCGTTCGCCCGGTCGGCCGAGCTCTCCGGCCGCACGTGTGCGGGCACCGCACTGCTGCGGCTGGCGCAGGGACGCGTCGACGCCGCCGCCCGGATCATCGCCGGTTGCCTCGCCGACCTGCCGCCGAACCGGCTGGCGAGAGCGAAGCTCATGCCCGTCGCGGCCCAGGTCGCGATCGCCGCGGGCGACCTCGACGGCGCCGAGACGAGCGTGCGCGACCTCGAAGCGACGGCCGACGCGTTCGACACGCCCATGCTGCGAGCGATGGCCACGATGGCGCGCGGGCGTCTCCAACTCGCCCGCCACGACGTCGACGGCGCCGCCTCGACGTTGCGCGACGCGCTGCACCGGTGGCAGGAGCTCGAGATCCCCTACGAGGTCGCGACGACGCGAACGGTCCTCGCCCAGGCCCTGCGCGACAGTGGTGACGAGGCCGGCGCGCAGGAGTTCTTCGCGTCCGCCCGATCGCTGTTCGACCAGCTCGGTGCCCGCCTCGACGCGCCGCCGTCGGCACCGGCGCTGCCGAACGGGCTGACCGCTCGGGAGGCAGAGGTGCTGCGGCTGATCGCCGAGGGGCTGTCCAACAAGGACATCGCCGCCGCGCTGCACCTGAGCATCAAGACGGTGTCGCGGCACCTCTCGAACATCTTCACCAAGATCGGCGTGTCGTCGCGCGCGGCTGCGACGGCGTTCGCGTTCGAGCACGACCTCGTGCGTGGGGCGCCTGCCCCATAGGCCGCGATCGCGGAATGGGGTCTGCACCCGATGCGCCGGCGGGCCCCGCCGAGGGAGGGTCGTTGCATGACGATCACGACTCCCGACCTCGACACCATCAAGTCGCGCCAGCAGGTGACGTGGGGCGCCGGCGACTACGCCGTCATCGGCGTCACGCTCCAACTGGTGGGTGAGTCGCTGTGCGAGGCGCTCGACCTGTCCGCCGGCGAGCGCGTCCTCGACGTCGCCGCCGGCAACGGCAACGTCTCGCTTGCCGCCGCCCGCCGCCGGGCCGACGTCACCGCGTCGGACTACGTCCCCGCGCTGCTCGCCGGCACTGCGGCACGCGCCGTGACCGAGGGACTCCAGATCACGACGCGCGAGGCCGACGCGGAGGCGCTCCCGTTCGACGACGGCGCCTTCGACGTCGTCACGTCGAGCTTCGGCGTGATGTTCACGCCCGACCAGGACCGCGCCGCCGCCGAGTTGCAGCGGGTGTGCCGGCCGGGCGGACGCATCGGGCTCGCCAACTGGACACCCGACGGCTTCGTCGGCGCCATGTTCAAGGTCATCGGCCGCCACGTGCCACCGCCCGCCGGCATCCGCTCGCCGCTCGAGTGGGGGACCCACGCCCGGCTCGCCGACCTGTTCGACGGTGCATCGTCCCTCGACGCGGTCACCCGTCAGCACGTGTTCCGGTTCCGTGACGCGCACGACTTCGTCGAGACGTTCCGCTCGTACTACGGCCCGACGGTGAAGGCGTTCGGCGCCCTCGACACCGACGGCGCCGCCGCCCTCGAGCGCGACCTCCTCGAGCTGTGCGAGGCGAACAACGTCGCCACCGACGGCACGCTCAAGGTGCCGTCCGACTACCTCGAGGTCGTCGTCCGGATGTGACTTGAGTGAGTGGGGACTCACTCACTACGCTGACCGTCCTTGTCGACGGCACGGACGCAGACCCGGCGGGCAGCCGCGCTCCCACCCGACGAGCGGCGCTCGATGATCGTGGCGGCGGCGCTGCCGTTGCTGCTCGAGCACGGCGAGCGGGTCACCACCCGTGAGATCGCCGAGGCGGCGGGCATCGCCGAGGGCACCATCTTCCGGGCGTTCGCCGACAAGGACGAGGTGATCGGTGCGGTCATCGAGGCGGCCCTCGACCAGGGGCCGCTCGAGGCCGCGCTGACCGCCATCGACCCGGCGCTCGACTTCGACGACGCCGTCGCCGCCGCGATCAAGATCCTCCAGCAGCGGCTGATCGACATCTGGCGGCTCGTGTCGAGCGTCGGGACGCGCTTCCACCAGATGGCGCGTCGCCCGATGACCGACAGCCACGCGCTCGTCCGACTGTTCGAGGCGCACCGCGACCGACTCGCCGTCGAGCCGCTCGTCGCCGCCCGCCTGCTGCGGGCGCTCACGCTGTCGACGAGCCACCCGATGATCGCCGGCGAGCCGATGTCGCCCGACGAGATCCGCCACCTGTTCCTCCACGGGGTGGCGTCGTGCTGACGAAGCTGTTGCGCACGCACCTCCGCCCGTACCGGCGGACCCTGCTCGGCATCCTCGTGCTGCAGGCGGTCCAGTCGACCGCGGCGCTCACGCTGCCGACCATCAACGCCCGCATCATCGATGACGGCATCCTCAAGGGCGACGTCGGCTTCATCTGGACGTGGGGCGGCGTCATGCTCGCCGTCGCCGTCGTCCAGGTCGTGTTCGCGATCGCGGCGATGTACCTCGGCGGCAAGGTGTCGATGCGCTTCGGTGCCGACGTGCGCGCCGACCTGTTCCACAAGGTCACCGACTTCTCGGCGCGAGAGGTCGGCACGTACGGCGCACCCTCGCTGATCACCCGCATCACCAACGACGTGCAGCAGGTGCAGATGCTCGTCGTGCTCGCGTGCACCATCGCCGTCGCCGCGCCGATCACGATCGTCGTCGGTGTCGTCATGGCGATGCGCGAGGACGTCGGCCTCTCGGTCGTGCTCGTGTTCGCGATGCCGTTCGCCGGAATGATCGTCGGTCTGATCGTCTCGCAGATGGTCCCGGCGTTCCGGCGCATGCAGGACCGCATCGACGACGTGAACCGGATCCTGCGCGAGCAGATCACCGGCATCCGGGTCGTGCGCGCGTTCGTGCGCGAGCCGCAGGAGACGGAACGGTTCGACGTCGCCAACCGCGACCTCACCGCCGTCGCACTCCGGGCGGGCCGCCTGATGTCGGCGATCTTCCCGACGATGAACTTCTTCATCAACGCGTCGAGCACGGCCGTGCTGTGGCTGGGCGCCGACCGCATCGCCGCCGGCGACGTGCAGGTCGGCTCGCTCGTCGCCTACCTCACCTACCTCGTGCAGATCCTGATGTCGGTGCTGATGGCGACGTTCGTGGTGTCGATGATCCCGCGTGCGTCGGTGTCGTCGGGACGCATCCAGGAGGTCCTCGACACCGAGGTGAGCGTCGTCCCGCCAGCGTCGCCGGTCCGATCGCTCGTGGAACCGGGCACGCTCGAGTTCCGCGGCGTCGGCTTCCACTACCCGGGTGCCGAGCACGCGGTCCTGACCGACATCTCGTTCGTGACGCGGCCGGGGCGGACGACGGCGATCGTCGGCAGCACCGGCGCCGGGAAGACGACGCTCGTCAACCTCGTCCCCCGCCTGTTCGACTCGACCGCGGGCACGGTGCTCGTCGGCGGCGTCGACGTGCGCGACCTCGACCCCGACCTGCTGTGGGGCTCGATCGGCCTCGTGCCGCAGCGGCCGTACCTGTTCTCGGGCACGGTGGCGTCGAACCTGCGGTACGGCAAGCCCGACGCGACCGAGGACGAGATGTGGGAGGCCCTCGAGGTCGCCCAGGCCCGTGACTTCGTCGAGCTCATGCCCGGCGGGCTGCGCGCTCGCATCGAACAGGGCGGGACGAACGTGTCGGGCGGGCAGCGCCAGCGCCTGTCGATCGCCAGGGCGCTGGTGCGCAAGCCGGACATCTACGTCTTCGACGACTCGTTCTCGGCGCTCGACCTGACGACCGACGCGCGCCTGCGCGCCGCGCTCGTGCCGTTCACCCGCAACGCCGCCGTCGTGATCGTCGCCCAGCGGGTGTCGACGATCGCGACCGCCGACGAGATCCTCGTGCTCGAGGACGGCGCGCTCGTCGGCCGGGGCACGCACGACGACCTCGTCGAGTCGTGCGCGACGTACGCCGAGATCGTCCAGTCCCAGATCGGCGAGAAGACGGAAGAGGCGGCGTGAGCCGGGTGAGCCGGGTCGACGAGCGCGGCACCGACGTGCCGCCGGACGACGACGACATCGACCTCGCCGCGCCGGAGACGCGCGCCGCCGGGCGGTGGGGCCCGTCGGTCGGCGTGCCGACCGAGCGGTCCAAGGACTTCGGCGTCGCGGTGCGCCGCCTCGGGCGTCTGTTCGGCCGGGAGTGGCGGCTGCTCGCGGTCATCGTCACGATCGCGGTCGTCGCCGCCGTCTGCAACGTGCTCGGTCCACGCGTGCTCGGTCACGGGACCGACACGATCATCAAGGGCGTCATCCGCGGGCACATCGACTTCGGGCGGCTGCACCGCATCCTGTTCGAGGCGGTCGCGCTGTACGGCACGTCGGCGCTGCTGTCGGTCGCGGCCACGTACCTGCTCGCCGGCGTCGTGCAGCGGTTGATGTTCCGCCTGCGCTCAGCCGCCGAGGACAAGGTCAACGCGCTGCCGCTCAGCTACGTCGACCACCAGGCCCGTGGCGACCTGCTGAGCCGCGTCACCAACGACATCGACAACATCGCCCAGAGCCTCCAGCAGACGATCGGTCAGATGCTGACCTCGCTGCTGCTGCTGATCGGTGCCGTGGTGATGATGTTCACGATCTCGCCGTTCCTCGCGGTCGTCGCGATGACCACCGTGCCGCTCTCGCTGTGGTCGATGAACATCGTCGGACGCCGGGCCCGGCCGCGGTTCATGTCGCAGTGGCGCAACACCGGCCTGCTGAACGCGCAGATCGAGGAGACCTTCACCGGGCACGCCATCGTGAAGGCGTTCGGCCGCCAGCGCGAGGTCGAGCAGACGTTCCGCGACACGAACGAGGAGCTGTTCGAGGCGTCCTTCGGCGCGCAGTTCTTCTCGAGCCTGATGCAGCCGCTGACGATGTTCGTCGGCAACCTGCAGTACGCCCTCGTCGCCGTCGTCGGCGGCCTTCGGGTGCACGCCGGCGCCATCTCGATCGGCGACATCCAGGCGTTCATCCAGTACTCGCGATCGTTCTCGATGCCGCTCACGCAGCTGGCGTCGATGATGAACGTCTTCCAGTCGGGCGTGGCGTCGCTCGAGCGGGTGTTCGAGTTCCTCGACGCCGACGAGCAGCGCCCCGACCCGGCTGTCGAGTCCGGCGCGGTGCGCGCCGCCCCGGCGGTGCGTGGTCGCATCGAGTTCGAGCACGTGACGTTCTCGTACGACCCGCGCAAGCCGCTGATCGAGGATCTGTCGCTCGTGGCCGAGCCCGGTCAGACGATCGCCATCGTCGGCCCGACGGGCGCCGGCAAGACGACGCTCGTCAACCTGATCATGCGGTTCTACGAGCTCGACGGCGGCCGCATCACGCTCGACGGTCGTGACATCTCGTCGATGCCGAGACGGGAGCTGCGGTCGAAGATCGGCATGGTGCTGCAGGACACCTGGCTGTTCGGCGGGACGATCCGCGACAACATCGCCTACGGCAACCCGGCGGCGACCGAGGCGCAGATCCTGGAGGCGGCCCGCGCCACGTACGTCGACCGCTTCGTGCACTCGCTGCCCGACGGCTACGACACGCTCATCAACGAGGAGGGCGACAACATCTCGGCGGGCGAGAAGCAGCTGATGACGATCGCCCGCGCGTTCCTCGCCGACCCGTCGATCCTCATCCTCGACGAGGCGACGTCGTCGGTCGACACCCGCACCGAGGTGCTCATCCAGGAGGCGATGAACCGCCTGCGCAGCAACCGTACGAGCTTCGTCATCGCCCACCGCCTGTCCACCATCCGTGGCGCCGACGTCATCCTGGTGATGGAGCACGGTCGCATCGTCGAGCAGGGCTCGCACGCCGAGCTGCTCTCGCGTGACGGGCCCTACCAGCGCCTGTACATGTCGCAGTTCGTCGCCCCGGTCACGGACATCGACGCCGAGGAGATCGCGGGCGAGCCCCTCGCCTCCGCATGAGGCACGTCGCCGCGGTCGCCGCCGGTGGCGCGCTCGGGGCACCCGCCCGCTACGCGATCAGCGATGCCATCCACATCAGCCCGGGGTCGTTCCCGTGGGCGACGTTCTGGATCAACGTCGCCGGGAGCTTCGCGCTCGGGCTGCTGCTCCTGCTCCTCGTCGAGCGGGCGCCGCGACGGCACGCCCTCCGCCTGTTCGTGACGACCGGCTTCCTCGGCACCTTCACGACGTTCTCGACCTTCGCCGTCGATGCGGACCTTCTCGCCAAGGACGATCACGGGGCCATCGCCATCGTGTACGTCGTCGCCACCGTCGCCGCCGGGCTCGCCGCCGCCTGGGCGGGCATCACGATCGCGAGGCGCCTGACGTGACCGCGACCGCGCTCGTCGGCGTGACCGTCGCCGGCGCCGTCGGCGCGCCGGCGCGGTACCTCCTCGACCGCGCCGTCCAGCGTCGGGTCGGGCGGACGCTGTTCCCGTGGGGCACGTTCGCCGTCAACATCACGGGCTCGCTGCTGCTCGGCCTGGTCACCGGCGCCGCGCTGTACCACGGCTTCCACGGCGCGCCGAGGGCGTGGCTGGCCACCGGCTTCTGCGGCGCGTACACCACGTTCTCGACGCTCACGTTCGAGACGCTCGGCCTCGCCGAGGCCGGCGACCGCACACCGGCTGTCGCCAACGTCGTCGCCAGCCTCCTCGCCGGGACCGCGGCGGCGGCCGCCGGTCTCGCGATCGCCGCCGCGTTCTAGGACGACGGACGGGCGGAGGCCTGGCCGGTCAACCGGCGCCAGGCGTCGAGATCTCGCGAGTCGGCCGGGCGACCGGCGCGGGTGACGACGTCGACGTCGGGCGACTCCGCCCGAAGCGCGGCGGCCGTGCACGACGAGCGGGGGCGCGTCGAGAACGGGTCGAACGAGAAGTGCCGCAACGCGTTCTCGTGCGTGATCTTGGCGACGACGTCGTCGGGCACGTCGGCCAGCACGCGGGCCGCCTCCTCGGGCGCCCGCGGCCACGTGCCATCGGAGTGCGGGAAGTCCGACTCCCAGCACACGTTGTCGACGTTGAAGTCGTCGAGCAGCTTCACCCCGACGGCGTCGTTGATGAAGCAGCAGAGGATGTGGCGCCGGAACACGTCCGCCGGGCCGTCGTACCCGGCCCCGAACGTGTGCTGCGTCCAGCCCGAGTGCCGGTCCTGCACGTGCTCCGCCCGCCAGAGGAAGTACGGGATCCACCCGATGTCGCCCTCGGTCAGCGAGAACCGCAGCGACGGGAAGCGCGGCCAGAAGTCGGCCCACAGCAGGTCGACGAGCGTGAAGATCGACATCACCGACGAGCTCGTCATCTTCACGCTCGCCGGCGCGTCCGACGCCGCCGGCGCCGACCGCGACGACGACCCGACGTGGCAGCACAGCACCGTGCCGACGTCGCAGCATGCGGCGAACAGCGGGTCCCAGTACCCGGAGTGGATCGACGGCATCTGCAGCGCCTCGGGATTCTCGGAGAACGTGACCGCGTGGCAGCCCTTCGCCGCCAGCCGCCGCACCTCGGCGGCCGCACGCTCGACGTCGAACAGCGGCAGCAGACCGCACGGGATGAAGCGGTCGGGGTATGCGCCGCACCACTCGTCGACGTGCCAGTCGTTGTACGCCCTGATCATCACCTCGTTCACGTCGCGGTCGGGGCCCTGGTTGAGGACCTGACCGGAGAACCCGGTGAAGTTCGGGAAGTTGAGCCCGGCGAGCTGGCCGCCGGCGTTCATGTCGCGCACCCGCTCGTGGACGTCGTAGCAGCCGGGCCGCATCTCGTCGTAGGTGTACGCGTCGATGTTGTACATCTCGCGCGGCTTGCCGGCGACGGCGTTCAGCCCGAGGTCACGGCCCCGCCTGTCGCCGTACATCCACTGCTGCCGGCCGGCGTCGTCGACGACGACGCGCGGCGCCAGGTGGCGGTACTTCGCCGGCACGTGGGCGTCGAACATGTCGGCCGGCTCGCAGATGTGATCGTCGACGCTGACGAGGATCAGGTCGTCCGCTGCCGTCATCTCGTGCAGGATACGGCCGCCATGCCGCACCCCTACCGTGACGTCGCCATCGTCGGCGTCCACAACACCACCCAGGCGCGGCACCTGCCGGGGCACGACTCGGAGTCGATCGCCGTCGAGGCCGCGCTGGGCGCGCTCGCGGACTCCGGTGGCCTGGCCACCACCGACGTCGACGCCGTCGTCGGTGGCCACGCGCAGGAGCTCACGCTGACGCTGCGGCTCGGCCCGTGCACGCGTGTCCCGAACCAGCTCGGCATTCCCGCGGTGCTCCAGGCCGCGCAGATGATCGCGTGCGGGCAGGCCGAGGTCGTGCTCGTCCCCGCCGGTGGCGCGGGCCTCTACACCGACCGCGCCGCGACCGCGCCGTGGACTCGGCCGGCGAACGAGTTCGTCGTCGGCTACGGCCTCTTCACCGCCGCCGAGTTCGCGCTCATGGCCCGCCGTCACATGATCCTGCACGGCACGACCGAACGGCAGCTCGCGACGGTGGCGGCCACGATCCGCAACAGCGGCCACGTCAACCCCGAGGCCGTGTACCACGGGCGCGGCCCGTTCACGCCCGACGACATCCTCGCCTCGCGCATGGTTGCCGACCCGTTCCACCTCCTCGACTGCGCGATGACGTCGGAGGGCGGCTGTGCGCTCGTCCTCGCGTCGGCGTCGCGGCTCGCCGACATCGACGCCGCACCGGTGTGGATCCTCGGAGGGGCGAGCGACTCCTACGGCCCGGCGTACCAGATCGCACCGGCGTGGGACCTCGCCGGAGACGTCGGCCGGCGCGCCGCCCGCGACGCACTCGCCACCGGCGGGCTCGCTCCGGACGACGTCGACGTCGCCGAGCTGTACGACCCGTTCTCGTTCGAGATCATCCGCCAGCTCGAGGTCTTCGGGTTCTGCGGCGAGGGCGAGGGCGGCGCGTTCGTCGAGGACGGGCACATCGCGCCCGGCGGTCGCCTGCCCGTCACGACCGACGGCGGCACGATGTCGTTCAGCCACGCCGGCATCGCCGCGCAGCAGCTGCAGCGTGTGATCCGCGGCGTGCAACAGCTGCGCGGCACGTGCGCGACCTGCCAGGTCGACGGCGCCGAGGTCGCGCTGTGCTCGAACGGGGGCTCGGGCGCCCTGTTCACCGACGTCCTCGTGCTCGGCCGGGAGCGCCCGTGAGCGTGCTCGAGCCGCAACCGGTCGGCATCCCCGTCCCGAACCCGTCGCTGGCGTCGAAGCCGTACTGGGAGGCCGCGGCGCGCGGCGAGCTCGTCTACCAGCGCTGCGACGGGTGCGGGACGATCGCGCTCCGGCCGGCGAGCGTGTGCGGCAAGTGCACGAGCCGGTCGCTGTCGTGGCTCCCGTCGAGCGGCGCCGGGACGCTCTACAGCTGGACGGTCGTGTGGCGGCCGCAGCACCCCTCGTTCACGGTCCCGTACGCGCCGGCGATCGTCGAGCTCGACGAGGGGTTCCGGATGATGAGCGCGGTCGTCGGCTGCGACCCCGACGACCTCGCGCCGGGGTTGCGACTCGCGGTGGAGTTCCACCCGGCGAGCGACGACATCCAGCTCCCGTACTTCCGCCCGCGCGCCTGACGGGGTTCGTGTCAGTTCGGCCGAACGAGCACCGCCGAACCGACACAAACGCGGCGTTCAGCGGGCGCGGAACGACGCGATCGTCTTCGGGTCGACGACGGCGAACACGCCCTCGGCCTCGACGGTCACCTCGCCGTCCTGCACGATGCGCCCGACCGAGCGCGTGCGCCGCCCGTCGGTCTCGACCACCTCGCACTCGACGACCAGCTCGCGGTGCAGCAGCGTCGGACGCCGGTAGCGCATCGTCAGCGACACCGTCGGACCGGCGGCCTGCGCGGCGCGGTTGGCGGCGCTGAGCACGATGTCGAACGTCGCCGCGATCACGCCGCCCTGCACGCATCCGGGCGGACCCTCGAACGGCGTGGTGAACGTCGCCCGGCCGATCGCCTTCCCGTCGACGACGGCGACGTCGACCGGCAGCGCGATCGGGTTGTAGGCGCCGATCACCGCGTCGAACGGCATGCGGTCGGCGAGCGCGGTCTCCTCGACGTCGTCGGGCGTGAACACGAAGCGGGGATACGGCGTGTCGGGCGTGTGTTCGCGGAGCGCCGCCGTCAACTCGTCGACCCGCCGGGCGACGTCCGCGGTGACCTGCGCCGGCGCGTCGGTCGTGACGGTCGCGTCGATGAGATCTCGGATGGCGTCGGCCAACGCCCGCAGTTCCGCGGGACGACCGTCGACAGCAGGGTGTGGCGCGCGCCGTGCTGCGTCTGCCGTCACCGGCCGGACTGTAGCGACAGCGCCGCTTGCACGAGCGCGGCATGTGAAAGCGCCTGCGGGAAGTTGCCGAGGTGCGCGCCGGACGCCGGGTCGATCTCCTCGGGTAGCAGGCCGAGCGGGTTGGCGAGCGCGAGTGCGTCGGCGAACAGCGCGCCGGCCTCCTCGCGCCTACCCGACGTGGCGAGTGCCTGCACCAACCAGAACGTGCACGGCAGGAACGCTCCCTCGGTACCCGGCAGGCCGTCCGTTCCGGGCGGGTAGCGGAACACCAGGGGACCGCCGGCACCGAGCTCTTCGCGGATCGCGTCGATCGTCCCGTCAACGCGCGGTGAGCCCCGCGGCTCGAGGTCGAGCAGCGGGAGGATCAGCACCGCGGCGTCGAGGTCGCGGGACCCGTACGTGCGTGTGTACGCGCCGCGCCCGGCGTCGTAGCCACGACTGGTCACCTCGCCGGCCACGGCCGAGCGCGCCGCGGTCCAGCGCGTGATCTGGCGGGCGGGCGTCCGTCTCGTCGCGGCGATGCGCAGCGCCCGGTCGAGTGCGAGCCACGCCATCAGCTTGGAGTGGACGTGGTGCGCGAGGTCGCCCCGGACCTCCCAGATCCCCGAGTCGGGCTCGGTCCACCGCGACGCGACCTCGTCGGCGAAGCCGCGCATCGCGCGCCACGCCTCGCTGTTCAGCGGCTCGCCCGCGCGCGTCAGGAGCCACGCGGCGTCGAGCACCCACCCGTAGCCGTCGAGCTGGTGCTGGTCGGCGGCGCCGTTGCCGGCGCGCACCGGGCGGCTCTGCTCGTAGCCGGGCCAACCGACGAGCTCGCGCTCGGCGCGCGGGTGGCGGCCGTCGAGCGTGAGCAGCACCGGCATCCGCGGCCGGTCGAGGCGGCTGGCGTGGAGGAGCCACGCGAAGAAGTGGCGCGCTTCGTCGACCTTGCCGGCGCCGAGGAACGCGCCGATGCCGATGCTCGCGTCGCGTGGCCACGCGAACCGGTAGTCCCAGTTCCGAATGCCGCCCGGGTCCTCCGGTAGCGACGTCGTCGGTGCCGCGACCGGCGCGCCCGACGGCGAGTACGTCAGCAGGCGCAGCGTCATGAGGCTGCGCACCACGGCGTCGCGATGCGGGAGATCGCCGTCGACGCCGTCGCACCACCGCCGCCAGCGCGCCTCGTCGTGCTGCAACGCGGCCCATGCCTCGTCGGCATCGACGTGCACCAGCGGTTCGCGGTGTGCGACTGCGACCGTGAGCACCAGCGGTCGCCCCGGGTCGACGACGACATCCAGCGGGACCCCGGGCTCGATGTCGACCAGCGGCGACGTGCCGAGCGCGACCGCGAGGCCACGCCACGTGCACACCAGACCGTGGCGGCCTCGGCGATGGCGTGGACGGCGGTGGAGGTCGCCGAGGCGCGGATCGAAGTCGATCCGGGCGCGCACGGATGCGCGCCGCGCCTCGAGGCGCCGCACGAGGAGCGTGGTCGGGAGGAGGCGGTTGCCGAGCTCGGCGACCATCCCCTCGGTGAGCACGAGCTCGCCGCCGTCGGTGCCGGCATCGGCGGCCGTCGTCCACGTCGTCTCGATGGTGGCCGTCGCCTCCAGGTAGCGGCGTCGCGTCACGCGAGCGTGCGCGTCGTCGGCCGGGCCGGCGCGGAAGCGGCCGGCTTCGTCGCCGCCCACGAGGCATCCGAACACCGGCTCACCGTCGAAGCGCGGCACGCACATCCAGTCGATGGTGCCGTCGGACGTGACGAGCGCCGCCGTGCGCGTGTCGCCGATCAGCCCGTGGTCCGCGATCTCGATCGCCGCGGTCACTGGCGGGCGCCGAGCAGAAGGCCGAGGGCGAGGCCGTAGACGAGATGCGCGGCGACGGCCACGACGGGCGTGGCGACGCCGTAGTTGAGACCGAAGAGTCCGGGCGGCTCGAGCGCAGCCGTCGACGCCAGCCCCGCACGGCTCGACGCCATGCGCGGGTGCACGCCGGCGACGAGCGGGACGAACACGGCGAGCGCCATGGCGACGTGCACCCCACCCAGGAGCAGGCCGAGCCACCAGCTCGCGCGGTCGAGGAGCGCGAACGTCGCCGCGTACCCGAGCGCGAACCCCTGACCGACGGCGAGGTGGATGAAGAAGCCTGCGACGCGGGCGCGGTCCGGGTCGCCGGTCACCATCGTCCCGAGCACGAGCGGGAGATCGAGGCGGGTGATGCCCGCGAGCTGCGCCACGATCATCACCGCGGTCAGCGCCGACGTGGCGACCAGCCCGAACAGCGCCCACCCGGCCCAGTCCATGCGATCGCCCGGCCTTTCTTCCAATAGCAAGTGTTAGTCTTACATCACGGCTTCGTCAAGCGATCCACCGCTTTCAGAACCGGCATACGATGTGAGCATTGCTACTACCAGTGCGCGCGTCGCGCCGGCCGGCGCGGACCGGCTGAGCAGCGGCGTCGTCGGGGTCGACGACCTGCTCGGCGGCCTCATCCCCGGTGACAACGTCGTGTGGGCGTCCGACGACCCGCGGCTCTTCTCCGTGGTCGAGGCCGCGCTGTTCCGGTCGGCGCGCGAGGCGCAGGCAGGCTGCGTCTACGTCACGGCAACGAGGCCACCGTCCACCATCGAGCGTGAGCTCGGCCACGACGTCACCGTCCTCGACGCCCGCCCCCGCCGGCAGCACAGCGGGCCGGCGGCGCTGGAGGAAGCGCTGGTCGGGATCGCGCGCCACGCGCCTTCCACGTGTGTCGTCGTCGACGGCCTCGACGCGTTCGCCACGCGTTGGGGCGACGCGCCGGCATCTGCGTTCTTCGGTCGCGTGTGCCCGCGCCTGTTCGACCTCGAGGCGATCGCGTACTGGCGTGCACCGCGTCCGGCGGTGAGCCGGCGCGTGATCGAACGCGTCACGAGCGTCACCCAGTGCGTCGTCGAGCTCAGCCGCGGAAGGGTCCGCCTTGCGAAGGCCGAGGGCCGACCCCTCGCCGTCCAGGGCCAGTTGCTGCGTGCGGAGTTCACGGCCGGCGGCCTCACCCTCGCTGCCGGGCACGCGCTCGGCCGGCTGGCGCGGGGACTCGAGCGTGTGCGTCGCGACCGGGGGCTCACCCAGACGGAGCTCGCCCGTCTCGCCGACGTGACCGCGAGTGCGATCTCGCAGGCCGAGGCCGGTCGTCGCGGGCTCTCGATCGACACGCTCCTGCTGCTCGCGGACCGCCTCGGCGTGACCGTCGACGAGATGCTGACCGTGGCGCCGCCCAGCGGCTACGTCGTCGCCCGCCGTGACCGCGCCGGACGCGCGGCGGCCGTCACACCGCTCCTCGACGACCCCAAGACGGGCATGCGGGCGTTCCTCGTGCGGCTCGCCCCGGGCGAGATCAGGCAACCACCCCGGCCCCACAAGGGCGTCGAGCTCGTGCTCGTCGCCCGCGGTCTGGTCCAACTCGAGCTCGGCCCCGACACGCCCGTACTGCGCACCGGCGACGCCGCGCTGGCGACGACCGTCCCCGTGCAGTCGTGGCGCAACCTCACGTCCGAGCCTGTGGTGCTGTTCTGGATCCTCCGGGACGCGCCGTGACCGTCGATGACGCCTTCCTCGCGGAGCTCGTGCAGTCGCTGGCCGATGCCGTGATCGTCGCCGACCCGGAAGGCACGATCAGGTTCTGGAACGGCGCCGCCGTCGGGCTGTTCGGATGGAGCGCCGAGGAGGCCGTCGGTCGGCCGCTCGACATCATCATCCCCGAGCGGCTCCGGCGTCGGCACGGGGACGGCTACCGGCGGGTGATGGAGACGGGCGACACGCAGTACGGCGACCGCCTCCTCGAGGTACCGGCGATGCACCGTGACGGGCACTCGTTCTCGATCGCGTTCACCGTGACGCTGCTGAAGCGCTCAGGTGAGCAACGGCCGTTCGCGATCGCCGCAGTGCTGCGTGACGACACGCAGCGGTGGCAGCGATCGCGGGACGACCGAATGCGGATCGCTGCTCTCGAAGCGCAGCTCGGCGGGGGCGGCGAGCGCGCTCCGAGAGCGACGAACGGTTAGATCCAGCGGCGGTCGTGGGCGGGGAACACGGTCGCCAGGCGGGCGAGTGTCAGCGCAGCGAGCAGCAGGCCGAAGTCACGGAGCGCGATGTCGTAGTAGCCGCCGATCATCAGCAGGTTGACGATGATGCCGGCGAGCCACGCGGTGACGAGGTACCCGCCGAAGCGAGGACGCAGCGCGACGACGAGTCCCGCGACGATCTCGATCGCGCCGACGCCGTACATGAGCGTGTGGGCGCTGACGTTGAACAGGTCGGTGAACTCGGGCGCCAGGTAGCGATCCCAGTTGACGAGCACGTGCGCGAACTTGTCGATGCCGAACAGGATTGGCGCGACGGTGAACCCGATCCGCAGCAGCCAGAACGACTGCACGACGGGATCACTCGCATCGCTCGATCGCACCGCGGCCCGCTCGCGTGTGCGGGTGGCGGGGACAGCGGCAGCTGTGGCCATGGAGCCTCCTTCTAAAACAAACAAGACTTGACGTCATCGAGCATCCCGCCGGCGAGCGTCTATGTCAAGCCGTAGTCCGCGTTAGAGAACCCGGCGTCCGTCGCCGGCGGGACGAGGACGACCGGCACGTGGGTGTGGTGCACGAGCTGGATCGGGACGCGGCCGAGGCGCCCCCGACGAAGCCATCAAGCGACGGTGAACACTTCGTCGAGGCCCGCGACCTGAAGCAGCCTGCGCGCGGCCGGCGACAGGCCGACGAGAGTGAGCCGGCCACCCCGCCGTCGCACTGCGCGCTCGATCACGACGAGGACGGCGAGCCCGGCGGTGCCGACGAACGTGAGCCCGCGCAGGTCCAGGACGAACGACCGCTCGTCGTGGCGTTCGACGAGCGCGAGCATCCTGCGACGCAGGCCCGGCGCGGAGACGACGTCGAGCTCGCCTCGGAGCTCCACGACGAGCCCGCGGTTCACGTGCTCGACGACCGCCGCGAGCGCGGCGCGCGCGAGGCGCGCATCCGCATCGCCGTCCGTCGTGTCCGACGTCAGTGTCGTTGCCACGGCCGCCCCTCCCGGCGCCCGACTGGTCGCCTTCGACGGCAGTGGACCACCCGCCCCCTGCTCGGTCGAGTCCCGGTAAGCGCTGCTTACGTCGCTTGCCGGCGTCCGTGACCCGCGGTTCTATTACCAGTGTTCGCTAGAGAAACTATCCACGCGAGGAGTGCACCACATGACGCTGCAGCTGGGCGAGACCGCCCCTGACTTCACCGCCGAGACGACCGAGGGCAAGGTGAGCCTGCACGAGTACCTTGGTGACGCCTGGGGGCTGTTGTTCTCCCACCCCGCCGACTTCACGCCCGTGTGCACCACCGAGCTCGGCGCGTTCGCCAACCGCAAGCCCGAGTTCGACACGCGCAACACGAAGCTGATCGGCGTCAGTGTCGACTCGGTCGAGTCGCACCGCGGCTGGTCGAACGACATCGCCGAGACGCAGGGAAGCGCGCTGAACTATCCGCTCGTCGGTGACGAGGACCGAACCGTCGCCAACCTCTACGGGATGATCCACCCGAAGGCGATCGAGACGGCCACCGTGCGGACGGTGTTCGTGATCGGACCCGACAAGAAGATCAAGCTCACGCTGACCTATCCCGCGGCGATCGGACGCAACGTCGACGAGATCCTCCGTGTGATCGACGCGCTCCAGCTCAGCAGCGCGCACAGCGTCTCGACACCGGTGAACTGGAACGTCGGCGACGACGTCATCATCTCGCCGGCGATCTCCGACGACGACGCCAAGGAGAAGTTCCCCGAGGGCTTCAGGACCCTGAAGCCATACCTCCGATTGACGCCCCAGCCGAGCTGACGTTCGGCGGCCCGACCGGCGCCAACGCCGCCTCGAACACGGCGACGACGTCGGGCGCGTACGTGCCGACGGTCGTCTCGCCCAGCTGCACGACCGACATCAGCAGCGAGAGGATGATCGCGACCATCCCGTTCGCCATGCGCGCCGGGTCGATGTCGGCCCGCACCTTGCCGGCCAACTGCTCGGCCGCGAGCCGCTCGGCGCACACCTTGCGCAGCTCGTTCAGCGCCGGCAGCTCGAGCACCCGGTCGGTGACGTCGGGCTCGAGCCCGGCGAGCAGCCGTCGCGCCAACGGGTGCCGGGCGACGGCGCCGACCATCGTGACGAGCAGCGTCTGGCGCCAGTCGTCGATCGTCGCGTCGTCGGCCAGCGTGGAGAGGCCCTCGTGGATGACGGCGGCGGCGTCCTCGTCGACCGCGGCGAGGAACAGCGCCTCCTTCGACGGGAAGT
Organism: Acidimicrobiales bacterium; assembly: GCA_035700105.1. GTDB lineage: Bacteria > Actinomycetota > Acidimicrobiia > Acidimicrobiales > DASSOZ01 > DASSOZ01. The sequence goes on from DASSOZ010000017.1 coordinate 28,504, forward strand.
AGGCGTACGCGACGGTGCCGCCGACACCGGCGTCGCGGGCGATGTCGGCCACCGCCGTCGCCCGGTAGCCCTCGCGCCCGAACCGCTCGATCGCGGCGGTCAGGATGGCCTCGCGTGTCCGCTCGCCCTTTGACATGTGTCACACACTCTAGTGGATTTGAGGGATTGAGTGAATCCCTCAAGTTGTCTAGACTGCCGGTGTGGCCCCCCAGACCCAGACGTCCGACCCGGCGCGCACCGTCCCGACGCGACGCATCTCGTTCGAGGAGTCGTTGCGGACCGTGCCCCGGCACTTCGCCGTCGACGGCGACCTCGTCCTCAGCCATCTGGCGGCGTCGCTGTCGTCGGTGTTCCCCGACGGCGAGGACTTCTTCGTCCGCTCGGTGCGCCACTACCGCGACCAGATCACCGACCCGGAGCTGAAGCGGCAGGTGAACGGCTTCATCGGCCAGGAGGCGATGCACGGGCGCGAGCACCGCGCCTTCAACGACCGTCTCGCCGAGGTCGGCTACCCGACGAAGTTCTACGAGCGGATCACCAAGCGCGGCCTCGAGCTACGCGAGCGCGTCGCCCCGGCGGCGGCCAACCTCGCGGCGACGGCGGCGCTCGAGCACTTCACCGCCACGCTCGCCGAGCTCGTCCTCACGAGCGAGGCGACGCGCGACCTCTTCGGCCACGACGAGGTCCGCAACCTCTTCCTCTGGCACGCGCTCGAGGAGTCCGAGCACAAGGCGGTCGCGTTCGACGTCTACAAGGCCGTGGGTGGCAGCGAGCGCCTGCGCGTCTGGACGATGAAGTTCCTGCGGTACGGCTTCGTGCTCGGCCTGGTCGCGTCGATCATCGGATCGCTGCTCCTCGACCGCCGCACGTACCGCCCCGGCGTGCTGCGCAAGAGCTGGCGCAAGGTGCGGCGCTCGCCGATCGTCAGCCGCGACCTGTGGGAGCGCCTCAAGGACTACGAGCGGCCCGACTTCCACCCCGACGACCACGACACCACCGAGCTCGTCGCCACGTGGCGGGCCACGCTGTTCGGCGACGCCGGCACGCTCAACGACAAGCTCGCCGGTCAGGCCGCCTGATGCCGCAGGACCAGCGCGAACACCTCGACGTCCTCGTCGTCGGCGCCGGCCTCTCCGGCATCGGTGCCGGGTGGTACGTCCAGGACAAGTGCCCCTGGGCGACGTACGCGATCTTCGAGGCGCGCGACGCCATCGGCGGGACGTGGGACCTGTTCCGTTACCCCGGCATCCGGTCCGACTCGGACATGTTCACGCTCGGCTACTCGTTCCGCCCGTGGGACGGTGAGAAGTCGATCGCCGACGGCGCGTCGATCCTGCGGTACATCGAGGACACGGCGGCCGAGAGCGGCGTCGACGAGCACATCCGCTTCGGCACGCGCGTCGTTGCCGCCGCGTGGTCGACGGAGGACGCCGTCTGGCACGTCACCGCCGAGCGGGTCGACACCGGCGAGCGCTTCGAGCTCACGGCGGGCTTCGTGTTCTCGTGCACCGGCTACTACCGCTACGACCACGGCTACACGCCCGAATTCGCCGGCACCGAGCGGTTCACGTCGGCCGGCGGTTCGATCATCCACCCGCAGGCGTGGCCCGACGACCTCGACTACGCAGGCAAGCGCATCGTCGTGATCGGCAGCGGCGCGACCGCGGTGACGTTGATCCCGTCGCTCGCCGAGACCGCGGCGCACGTGACGATGCTGCAACGCTCACCGACGTACATCGCGT
>DASSOZ010000018.1:0-26997 GCA_035700105.1 Acidimicrobiales bacterium
GCGGGTTCACCGAGTTCGTCCCGCTGCCGTTCGTGCACATGGCGTCGCCGATCTACCTGCAGCGCAAGGCCCGTCGCGGGCCCACGTTCCGCGAGGCGCTGCTCATGCACGCCGTCGGCCGCATCGCCTACGACGGGTGGGTGCCGAACATCCAGGTGTCGTGGGTGAAGATGGGCGTCCCCGGGGTCCGGCAGATCCTGCGGGCCGGCGCCAACGACCTCGGCGGCACGCTGATGGACGAGAACATCTCGCGCGCCGCGGGGGCGTCGCACGGGCAGATGATGGACGAGTCCGGGTTCCGGTCGATCGTGGAGCCGCTCGGCCGGACGCTCGAGCAGCGCACGACGCTCTACGGGCGCGTCGCCCCCGCGTAGACGCTCGGCTACTTCACCCGGCTGGCCATCTGCGTCAATTGCGCGGCGGGCACCTCGCCGCTGCCCCGGAGCGCGACCGTGCCGTCGGAGTTGACGAACACGAAGTACGGGAACGACGTGAGCCCGTACGCGCTCGCCGCCACCGACTGGCGGTCGTCGACGAGCACGGGAGTGGGCCAGTTCTCGTCCTCGAGCCACTTCGACGGCGGCCAGTTGGGCCGGTCGGCGGTGGCGTTGGTGGAGACGGCGTAGACGTCGAGGTTCGTGCCGTTGCCGGCGTCGAGCCAGTCACGGACCACGGGGACCTCGGCGCGGCAGTGCGGGCACCAGTGGGCGAGGAAGAGCACCAGCTTCGGCCGGCCGTCGTTGCGGATGTGGACGGCGGTGCCGTCGAAGCTGTGACCGGTGAGCTCGGGCACCGCCTTGCCGATCGCCGGGTCGTCGGCGCTCGACGCGAACTGACCGAGCGGGGTGCCGGTGATGTCGACCGCCTGGTACTGCTGCAACGTCGGCCCGCTGGCCGTGCCGGTGGCGCCGCCCGAGGCGACGTCGCTGTCGTCGTCGCCACCGCCGGCGAACGCCACGGCGGCGATCGCGAGCGCGACGACGAGCACCGCGGCGGCGACGAGCAGGTTGCGGGAGCGGGGGTTCATCGGGTCTCCATCGGGACGGGGGCGGTGCGGGTGCGGGGAACGAGCGCGAGCAGCACGGCGATCAGCACGAACGCCGAGCCGGCCATGAACGGGATCGAGATGAAGTGGAACTTCCAGACCCACAGCAACGAGCACGGGTTGGTGGGGTCGCACGACGAGCTCTCGAGCGACGGGAAGCGCTCGACGAGGTAGTGGTACGTCGAGATCGTCACGCCGATGCCGGCGAGCACCCAGCCGTACGGCCGGATGCGCTGGTCGTCGCCGCGGAGGACGGCGACCGGCAGCACGACCGCCATCGGGTACATGGCGATGCGCTGGTACCAGCACAGCTTGCACGGGAGGAAGTTGGCGCCCTCGCTGAGCCAGAGGCTGCCGAGCGTGGCGACGATGGCGACGATCGCGGCGAACGGGAGCGCGAGCGGGCGGACGGCGCCGGCCGCGCTCGTTCGGGCCCTGGCCAGCGCCGGTGACAGCTGCCCGCCGACGGCGAGCACGAGCGCGGTCAGGATCGCCAGGTCGGCGGCGACGGTCAGGAGGGCGAGGAAGTTGACGCCCGCTCGGGTGCCCACGACGGACCACTGTCGCAGGTCGCGGCGTTCGTTCCGAGTCGCCGATGGTCCCGAGGCCGGGTGGCATTGGGCTCTAACGCCGGGGTCGAACATGGGGACTCGACGCCCCAACATGGGGTGCCGGTCCCGATGGCCCCGCCGTCGACGCGTCGTACAACGACGCCATGACGACCATCACTGCGGAGCCGACCATCGACCAGCCCGCCCGCCGACTGACGCGACGGACGATCACGAGCTTCCTCGCCGGCGCCGTCGTGGCCGGTGGCATCGCCGTCGGCGTCACCGTCGCGACCGACGGCGGCACGCCGGCTGCACACGCGACGACGCACGCGCACGCCGCCGCCGCGACGGCGCCGGAGCCTGGCTGCCTCGTCCGCCGGGGGCCGTGCTGACGGTGGCGCGCGCCGATGGCCCCCTCTACCGTTTCGAGGTGGTGGGGTTGCTCGAGCGGGGAGAGCAGCTGGCGACGCTGGTCGACCGGTACGAGCAGGCCGCGGCCGGCGGCGGGCGGCTCGTCGTCGTCGCCGGCGAGGCCGGATCCGGAAAGACCGCGCTCGTCGACGAGTTCCGTGCTCTCCACCTGACCGATCCGCGACGGCACCGCGTCCTCGTCGGCCGCTGCGACGACCTGTTCGCTGCCCGCCCGCTCGGCCCCGTCGCCGACATCGCCCGGGCGACTGGCGGCCGGCTCGCCGAGGCCATCGCGACCGGCGACCGGACCACCGTGTTCGACGCGTTCCTCGGCGAGCTCGCCGCGCCCGGCGGACCGGCCGACGCGCCGGTCGTCGTCGTGCTCGAGGACCTCCAGTGGGCCGACGAGGCGACGCTCGACCTCGTGCGGTTCGTCGCCCGGCGGCTCGATGCCCTCCGCGCGCTCGTGATCGCCACGCACCGCGACGACCTCGCCGCCGACCACCCGCTGCGGCGGGCCTGGGGCTCGCTCGTCGGCCCGCACGTCACCCGCCTCACGCTCCCGCCGCTCACCAGGGCCGCCGTCGCCACGCTCGCCGCCGACTCCGGTGTCGACGCCCGCTCGCTGCACGACCGCACCGCCGGCAACCCGTTCTTCGTCGTCGAGATCCTCGCCGAGGAGCACGCCGGGCTGCCGGCGACGGTGCGCGACATGGTCCTCGCCCGCGCCGCGCACCTCGGGGGGCCGGCGCGCGACTGCCTCGACGCCGCCGCTGTCCTCGGTCGCCACGCCACGGTCGACCTCGTCGTCGGCGTCGGCGACGGCGACCCGGCCGCGGTCGACGAGTGCGTCGCCGCCGGGCTCGTGGTCACCGACGGCGACATGGTCCAGTTCCGCCACGACCTCACCCGCGAGACGATCGAGGACGCGCTCACGCCGTTGCGCCGTCGCCAGCTGCACCGCCGCGCACTGGATGCGCTCACGGACGACGACGATCTCGTCCAGCGCGCGCACCACGCGCTGGCGTCCGGCGATCGTGATGCGATCGTCGACCTCGCGATTCGTGCCGGGGACGCGTGCGTCGCCGTCGGCGCCCACCAGCAGGCCGCCGCGCTCTACGGCGGCGCGCTCGCGCACGAGGACGCCCTCGAACCGGCCGAGCGGCTGCGCACGCTCCAGGCGTACGCGCAGACGTGCATGCACCTCGACCGCACCACTGATGCCGTCACCGCCGGCGATCGGGCGCGGGCACTGCTCGTCGGGGCCGGCGACCCCGCCCGCCTGGCCGAGTGGGAGACCTGGCTGGGTGGGATCTACTGGTCCGCCGACCGGGGGGACGAAGCGCTCGTCATCGCGGCAGCAGCGGTCGAGAAGCTCGAAGCGCTCGGACCGTCACCGGCGCTGGCGAAGGCGCTGGCCGAGCTCGCCTCGCAGCACATGGTCATGGGGTTCTTCGCCCAGGCGATCGACGAGGGCCACCGAGCGCTCGAGCTCGCCGAAGAGTTCGGCGCCGACGACGCCGCCCCCCGCGCACTGAACGCCATCGGAATGGCGCGTGTCTGCCTCGGCGATCTCGACGGTGCAAGCGCACTCGAGGACGGCGTCGATCGGGCCAAGCGCGCCGGCATGGTGCGCGAGGCGTGCTCGATGAGCTCGAACCTCGGCGAGGCGAACCGCCTCGCGGGTGAGCCTGCTCGGGCGCTCGAGGTCTTCGCCGACGCACTCGCGCTCGCAGAGGAGCACGAGTTGCTGTATCGACGAAACTGCCTACTCGTCAGCCGCACGCCCAGTCTCCTCCTGCTCGACCGCTGGGACGATGCCGTCGCCGACGCGAACGTCCTCGTCGGTCAATCCGGAATCGCCGCGCACCACCGGGGCCTCGGGCTCGTGGCGCTCGGGACCGTGCGAGCGCGCCGCGGCGACCCCGGCGTCACCGAGGTGCTGGACGAGGCGTTCGCGCTGCTCGACGGGATCGGCGACCCCCAGTACGTCCACCCCGTGCGCGTGGCGCGCGCCGAGGCCGCGTGGCTCGCCGGTGACGTCGCAGCTGCACGGGCCGAGATCGAGGCGATCGTGCCGCTCGTCGATCGCCTCGACGTCGAATGCGTGCAGATCGCGGCGCGGTGGGCGCGCCGACTCGGTGTGTCGTTCCCGACGTCCGAGGGTGACGTCGACCCGCGCGACGTGGCCGACCACTGGTTGGCGCGGGGATGCATGTACGAGGCCGCCGACGTCCTCGGCGACAGTGGCGACGAGGCCGACCTCCGCGAGGCGCACGAGATGCTCCTGCAGCTCGGCGCCCGCCCGCGCGCCCAGCTCGTCGCTCGTCGCCTGCGCGAGCTCGGCGTGAAGGACGTCCCCCGCGGACCGCGCCCGTCGACCCGCGCCAACGCCGCGGGCCTCACCGCGCGCGAGGTCGAGGTCGCGTCCCTCCTCGCCGGCGGCCTGACCAACACCGAGATCGCCGACCGGCTCGTACTGTCGGCGAAGACCGTCGACCACCACGTGTCGTCGGTGCTGTCGAAGCTCGGGGTCTCGAGCCGACGCGATGTCGGCCGCGCCGCCGTGCGGGCCGGGCTCTCGCTGTCCGCCTGACGGCTGCGAGCCCCCCGGACTACCAGTACTCCTCGGGCAGCTTCCCCTCGATCGCCCGGATGTGCGTGCGGGCGCACTCGAGGCAGAGGAACTCGGGGCGGCCGTGGGCGTCGACGCCGATCGACCAGCCCTCGGGCAGTCCGCCCTCGGGGCCGTCGGCGGTCGTGCCGCAGAACGAACACGTGCGGACCTCGGTCATGGCCGCACAAGACTGCCCGCTCGTGACGGTGCGCGCGGTCGTCCTCGACGTGGGCGAGACCCTGGTGAACGAGAACCGCATCTGGCTCGAAGAGGCCCGGCGCGCCGGCGTGTCGCCGCTGACGTTCTTCGCGGCGCTCGGCGCGCTGATCGAGCGTGGTCACGACCACCGTGGCCTGTGGCCGCTGCTCGGCGTCGAGCGCGCCGGACCGCCGCTGGCGATCGAGGTCGGGGACCTCTATCCGGACGCGGCACCGTGCCTGGCGTCGCTGCGGGCGCGCGGCTTCCTCGTGGGCCTGGCGGGGAACCAGCCGGAGGGCGCCTGCGAGGCGCTCGAACGGCTCGGGCTGTCGGTCGACTTCATCGCCTCGTCGGCGCGGTGGGGCGTCGAGAAACCGTCGCCGGAGTTCTTCGATCGCGTCGTCGAGGAGACAGGCATGCCGGCGCGTCGCATCGCCTATGTCGGTGACCGGCTCGACAACGACGTCATGCCCGCCCGCGCCGCGGGGATGTTCACCGTCTTCGTCCGGCGCGGACCGTGGGGCCACCTCCACGCGCACCGGCCGGAGGCGCGCCTCGCGGATGCGCGCATCGACGGGCTGGACGAGTTGCCGGCGGTCCTGACGTCCGCTCGTGACGGCGACGTCGGCGACGCATGACAGGCTGCGTCAGGACGATGAACGCACGCCTCCCCCGCCACCGAACCGGCGACGCCGACCTCGACCAGCGGATCGTCGAGCTTCTCGACGCCGCCGGCGCCACCGACGACCGCGACCAACTCTTCGAGATCCTCGCCTCGGCCGTGCTGCTCGCGCAGGACCACGCCGACCGGCTCGACCTGAAGATCACCAACGCAGCGCTCAAGGAGATGCGCGCCGCGTTCAAGATGTTCATGCCGTTCCACGGGCGGCCGAAGGTGACGATCTTCGGGTCGGCCCGCACGACGTCCGACGACCCGCTCTACCAGCAGACCCGTGCCGCCGCCCACGCGCTCGCCGACAAGGGCTGGATGGTCGTCACCGGCGCCGGGCCCGGGATCATGGAGGCGGGCGTCGAGGGCGCCGGGATCGACTCGGCGATCGGTGTGAACATCCGACTGCCGTTCGAGCAGGAGGCCAGCGAGTTCATCGCCGGCGACCGCCTGGTGTCGATGAAGTACTTCTTCACCCGCAAGCTGATGCTGATGAAGGAGTCGGCCGGCTTCATCGTCCTCCCCGGCGGGTTCGGCACGCTCGACGAGGCGTTCGAGCTGTTCACGCTGGTGCAGACCGGCAAGAGCGAGCCGAAGCCGATCGTGCTGCTCGAGGTCAGCGGCGGGACCTACTGGCGGACGTGGGAGGCGTTCATGCGTAACGAGGTCGCGGCGCGCGGCCTCGTGTCACCCCACGACCTCGAGCTGTACCGCATCACCGACGACGCCAACGAGGCGGCGCGGCTGCTGCGGCAGTTCTACCGGAACTACGACTCCGTACGTTGGGTCGGCGACCGGTTGGTGGTGCGGCTGAAGTCGTCGCCGACCGACGACGAGCTCGCCGACCTGAACTCGCGCTACGGCGAGATCGTCGTGTCCGGTGCGATCGAACGGGCCGGCGCCCTGCCCGCCGAGGTCGCCGACGACGACAAGGTCGACCTGCCCCGGCTGGTCATGCGTTTCGAGCGCCGCCACTTCGCCCTGCTGCACGACCTCATCTGGGACCTCGACCAGCTGAAGTCCGCGCCCCCGCTCGACTGATACTGGTTTTGCCAGCAGCAGCGGTACCGAAATGGGTGCGCTGCTGCTGGCAAAACGAGATCACTCGACGTCGTCGGGCTCCTTCAGGATCCCGATGGCCTTCTCGACCGCCCGCCGGGCGCGTGTCAGGCGGCGCTCGTCGACCGGCAGCTCGTTGCCGCCGGCGTCGATCGACTCCCGGAGTCGCTCGATGGCCAGGTCGGCGAGCTCCTCGGAGATCGCCTCCAGACGAGCACGGATGTCGTCGAACTCACCGGCCACTGATCACCTCGTCGACGATCTCGAGCGGATGGCGGACGTCGAGGCCCGCGGCGGACAGGTGCATCGCGCAGCCCGGGTTGGCGGACACGACGACGGGCGCGCCGCTGCGGGCGATCGACGCCAGCTTGCGATCACGGATCGAGGCCGCCATGTCGGGGTGCAGCGCGCTGTACGCGCCGCCGGCGCCGCAGCACAGGCCGTCGTCGTCGAGCTCGACGACGTCGGCGTACGGGGCGAGCACCGTGCGGACGTGCTGGTGCGCCTTCTGCACATGGCGCAGGTGGCACGGGTCCTGCACGGCGACGGGCTGCTCGAACCGCCGCGCCCCGGGCGCCGGGAGCCGATCGGCGTGCAGCGCGAGGAACTCGTGGACGTCGTACACGCGGCCACGGGCATCGGCCGCCTTCAGTTGCGCGCCGCACCCCGCCGAGTCGACGACGATCGGCGCAGCACCGGGGAACGTCGTCGGCGAGAGCGTGCGCTCGGCGAGCGCGTGCCCCTCCGCCACGAGCCCCGCGTGGGTGTGCAGCGCGCCGCAGCACCCGGACCTGACACCGACGGCGAACCCCGCCGCCTCGAGCACGCGCGCCACCGCGGCGTGCGCCGACGGCATCCACGCGTCCATCACGCAGCCGGTGAACAGCCACGCGTCCGGCGCGGGGGACGAGCGCAGCGCGGGGCGGCGCAACGGGATGCGAGGCAGGCCGAACCGGCGCGGGACCAGGCGCACCCGCTGCAGCAGCGCCAGCACCCACGACAACGCCACGAGCAGCCGGTGACGCGGCAGGAGGCGCAGCCCGAGCCGCTGCCACCACGGGACCCGCGCCGTCGCCGACCGCGCGCCCTCCATCAGCCGCCCGAACGGCACGCCCGAGGGACACGCCGCCTCGCACCCGCGGCACTGCACGCACGCGTCCATGAACGACAGGAAGGCGTCGTCCACGGGCGCGCCGTCGAAGTGCACCGCCCGCATGGCGGCGATGCGGCCACGCGGCGATGCCGACTCCTCCCCCGTCACGCGGTACGTCGGGCAGTGCGGCAGGCACAGGCCGCAGGACACGCAGGCGACGAGCTCGTCGTCGACGACGTCGAGGCGTGTCGTCACGCGGCGGTCCACACCTCGCGACCGGGGTTGAGCCGGCCCGTCGGGTCGAAGTTCGCCTTGACGCGCCGGTTCAGCTCGGCGACGGCGGGGTCGACTCCCGCACGCGCGGTCGGATCGGCGAAGCGACCGGGGGCGACAGCAACGCGCACGTCGGGTGTCAGCGGCGGCGGGCCGTCGACCTCGCCGAACCCAACGGGCGCGAGGACGTCACGCCGTTGCGCGTCGACGTCCTCGCCGTGCCCGTCGAGGAGCACCCACGTCGTCGACCCGTCCGACAGCACCGCCGCCGGACGGTACAGCGCCGAGGTCACCGCGAACGGATCGTCGACCCGGCCGGCGAACCACCGCGACACCGCCGGCCGGGGGCGGCAGCGCAGCACGACCTCCCCGAGGAAGCCGAGCGTCCCCAGTGACCCGACGAGCAGCCGACAGAGGTCGAAGCCGCTGACGTTCTTGACCACGGGCCCACCGGCCTTCACCAGCTCGCCTCGCGCCGAGACGAACCGGGCCTCGAGCAGGACGTCGCGCACCGGTCCCCACCCGAGCACCCGCAGCCCGCTGTGCCCGACGGCGAGGACGCCGCCGACGGTCGCGCCCGTCCGGTCCGGGAGCGCGACGGTCTGTCCCGCTGGCGCGAGCGCGGCGTCGAGCTCCGCGACGGTCGTCCCCGCGCCGCAGCGCACGATCATCTCCGCGGGCACGAACTCCACGACGCCGGCCGGCGCCCGCACCTCGCGCGCCGCGGGGTCGACCGCCCCGCCGACGGTCCACTGCGTGCGGCCGCCGACACACGTGACCGGTCCGGCCGACGGCGGTCCGACCTCGGCGGCGAACGCCTCGAGCGCCGTCAGACCCATGCGCCGGCCGGAACCGACTGGAGGTCGCCGCACCGCGACCCGGACGGCAACACCTTCGTGGGGTTGGCCACGCCGTCCGGGTCGAACGCGTCCCGCAGCCACGCCTGGGCGGCGAGGTCGGCGTCGCTGAAGATCAGCGGCATGTAGTCGCGCTTCTCCAGCCCGATGCCGTGCTCGCCCGAGAGCACACCGCCGGCGGCGACGCACGCGGCGATGATCTCCGAGCCGGCGGCGTGCACCCGCGCCATCACGCCCGGCTGGCGCGCGTCGAACACGAGCAGCGGATGGAGGTTGCCGTCGCCGGCGTGGAAGACGTTCATCACGAGCAGGTCGTGACGGGCGGCGATCTCGTACACCTCGCGCAGGACCGGCACGAGCCGCGTGCGTGGGACGACCGCGTCGTGCAGGTAGTAGTTCGGGGCGATGCGGGCGATGGCGCCGAACGCCGACTTGCGCCCCTTCCACAGCAGCGCCCGCTCGGTCTCGTCCGCCGCGACGCGGATCGACGTCGCACCGCAGGCCGTCGCGATCGACGTGACGGCGTCGACCGCCGCCGCCACACCCGCCGGCAGGCCGTCGACCTCGACGAGCAGGACCGCGGCCGCGTCGATCGGGAACCCGGCGTGCACGAAGGCCTCCACCGCCCGCGTGATCTCGGCGTCCATCATCTCGAGCGCGGCGGGGACGATGCCGCCGGCGATCACCGCGCTGACGGTCTCGGCCGCCGCGTCGGGCGACGCGAACCCGAGGAGCAGCGTCCGCACCGCCGGCGGCAGCGGCGTGAGCCGCACCGCGATGCGTGTGGCGATGCCCATCGTCCCCTCGGAGCCGACGAACGCGCCCCGCAGGTCGTAGCCCGACGGTTCGGCGTCGAGGCCACCGAGCACCGCAACGGACGCGTCGGGCAGCACGACCTCGACGGCGAGCACGTGCGCCGACGTCACCCCGTACAGCAGGCAGTGCGGTCCGCCGCTGTTGTTGGCGACGTTGCCGCCGATCGAGCACGACTGCTGCGACGACGGGTCGGGCGCGAAGTGGAGCCCGTGCGGCGCGACGGCGCGCGACAGGTCGAGGTTCAGCACACCGGGCTCGACCCACGCGACGCGGGTGGCGACGTCGACGTCGAGCACCCGGTTCATGCGCGTCGTCACGATCACCACCGGGTCGTCGACCGGGACGGCCCCACCCGCGAGCCCGGTGCCCGAGCCCCGCGGTGTGAACGGCCGCCCGTGCGCTCGCGCGATGCGCACGCACGCCTGGACCTCGGCGGTCGACTCGGGCAGGCACACGACCTCCGCCCGTCCCTTGATCACGGACGCGTCGCGGGAGTACAGCGCCAGCTCGAGCGGCCGGGTCAGCACCCGCTCGGGTGCCAGCGCCGCACACAGGTCGTCGACGAGCGACCCCCCGCTTCTTGTCACGCCCAGCCACGATATGTGTGGTCGGGCGTGACAAGAAGCGGCAGGGTCACACGAATCCCATGTCCTTCGCCTCGGCGAGCAGCTCGTCGCGAAACGACGGGTGGGCGATTCCGATCAGCGCCTCGGTGCGCTCGCGGATCGACCGGCCCCGCAGCTTCGCCACGCCGTACTCCGTCACGACGTGGTCGACGGTGTTCTTCAGTGTCGTCACCGCCGAGCCCTCGTGCAGACGCGGGCGGATGCGCGACACCGCGCCGTCCTTCGTCGTCGACGGCACGACGATGAAGCCCTTGCCGTTGGCCGCGTACATCGCGCCGCGCGCGAAGTCCGCCTGTCCACCGCTCGACGAGTAGTACCGGCCGCCGATCGTCTCGGACGCGCACTGGCCCAGGAAGTCGACCTCGGTCGTGGCGTTTATCGACACGAAGTTCGGGTCGCGAGCGATCACCCGCGGGTCGTTCACCCACGCCACCGGCAGCAGCTCGACGGCGGAGTTCTCGTGGATCCACTCGTACAGCGCGCGAGTGCCGAGCGCGAACGTCGTGACGATCTTTCCCCGCCGCACCGCCTTCTTCGTGCCCGTGACGACACCCGCCTCGACGAGGTCCATCACGCCGTCGGACAGCAGCTCGGTGTGGATGCCCATGTCGCGGTGGTTCTCGAGCAGCGTCATGATCGCGTTCGGGATCGCGCCGATACCGGCCTGCAGCGTCGACCCGTCGGGGATCAGCGCGGCGACGTGCGCGGCGATGCGGCGGTCGACGTCGGTGATCGTCGCCGGCGGCACCTCCACGAGCGGGTAGTCGGCCTCGCACCACCCGACGAGCTGGCTGACGTGGATCTGGTTCTCGCCGAAGGTCCGCGGCATCTGCGGGTTGACCTCGAGGAAGAAGGGCACCTCGCCGATGAGCGACGCCACGTAGTCGCACGCAGTCCCGAGCGAGAAGTACCCGTGACGGTCGGGCAGCGACGCGGCGGCGACGACGAGCGTGCATTTCGTCGTCGTCCGAAGGATCTGCGGCACCTCGCTGAAGTGGTTGGGCACGAGATCGAGCCCGCCGCTCAGGAACGCGGGCCGCGCGATCGGGCTCAAGAAGTACGAGATGTGGCGGACGTGCGGCCGCAGTTCGCCGCGCAGGGACGGCCGGTCGTGCAGCGCGTGCATCTGGTGGATGCGCACGTCGTCGAACCGGTCGGCGTTCGCCTCGATCGCGTCGAGGACGGTCACCGGCTCGCCGTTGGCGATCGGGACGATGACGTCGGCGCCGTCCGACAGGTGGTTCAGGACGTCCTCGGCCGTCCCCGCGTCCATCGGGGCATCGTACGAGACACGCACCGCCGCTCGTTACCCTGCACACGGTCATGTCGCAGACGCTCCCCACGCTGTCCTCCTACGTCGAGACCGAGCGCGATCGCATCACCACCACGCTGTTCGACTGGCTGCGCATCCCGTCGATCTCCGCCCAACCCGCGCACACCGCTGACGTGCGCGCATCGGCGGAGTTCACCGCGCAGCTCCTTCGCGACGCGGGCATGGAGCACGTCGCGATCCTCGAGACCGCCGGCCACCCCGCGGTCTACGGCGACTGGCTGCGCGCCGGGGACGGTGCGCCCACCGTCCTCGTGTACGGGCACCACGACGTCCAGCCCGTCGACCCGCTCGACGAGTGGCGGTCACCGCCGTTCGAGCCGGTGATCGTCGACGGCGAGTGCCTGGCCCGCGGGGCGATCGACGACAAGGGCCAGGTGCTCTACGAGGTCGAGGCCGCCCGGGGCCTCCTCGGCATGAACGGCAGCCTGCCCGTCAACGTGAAGTACCTCGTCGAGGGCGAGGAGGAGGTCGGCAGCGCGCACTTCGAGGACCTGCTCGTGCGCGAGCGCGACCGCTTCGCGTGCGACGTCGTCGTCGTTTCCGACACGGCGATGCTCGCGCCGGACGTCCCGTCCGCCTGCGTCGGCATGCGCGGACTCGTGGCGTTCGACGTCCACGTCCGCACCGCGGAACTGGACCTCCACTCCGGCGTGTACGGCGGCGCCGCGCCCAACCCCGCCCACCTCCTCGGACGGATCGTCGCCGCCCTGCACGACGCGGAGGGCCGGATCGCCGTCCCGGGCTGGTACGACGAGGTGCGCGAGCTGAGCGACGTGGAAGCGGCATCGATGGCACGCGTCCCGTTCGACCTCGACGCGTGGAAGGCCGAGGCCGGCAACGTCAGGTACGTCGAGGGCGAGGCCGGCCGGTCCGTCCTCGAGCGGACGTCGACGCGCCCGACGTGCGACGTCGTCGGCATCACCGTCGGCTACGGCGGCGACGGCATCAAGACGATCGTCCCCGCCCACGGCAACGTGAAGATCACGTTCCGCCTCGTCCCCGACCAGGACCCCGCCGTGATGGGCGAGCGGTTCACGTCGTGGCTGCGCGAGCAGGTGCCCGACGGGGTGGAGTTGACGATCACGCCCGAGGGCGGCGTCGCCCCGGCGCTCACCCCGGTCGAGCACCCGTACACGGCCGCGCTGGCGCGGGCGATCGAGACGGTGTGGGGCGAGCCGCCGGTGTTCTTCCGCGAGGGTGGCAGCGGGCCGGAGGAGGCGCTCGGCCGGGTGCTCGACGCGCCCGTGTTGTTTCTCGGCGTCGGCCTGCCCGGCGACCGCATCCACGCGCCGAACGAGCGCATGGTGATGGACCAGTTCTGGAAGGGGCTGCTCGCCGCCGGCGAGCTGCTGATCGAGATCGGACGTTCGTGAGCCCGAAGGCGTCGAAGAGGAAAGTCATCCCGCTGCAGCAGGCGCGTGAGTGGGTGTCCTTCGAGGACCCCGAGGAGCGGCGCCGCTGGCTGTTCGACGCCACGTTCCTGTTGAGCAACTGGACGTGCATCTTCGGCGCCGGCTGCCAGGGCGTGCTCACCGGGCCGACGCCGGAGCTCGTCCAGGGCTGCTGCTCCTACGGCGCACACTTCATCGACGACGAGGACGTCGAGCGGGTCGAGAAGTACGCCGCCCGCCTCACCGACGACCAGTGGCAGTTCGCCAAGAAGGGTCGCGGCGCCAAGGGCATCGTCAAGCGCAACGCGAAGACGGACGAGGTCACGACGCGACTCGCCGACGACGCCTGCATCTTCCTCAACCGGCCCGACTTCGCCCGTGGACCGGGGTGCGCGCTGCACGTCGGCGCCCTCGACGCCGGCGAGCGGCCGCTCGACTGGAAGCCGACGGTCTGCTGGCAGCTCCCGCTGCGACGCGAGGATCTCGACGAGGACGACGGCTGGGTGACGTCGCGCGTCGAGCAGTGGGAGCGCCGCCACTGGGGCGCCGGCGGCTACGAGTTCCACTGGTGGTGCACGGACTCGCCCGAGGCGTTCGTCGGCCACGAGCCGGTCTACGTCGCGCTGCGCGACGAGCTCGTCGAGCTGGTCGGCGAGCCCATCTACGAGCTGCTCGTCCGCACCCTCGACGCCCGCCGCGCCGCCGGCCCGCCCGCCGTGGAGCACCCGGCGTTCACCGACCCGGGCGGCCAGCTCCGCCGGTAGCGCCCGCGCCCAGCGGCGTTTCGGTGACTTGGGTATCGCATAGCAGCCCCAAGTCACCGAAAGCGGCGGGAGGCCGACCGACTACTGGTAGCGGGTGATCACGGCGTCGCAGATCGCGGCGGTGCCGCCGACGAGGATCAGGCCCGTCCCGTCGCGGTCGTCGACGTCGATGGCCGACGCCGGCGGCGCGTTGCACGGCAGCGACAGCAGCAGCGGGACGCCCTTGGCCACCGCCCACGGCGCCGCCGCCAACGCGTCGGGCGAGAACACGTCGCCGCGCGCCAGCGCGACCGACCCACCACCGACGGGCGCGGTGAACCGACCGACGGCGACCGCGGTCGCGTACCGGTCGGCGCCGAACACGCGCTGGACGGACCGTCCCGACGCGGTGAGCTGGGCGACGATCACGTCGCAGACCGCCGCGGGACCGCCGAGCACGACCACCGACGTCACGTGCAGCGCGTCGAGGGCCCCGATCGTCGCCGCCGGGAGCGAGCACTGCTGGGTCAGCACGATCGGCGCGCCAGCCACCCCCGCAGCTGTCCCGCCCACCAGCGCGTCCGGCGAGAACTGGTCGGCACGCGCCAGGTACGCGGTCGTCACGGTGCCGGACGTCCCGAACGCGTCGCTCGCCAGCGCCGCCGCGGTCGCGTAGCGGTCCTCCCCCTGGACGCGGCGCACGACCGGCGCCGACGCCCGCGCCGACACCGCCGCGACCACGTCGTCGCACACCGCGCTCACACCGCCGAGCACGACGACCGTCGACGGCTTCAACCGGTCGATCTCCGCCGCGGTCGCGGACGGCAGCTCGCACGGCTTCGTCAACAGGACCGGCCCACCGATGTGCGACGCCGCCGGCCCGGCCGCCAGCGCGTCCGGCGAGAACACGTCTCCGCGCGCCAGGTACACCGTCGCTGCGCCCGACGGGTGCGCGTTCGCCGACAGGGCCGCCGCGGTCGCGTAGCGGTCGACGCCGGCCAGCCGCGCCGCCGGGCGACGCGCCATCGTCAGTCCGAGCGCGCCGGCGGCGTCGACGCGGCCCTCGCCGTAGCCGGGGTCGCGCCCGAGCGGGCCGAAGTCGATCGCCGTCGACTGCAGCACCCGCTCGACCTCCGACGGCGGAAGCGCCGGGTTGGCCGACAGGACCAGCGCGGCGACGCCGGACACGTGGGGCGCGGCGAACGACGTCCCGGCGCGCAGTGAGAAGCACGGCGGCTGCGCGCAGGCCTGCGACCGGTCGAGCCCGGCGATGTCGTGGTCGATCGTCCCGTCGCCCAGGCCGCCCGGGGCGGACACGTCGACGAACGGGCCCTCGACGCTGTACGGCGCCAGTCCCCCGCCCCTCGTCACGGCGCCGACGGCGAGGACGTTGCGGTACGCGGCCGGGTACACGGGCACGCCGTTGTTGTTCGTGTGGCCGTCGGCGAGGTTGCCGGCAGACGCGACGACGAGCACGCCGGCGGCACGCGCCGCGTCCATCGCCTCCTGCTCGGCCTGCACGGCACCACACCCGCCGAACGACATGTTGATGACCTTCGCCCCGTGCGCGATCGCCAGATCGACGCCGCGCACCACCGCCGACGAAAGGATCGTCTCGGTGTCGTCCGTGACGCGGATCGGCAGGATCTTCACGCCCGGCGCCACACCGGCGATCCCGACGCCGTTGTCCCGTAGCGCGGCGATGAGGCCCGACACGAACGTCCCGTGGCCCTCGATGTCGCCGTTCGCACCGGCGGGCACCGACACCGGCGGGTTCACCGTCGCGTCGTAGCCGGGCAGCACCTGCCCGGCCAGATCCGGGTGCGTGCCGTCGACGCCCGAGTCGAGCACGGCGACGGTCACGTTCGTCCCGGTCGCCTTGGTGATCGCCTGCTCCTCGTGCGTGTCGTCGAGGCCCCACTGCAGCGACCGGTACGTGTCGGTCGTCGCCGCCGCCAGGCGCCGCTCGAGCTCGGGACTGACGGACACCGCGCCGCGGGGGGCGTCGCGACCGCCGAGGTCGCCGACCGCGGTCGACGCGTCGATGCGCTCGACGTCGGACGCGCCCGCCGACTCCAACGCCCGCACACCGTCGACGCCCGACGGCATCCGCACGATCGACCGGCCGGTCGACGCGACGGGGCAGTCCGACGCCGCGGGCGCAGGTGAAGGTGCGCCCGTCCCGAGGCCGACCGCCACCAGCGCGGCGACGACCAGCAACGGGCGCGCACGCATCAAGGGGTGGAGGATACGGGGCGCCGACGGGGTGGACGCGCGCGGCGCCACGACCTTCTACCCTCGCGAGGAATGGGTGACTTCAACACCGACAGCCTGGCGAAGGCGGCGGAGGCGTCGGGGCTGATCATCCCCGAGCACGTCGTCGAGCAGTTCGTCGCCGCCATCGACGCGGGCAAGCACGTCGTCCTCACCGGGCCCCCCGGCACCGGCAAGACGACGCTCGCCTACCTCGCCGCCGAGGTCGCGCAGCAGGCGCTGATGTGCACGGGCTACCTGCCGACCACGGCGACCACCGAGTGGACGACGTTCGAGACGATCGGTGGCTTCCAGCCGACGCTCGAGGGCCTGATCTTCCGTCCCGGCATGTTCACCGAGGCGATCGAGAGCGGGAAGTGGCTCGTCGTCGACGAGATGAACCGCGCCAACTTCGACCGTGCCTTCGGCCAGCTCTTCACCGTGCTCTCGGGGCAGGCGGTCGTCCTCCCGTTCAACCGGCGGGGGCAGACGAAGCCCGTCGCCATCATCCCGTTCGGCGTCGAGCCGCCGCCCAACACCGACTTCATCCGCGTGCCGGCGACGTGGCGGATCGTCGCGACCATGAACGCCTTCGACAAGAACCTCCTCTTCGAGATGTCGTTCGCGCTCATGCGTCGCTTCGCGTTCATCGAGGTGGTGCCACCGCCCGACGACGCCTACACCCGCCTCATCGAGGGTCCGGGCGACGCGGTCGGCAAGCTCCTCCCCCTGCGCCAGCTGAAGGAGCTCGGCCCCGCGGTGTTCATCGACGCCGCCAGCTACGTCGCCAAGCGGGCGTCGTCGGCGCCGTCGGAGTCCCGGCTGCTGTACGAGGTCTTCTACGCCTACCTGCTGCCGCAGTTCGAGGGCATCAGCGACGAGGCCGCGCTGCGCCTGTTCCGCCTCGTGTCGGGTGTGTTCGACGAGCCCGAGCAGGTCGAGGCGCACCGCACGATCGAGGAAGTCCTCGGCGTCGAGCTCCCCGCCTGACGTGCCCGGCCCGGGCGTCGTCGCCGGCGCGTTCACCGACGCCGACCCGCGCGCCGTCGCCGACGCGATCTGGGCCGCGGCGGCGACGCCGGTCGACACGATCCGCGCCGCCGAGACCCTCATCGGCCTGACCGCGGCCGCCGCCCGCCTCACCGCCGCGGTCGTGCTCACGACGAGCCCGGAGGTCGACGCACTGGTGGCGGTCCTGCCCCGCATGGTGCGCTCGCTCACGGTCGCCACGAACGCCCGCACCGACCGTTACTTCGGTGAGATCCGCGGCCCGATCGTGTGGAACGAGACGCTGGCGGCCCGGGCGGCGACGGCGAGCGACCCCGCGATCTTCGTGTGCTCGAGCCTGCAGCGGGCGTACGACACGCCGGAGAACCGCGTGCTCGTCTCGGCGCTGCGGTCGGTCGTCGACGCCGGCATCCTCGTCGAGCGGCAGGGCCTGCGCACGCGCAACAGCGACCTCGCCCGCCACGTCCGCCACAACGCCGGGCTGGCGAACCGCTACCTGGACCACCGTGCGCTGTCGGGCGTCACGTCGTCGCCCGATCGGCGTGACGTGATGCGGGCGCGGTCGGGCAAGCACCGTGGGACGTACCTCCCGGCGCTGGCGGTGCTGCGCCGGGCGGCGGGGCCGATCGGACCCGACCACGTCGCCGCGCTGTCGTCGCCCCGCACGCGCGCCCAGCACGCGGCGTTCGTCGCCGTGCTGGACGCCCTGGCGCGGCGGGGGCGGCCGGTGCCGCCGCTGCGGTCGGTCGGCACCACGTTCGCCGGCGGTCCGGTGGCGTTCGTCCACGACGACCACGCCGCCCGTCACGGCCGGGCGCCGGGCGTGTGGGTCGGCGACGACCTGCTGCTCGACGTCGCCGTCGACTCGGGCGGCCGGGTGCTCGACGGCGACACCGCGCTGGCGGCGCTGTCCGGGCGCGCCGGCGCCGGGGTCTCGGTGGCCGTGGTGCGTGATGTCGGCGACGTCGACTGGGCACTCGACCGGGCCGAGGGACAGGCCGGTTAGCGCCGGGGCGAGCTACTCCTCGCCGGCGTCCTCGTCCTCTTCGTAGCGGCACCAGGACGCGTGTTCGTCGCCCTCCTCGGCGCCGCACTCGGGGCACGGCTCCACCTCGACCTCGATCGAGCGCTTGAGGGCGCGCGCCTCTTCAAAGCGCCGGTGGCGACCCTTCTTCACGTTGCTGCTCCCTAGAACGAGGCCAACGGAACCAGCACGGAAGTGGACCGCGCCGGTCCCGGCGAACGGCGAACCCTGGGTGCGTCGCCGAGGCGCCTGGGTAGCCCGGCTCTCATGTTCGAGCCCGGCCAGGCGCTGCGACTCGCGCTGCGGCCGTCGTCGGTCGTGGCGACGCTGCTCCTCGTCCTCGCCGTGTGCCTGACCGTGCGCGGCGACCTGCAGACCCGGCCCGTCGTCCGACTCGAGGTCGACACCGGCGGACCGATCGCCGAGCACGCGGAGTCGCGCGCCGATCCGTCGGCGGTGACGCTGACGAAGTACCACGTCCGGCCCGGTGACACGCTCACGAGCGTCGCCGCGCTCCACGACGTCGACCCCGCCGCCGTCGTGCGGGCCAACGCCCTGCACGAGCCGTACCACCTGACCGCCGGCGACGTCCTGCGCATCCCGGACGTCGCGCCCGCCGGTGCCGCGCCGCCGCCTGACGTGGCGACGACCAGGACGGGCATGGCCGACCTGCTCGCGACGTGGGCTCGGACGGTCGACCTCCCCGCCGACCTGCTGCAAGCCGTCACCTGGCGGGAGTCGTCGTGGCGGCAGGACGCGGTGAGCAACCGGGGCGCACTCGGCGTCGGCCAGTTGCTCCCGGACACCGCCACGTGGGTCAGCAGCGAGCTCGCCGGCGGCCGCCCGCTCGATCCCCACGACCTGGAGTCCAACGCCGAGCTGTCCGCCCGCTACCTGCGCTGGCTGGTCGACCGCTACGGCGGCGACGTCGCCGCCGCGCTGGCCGCGTACCACCAGGGCCCGCGGGCGGTCGACACCGACGGCTGGTACCCCTCGACGAGCCGGTACGTGAGCGACGTGTTCCGGCTGCGCCGCGCCTTCTGAGTCGTCGGAACGGGTCGCTCGCCCTATTGACGGCGCATCGGGCCGCGCCTCTGATGGGCGCCAACCCGTGTTCACGCTCCGGCCAGCGGCTACCCGCCTGCCGCGCCGGTTCTCGAGCGGGCCAGGCGCACCGGGGGTCGTTGCCCCTTCCCCCGGTGCGTCGCCTCCTACGATCACCCGCCTGTGGGAGTGAGCGACGGCGGCGGCGGCGAGGAAACGGGTCCGTGGTGGAAGTCGGCGGTCGTCTACCAGATCTATCCCAGGTCGTTCCTCGACACCGACGGCGACGGCGTCGGTGATCTCGACGGCATCCGCCGCCGGCTGGACCATCTCGAGTGGCTCGGCGTCGACACGATCTGGCTGTCGCCGATCTTCCGGTCGCCGATGGCCGACTTCGGCTACGACGTCAGCGACTACTGCGACGTCGACCCCGTGTTCGGCACGCTCGACGACTTCGACCGGCTGCTCGCCGAGGCCCACGCCCGCGGCATCCGCGTCCTCCTCGACTGGGTGCCGAACCACTCCTCGGACCAGCACCCGTGTTTCGTCGAGTCGCGCTCGTCCCGTTCGTCGCCGAAGCGCGACTGGTACATCTGGCGCGACGGACCGGCGCCCGGGACACCGCCGAACAACTGGCGGGCCGCGTTCCGCCACGACGAGCCGGCCTGGACGTGGGACGAGGCGACGCAGCAGTGGTACCTGCACCTCTTCCTGCCCGAGCAGCCCGATCTGAACTGGGCGAACCCGGAGGTCGTCGCTGCGATGCACGACACGCTGCGGTTCTGGCTCGACCGCGGCGTCGACGGGTTCCGGGCCGACGTGATCCACGGCATCGGCAAGGACCCCGCGCTGCCCGACGACACCGAGCTCGCCGGCATCCCCCGGTCCGGCACGAACGACGATCCCCGCACGCACGTGCTGCTGCGCGACCTGCGCCGGCTGCTCGACTCCTACGACGGCGACCGGATGATGGTCGGTGAGGTGTACCTGCTCGACACGAAGTTGGTGGCGCAGTACTACGGCGCCGGCGACGAGCTCCACCTGGCGTTCAACTTCCCGCCGCTCTACCTGCCGTGGCGCGCCGCGTTCTGGCGGAAGGCGATCGAGCTGTGCGAGGACGTCATCGTCCCGGTCGGGTGGCCGACGTGGGTGCTGTCGAACCACGACAACGTGCGGCACCGGACGCGGTACGGGTCGCAGGCGCGGGCCCGCGCCGCGGCGGTCCTGTTGCTGACCCTGCGGGGCACGCCGTTCCTGTACGCCGGCGAGGAGCTCGGCCTCGAGGACGCAGAGGTGCCCGCGTCTCGTGTCGTCGACCCCGGCGGTCGGGACGGGTGCCGCGCGCCGATCCCGTGGGACGCGTCGCCGGCGCACGGCTGGGCCGAGTCACCGGACGGGCCGTGGCTGCCGTGGCCGCCGTCACCGGAGACGGTCAACCTGGCGTCCGAGCGGGACGACCCGTCGTCGATGGTCTGGCTGTACCGCCGGCTGCTCACCGCTCGCCGTGCGTCGCCGGCGCTGTCCGTCGGGGACTTCCGGTTCGTCCACGAGGAGCAGACCGACGCCGCGCTCGCCTACGAGCGCTCGTCGCCATCCGGCGGCGACCGGCGCGTAGTGGTGGTGAACATGGACGCGCCGCCGGTCACGGTCGCGCTCGACGGCGAGTGGACGGTCGAGGTCGCGTCCGACGGCGCCGGCGAGGGCGCCCCGTTCACCGGAACGGTCCCCGGCGACGTCGCCGTCGTGCTCAGACCGGGAACCCCCTAGGACGTTTCGGTGACTTCGGGGTGCCCTGGCGGGCCGAAGTCACCGAAAGCCGGTCAGGGGGGCGGTACCGGAACCAGGCGCAGCCCGCCGTTGCCGTCGAAGGCGAGCGCGGCGCGTCCTTCGACGAGCTTGCTCACGGGCTCGCCGACGACGACGTGGCGCCACCCGTTGGCGAGACGGGCGCTGCGATCGCCGCGCAGGAACTCCTGGAGGTCGGACCGGGTGGCGAGGAGGGCGGCGTCGATCTCGAGGTCGGACGCCAGCTGGGCGATCCAGGCCGAGGTGAGCGTCACCGCGGCACGCAGCCGGCGCTCGAAGTCGTCGACCGGCGGACGGCGGATCTCGTCGTCGCGCAGCGCGCGGCCACGCTCGATCGCCGCCATGATCGATCGTGCCGCGCCCGACTTGAGGTGCCGGCCGTCGACGCCGCGCATCGCCCGCAGGTCGTCGATCGTCGCCGGCGGGCGGTGGGCGATGGCGAGGAGCGCGAGGTCGGGGAGGACGTAGCGGGGCGGGCGGTCCTCGCTCTGCGCCTGGCGCTCGCGCCACGCGGCCAGCTCCTGGGCGACACCGCGTGACTTGCCCCGCAGCGAGCGCGACTCCTTGACCCGCCACCACGCCGTGTCGGGGTCCTGCGGCTCGTGCGGTCGCGTCCGGAGGCGCTCGCACTCGTCCTCGGCCCAGCCGAGCCGGCCGCGCGCCGCGAGCTGCTGCGTGAGGAGGTCGTGGAGGTCGAGGAGGTGCAGGACGTCGGACGCGGCGTACGACAGCTGCGCAGCGGTCAGCGGACGGACCGTCCAGTCGCTGATGCGGTCGCCCTTGGCGAGACGGTGGCCGAGCAGGCGCTCGACGAGGTTCGACAGCGACGGTGTCGAGTGGCCGAGGAAGCCGGCGGCGAGCTGCGTGTCGAACAGCCGGCCCGGGACGGCCCCGCAGGCGCGGTCGAGGACCTCGAGGTCCTGGTCCGCCGCGTGGGCGAGCGCGATCGCGTCGCTGGTCAGGAGGCGGGCGAGCGGCGCGAGGTCGACTGCGAGCGGGTCGACGAGCGCGACCTTCGTCTCGTCGCCGTCACGCCACGAGAGCTGCACGAGCGCGACCTGCGGCCAATACGTGCGCTCGCGATGGAACTCGGTGTCGATGCCGTACGCGGGCTGGCGGACGAGCGTGTCGACGAGCGCGTCCAGCCCGGCCGCGTCGTCGATCCACTCGAACTCCGCCATGGGCTGCGGCGACGCTACAGGTCGGCCGGGGTGTTGGCGTTGTCGGCCCACGCCGGATCGGCGAGCGCGACGTCGGCGACGTGCAACCCGTCGAGCGCCTCGCGCGGTGCCCGGACGCCGACGCGCATGGCCACCTCGAACACGGTGCGGCACGTCCGTCGATACGCGGCCAGGAGGACGTGACGTCCCGGCACCGCCGCGTCGGCGCCGCCGTCCATCGCATCGACGACGGCGCGCACCGCTTCTGCCGTCACGCGCGGCAGGTCGCACGCCAGGACGACGACGATCGGCTCGCGGGCGGCCGCGAGCGCCGTGGTGATGCCGCCGAGCGGCCCCTGCCCCGGCCACCCGTCGGCGACGGTGCGCAAGGCCGGGTCGATCTCGGCCCGGAGGCGGTCCGGGTCCCCGCCGACGGCGAGCACCTCCGATGCGCCCGCGGCGCGGAGCGCGTCGACGGCGATGCGTGCCAGCGGCCGGCGCTGGGCGTCGCCGGGCACGGCGAGGAACGCCTTGTCCGTCCCCATCCTCGTGCTCGCACCGCCGGTGAGGACGGCCCCCGAGAAGCGCATGGTCGGCCAGTAGGTTCGCAGGTCGATGTCGTTGTCCCTGGGTCCGGTGCTGCATCTCGGGCGCGCCGAGGTACGGGTGGGCACGTGCTCGTGGACCGATGCGACGCTCGTGAAGGAGACCGACTGGTACCCGCGCAAGTCGATGAAGGCTGCCGAGCGGCTGGCGTACTACGCCGCCCGCTACCCGATCGTCGAGGTCGATTCGACGTACTACTTCCCGCCGACGCCCGAGCTGGCGGCGTCGTGGGTCGAGCGGACGCCCGACGACTTCGTCATGAACGTCAAGGCGTGGTCGCTGCTGACCGGGCACCCGACGTTCCCGCACTCGCTGTGGGAGGACCTGCAGCCCCACGTCCTGCCCGAGTTCCGTGACAAACGGAACCTCTATCTCAAGCACCTCCCGCCGGAGGTCGTCGACGAGTCGTGGGACCGCTTCCGGCACGCGCTGATGCCGCTGCACTCGTCGGGGAAGCTCGGCGCCGTGCTGTTCCAGTACCCCGAGTGGTTCGGGCCGAAGGAGTCGAACCGTGACGTGGTGCTGGCGGCGCAGTCGCGCCTCGGCGCCGACATGCGCATGTGCATCGAGTTCCGAAACGGTCGCTGGCTGGCGCCCGACGAGTGCGAGCGCACCCTGTCGTTCCTCGAGGACAACGGCCTGGCGTTCGTGTGCGTCGACGAGCCGCAGGGGTTCGCGTCGTCGATGCCGCCCGTCGTGGCGGCGACGGCGGAGCTCGCGGTCGTGCGCTTCCACGGTCGGAACACCGAGACGTGGGAGAAGAAGGGGATCTCGGCGGCCGAGCGCTTCGCGTACGACTACTCCACGTCGGAGCTGTCGGAGTGGGCGCCGAAGATCGAGGCGCTCGCCTCGTCCGCCGCCGAGGTCCAGGTGCTGATGAACAACTGCTATCGCGACTTCGCGGTCAACAACGCGGCCGAGCTCATGTCGCTGCTCGCTCAGGAGGCGGAGTGAACATCACCGATCCCGACATCGAGGCGTACGCCGTCGCACACACCACGGCCGAGCCGCCGTGGTTCGCCGAGGTGGCGTCACGGACGCGGGCCGCGTCGCCGTGGGCCGGGATGATGGTCGGCACGCTCGAGGGGCGGTTCCTGCGCATGCTCGTCGCGCTCGTGCGTCCCCGGCTGGTGCTCGAGATCGGCACGTTCACCGGCTACTCGTCGCTGTCGATGGCCGAGGCGCTCCCGCCGGACGGGCGCATCATCACCTGTGACGTGTCCGAGGAACATGCCGCGCTCGCGCGGGAGCACTTCGCGCTGTCGCCCTACGGCGGGCGGATCGACGTGCGGGTCGGACCGGCGCTCGACACGATCGCGGGATTGGACGGGCCGTTCGGGCTCGTGTTCATCGACGCCGACAAGTCGAACTACGGCGCGTACCTCGACGCCGTCCTGCCGAAGTTGTCCGACGACGGTCTCGTGGTCGTCGACAACGTCCTCTGGCGCGGGCAGGTCCTGGATGCGTCGGTCGACGACGACGACACCGCTTCGATCCGGGCGTTCAACGACCGCGTCGTGCGTGACGAGTCGCTGGACGCGGTGATGCTCCCGGTCCGCGACGGCGTGACGCTGATCAGACGGCGGGGCTAGCGGTCGGCCGGCGGCCACTCCGGGTCGAGCTGGCGCAGGAACTCGGCGCAGCGCGCGGCCTCGTCGTCCTCACCGATGGCGGCGGCGGTGCGTCCGAGGCCGTCGAGCGCCCGGAGGAAGCCCCGGTTCGTCTCGTGGCGCCAGCGGACGTAGCCGTTGCCGCGCCATCCCGACTGGCGCAGCCGGTCGAGGCCACGGTGGTAGCCGACCCGGTAGCACGCGTACGCCTCGACCTCGTCGCGGGCGAGCCGTCCGAGCGTCGCCCACCCGTCGAGGAACGCGGGGTGGCGGGCGACGACGGCGGCGACCGCGTCCCGGTCGTCGCCCGCTCGTCGTAGCCCCCCGACGGCGTCGTCCGGGTCGGGAGGGAGGACCGTCTCGGGCGGTCCGGCGGTGAGGTCGACGGGCTGGCTCATCAGATGGGGCATCGTACGAGCCGTGCCCGACTGCATCTTCTGCGAGATCGTCCGCGGCGATCGGCCGGCCCACGTCGTCGTCGACACCGACGACGTGCTCGCGTTCCTCGACGCCCGGCCCGTGTTCTTCGGGCACACGCTCGTCGTCCCGAAGCGCCACTACGTCACGCTGCCCGACCTCCCGGTCGACCTCCTGGTGCCGGTGTTCTCGTCGGTGCAGCGCCTCGCCACGGCGATGGTCGACGGGCTCGGGGCCGACGGCTCGTTCGTCGCCGTCAACAACGTCGTGAGCCAGAGCGTCGCCCACCTCCACGTCCACGTCGTGCCCCGCCGCCGCAAGGACGGCCTCCGCGGCTTCTTCTGGCCCCGCCACAAGTACGCGTCCGACACCGACATGGCCGCCTACGCCGCGAGGTTGCGCGCAGCTCTCTGAGCGCTTCCCGGGCTTTCGGTGACTTCGGCCTGCTATGCGGCACCCAAGTCACCGAAAGGGCCGGGGAAGAAGTCAGCAAGGCTGGCGAGGATCTCGTTCGTCGACGTCTCGCTGGTGAGCGGATCGATGCGCCACCCCGCCCGTCGGAGCACGCGGAGCTTGCGGCGGTCGCGGTGGAACGCCCACGGGTCGGCGTGGAACTGCAGCGAGTCGTACTCGAACCCGCCCATCACGTCGGGCCACGCGAGGTCGATCTCGAACCACTCGCCGTTGATGCGGACCTTGAAGTTCTGCTTCGGCTTCGGGTAGCCGGCTCGGACGCACAGCTCGGCGATGTCGGCCTCGGGGTCGCTGTCACCCGGGTCGTAGCCGGGGATGCGGGCGGCGAGCACCTCACGGATCGGCAGGCTCTTGCGCCGACCGGACACGGGCACTTCACCGACGACCCGCGCCAACCGACCCAACGACGTCGCCCGCCGCCGGACCGCATCCTTCACGCACCGCTCGAGCTGCCCGAACGACACCAGCCCGCAGCCGTCGAC
The DNA here is from genome assembly GCA_035700105.1 of Acidimicrobiales bacterium. GTDB lineage: Bacteria > Actinomycetota > Acidimicrobiia > Acidimicrobiales > DASSOZ01 > DASSOZ01. Next base: position 25,568 of record DASSOZ010000018.1, read on the forward strand.
GATCGTCCGCTCCACCGACGTGACGGGCAGCGGCCCGACACGACCCGTGTGCGACTCCGGCAGCCACAACGTGCGGTGCACCCGCACGCCGTCAAGACGTGGACGATGGTCGCCGACCAGGACGAGGTCGATCGCGTCGCGCTCGGGCGGGTGGCGCAGTCCCCATCCCTCCCACGCCGTCCCGTGCGACACGCGCGATCCCGGCAGCGCCAACGCGGCGGCGAGCCACGCTTGCTCTCGCGACGCCGGCGCGCCGGCGACGCGCCAGACCGATCTCCGCACGGCCTCGAGACGACCGGCACGAGCAGCGTGTCCGATCGCTGCCTTGTTCCATCCGAGGTCATACAGCTGGGTGGCTGAAATGAGACCCAACTGTTGCTGGGCGGTCGGTCCGTACGCGCGCATGGCCGACAAGTGAAGCCATGGGGTGTGACAACAACGCCCCGCCCAGCGGCGTTTCGGTGAGTTCGGCCTGCTATGCAGTACCCAAGTCACCGAAAGCCGCAGAGGGGGGTGACGCCCTCCCTACACTTCGGCGTCAGTCATGGAGCTCGTCCTGGTCCGTCATGCCGAGCCCCATCGCGTCGACGTGACCGACCACGGCGGACCGGCGGACCCGGCGCTCACCGACCGGGGGCGCGAGCAGGCCGAGGCGCTCGCCGCGTGGCTCCGGGACGACGACGTCGCCGCCGTCCTCACCAGCCCGCTGCGGCGCGCCGTCGAGACGGCGGCGCCCGTCGCCGCCGCGCTCGGTCACGACCTCGAGATCGTCGACGACCTCGCCGAGTACGACCGCAACAGCACGACGTACATCCCCATCGAGGACCTCCGCGGCACCGACACGCCCGAGTGGGACGCGATGCAGCGCGGTCAGCTCCACGAGGTCGCCGACGGCGACCCGACCGCCTTCCGGCAAAGGGTCGTCGACGGGATCGAGTCGATCGTCGACCGCCACGCCGGCCAGACCGTCGTCGTCGTGACCCACGGCGGCGTGATCAACGCCTACGTCGGCCACGTCCTCGGGATCGACACGCCGCTCTGGTTCGAACCGCGCTACGCCGCCGTCACCCGTGTCGCCGCGCAGACGACCGGCAGGCGCCTGCGCAGCCTCGTCACCCTCAACGAGGGACCCCGACCCGGATGCTGATCGAGCTCGAGGGGCCGATCGACCTCGTCCGGACGCTCGCCCCGCTCGCCCACCACAGCCCCACGATGCGGTTCGGACCCACACCGGGCGAGGTCTGGCGCGCCACCCGCACGCCCGAGGGGGCCGCGACCATCCGGTTGCGCCAGCGCAGCAGCACGACCGTCGACGCACGGGCGTACGGCGACGGCGCCGACTGGGCGCTCGCACACGCACCCGACCTCGTCGGCGCGGGCGACGACCCGACGGAGTTCCGACCACTTCGCAACGCCGGCCTCCGCGACCT
>DASSOZ010000019.1:0-3965 GCA_035700105.1 Acidimicrobiales bacterium
CACGCTCGACCTTGTCCAGTCGCAAGGCGTCGACCTGGAGGTCGTGGAGCGGACGACGGGATTCGAACCCGCGACCCCAACCTTGGCAAGGTTGTGCTCTACCAACTGAGCCACGTCCGCGTGAGCCAGCCAGGATAGCAACTCAGACGCCGCAGTCCGACACCGATCCCGACTCGAAGCCGGTGTTGAACGCGTCGGTGCGCTCCTCGGACGAGCCGTGGGTGAACGAGTCGGGGTCGACCCGCTGGCCGGCCTGACGCTGCAGCCGGTCGTCGCCGACGGCGGCGGCGGCGTCGAGCCCCTCCTGTACGTCGCCGGACTCGAGCAGGCCCCGCTGCTGCGCGGAGTGACCCCACACGCCGGCGAGGCAGTCGGCCTGCAGCTCGTGGCGCACGGACGACGCGTTCGACCCCGAGGGCGAGATGCCCAACAGCGTCTGGACGTGGTGGCCGACCTCGTGGGCGATGACGTACGCCTGGGCGAAGTCGCCGGGTGCGCCGAAGCGGTCACGCAACTCCTGGAAGAACGACAGGTCGAGGTACACCTTCTGGTCACCCGGGCAGTAGAACGGCCCGCTCTGGGCCGACCCCCCGCCGCACGCCGTCTGCGTGAAGCCGGTGTAGAGCACGAGCGGCGCGTCCTGCCACTGCCGGCCGGACGAGGCGAACGACTGCTTCCACGAGTCCTCGACGTCGTTGACGACGAACGTCACGAAGTCCTTGAGCTCGTCCGTCCCGCCGGCCGACGAGGGCGCGTCGTTCAGCGCCGGCATGCCGCCGCCACCACCGCCACCCCCGAGCACGCTCACCAGCAGGTAGATGACGAGCCCGACGACGCCCATCCCGCCCACACCGGCGGCGGGCAGGCCGAAGCCGCCGCCACCCATCCCGCGGCGGTCCTCGATGCGGGCGTCCGACGATCCACGCGACCAGCGCACGAAACCCCCCGTTCCCCGCTCGCTACTTGAGCAGCCGCGACAACCGCCGGTCGGCCAGCGGCTTCCCTCCGGTCTGGCACGTCGGGCAGTACTGCAGCGACTTCGACGCGAAGAAGACCGACCGCACCGTGTCACCGCACACCGAGCACGCCTCGCCCTCCCGCCCGTGGACGCGCAGCCCCGACTTCTTCTCCTTCTTGAGGCCGGAGGCCGCCAGGCCCGACGAGCGTGCGACCGCGTCGCGCAACACGCCGACGAGCGCGTCGTGCAACGCCGCGACCTCGTCGGCCGAGAGCGACGACGCCGGCTTGAACGGAGACAGCCGGGCGACGTGCAACGCCTCGTCGGAGTAGGCGTTGCCGACCCCGGCGAGCAGCCGCTGATCGGTCAGGACGCCCTTCACCTGCGCGCGCCCGGCGGACGACAGGACTTCGGCCAACACGTCGACGGTGAAGGAGGGCGACAGGACGTCCACACCCAGCGTCGCGACGTTCTCGACGTCCTCGGGCGACCGCACGACCCACGCCGCCACCCGCTTCTCGGTGCCCGCCTCGGTCACGTCGAACCCCGACCCGTCGTCGAAGCGGACGCGCAACGCCAGCGGCCCCTTGCCCGGCTTCACCGGCCCGGGCTTCACCGACTCGACCCAGCGCACCCACCCGCCCCGGGCCAGGTGCAGCACGAGCCACAGCTCCGACCCGGCGTCGCCGAACCCGAGCAGGAGGTGCTTCCCCCGACGCCCGCACGACGTGAGCGGCCGCCCGACCAGGTCGGACACCGGCGGGTCGAACGTCTTGAGCACCGAGAACGACGCCACGTCGACCTTCGCCACCACCCGACCACCGGCGACCGAGCAGAGGTACGACGACAGCGCCTCCACCTCGGGCAGCTCGGGCATGCACCGACGCTACTTAGCTACCGCCCGCTGTGGCCGAAGCCGCCCGTGCCCCGCTCCGACGGCGCCAGGGCGTCGACGACGGCGAACGTGCACGTCGCCACCCGCTGCACGACGAGCTGCGCGATGCGATCGCCCCGCTCGACGGTGTACGCCGTCGACGGATCGCTGTTCACGAGCACGACCCGCAGTTCGTCGCGGTAGCCCGAGTCGATCAACCCCGGCGTGTTGAGGCACGTGACGCCGTGCCGCAGTGCCAGCCCCGACCGCGGCAGCACGAAACCGGCGTAGCCCTCGGGGATCGCCACGGCGACGCCGGTCGGCACGAGCGCGCGCCCGCCGCCGGCGGCGATCACCGCGCGCTCGCGCGCCACCAGGTCGGCACCGGCGTCGCCCACCCGCGCGTACGACGGCAGCGGCAGGTCGGGGTCGAGGCGGACGATCGGCACGTCGAGCAGCTCGGGCACGGCGTCGGAGGCTACCGACCGCCTCCCCTACGATCGGACGCAGATGCTCGTGTGGATGGACCTCGAGATGACCGGCCTCGACCACGACCGCGACGTCATCGTCGAGATCGCCACGCTCGTCACCGACGACGAGCTCGTGATCGTCGCCGAGGGACCAGACCTCGTCGTGCACCAGCCGCCCGAACTCCTGGCGAACATGGACGCGGTCGTCCTCGACATGCACACGAGGTCGGGCCTGCTGAAGGCGATCGCCGCGTCCACCACCACGCTGGACGAAGCCGGCGCGCAGACGCTCGCCTTCATCACCGAGCACTGCCCCGAGCCCCGCACCGTCCCGCTCGCCGGCAACTCGATCGGCACGGACCGACGCTTCCTCGCCCGCTACCTGCCGGCGGTCGAGGCCCACCTGCACTACCGGTCGGTCGACGTGTCGACGGTGAAGGAGCTCGTCGCCCGCTGGTACCCCGCCGAGTACGAGAAGCGCCCGACGAAGCGGGGCAGCCACCGGGCCCTGGGCGACATCCGGGAGAGCATCGAGGAGCTGCGCTACTACCGGAAGGTGGCGTTCCGCTGATGGCGGCGTTGCTCGGGCAGACCGGGCCGACGACGACGGCGCCCACCGCGACGACCTCGCCGCCCGCGACCCGCCCGCAGTCGACGACGACCGCGCCGGCCACGACGACAACGGCGCCGGCGACCACGACCACCGCGGCGCCGGCCACGACGCAGGCGCCGGCCACGACGTCGGCACCGGCGACGACGCGGCCCGAGGCGACGACGTCCACCTCGTCGTCGACGTCGAGCACGACGTCCACGTCGATCGCGCTCGACACCACGAACACGTCGAGCGACGACGGAGGGCCGGGCGGGACGATCTTCCTCGTCGGCGCGATCGTCGTCGTCCTCGCCGCGATCGCGATCGTGGGCTGGCAGCTGTGGCGCAACCGCCAGGACCCGCTCTCAGGCTGATGCCGTAGACCACCGTGCAGGTGGGTCTACGGCATCAACCTGCGGAATCGTCGTAGGTCCAGTCGGGGCGCTTCCGGTAGTGCGAGTCGTCGTAGACCGCGCCGCCGGGTCCGAGGTCGACGAGCTTGGGCAGTGGCACGGGACGCGGCCGCGGGCAGGCGCCGCGCTCGAGGTGCTCGGCGACCTCGTCGGGGAACGAGCGCAGCACGCTCGACACCACCAACCGCTCCTGCGTGGCGAGGTAGCAGCGGGCGCCGTCGGTCACCCGGTCGACCCACGACCCGATCACGCCGACGTCGTGGTCGGTCCCGCCGCCGGCCTCGATGCGCGTCAGGGCGTCGGTGATCGCCTGCGACCCGAGCTTGCACGGCGGGCACTGGCCGCACGACTCGATGTAGAGGAACCGCGACAGCTGCCGGGCGACCTCGACCATGCACGCCGTCTCGTCGTACACGACGAACCCGCACGAGCCCATACCGGCACCGACACGGGCCAGGTCCTCGTAGGACATCGGCGTGCCGAGCAGGTGCGCGGGCAGCACCGGGTTGGCGACGCCCGAGAACACCGCCTTCACCCGCCGCCCGTCGGCGACGCCGCCGCCCACCGACGCGATGACGTCGCGCATCGGCGTCCCCAGCTCGACCTCGGCGACGCCGGGCCGCACGACGTCGCCGACGACGGTGACGACGACGTTGCC
>DASSOZ010000020.1:0-16689 GCA_035700105.1 Acidimicrobiales bacterium
CCGCGGCGCGCCATCTCCGCCGCGTGGCGACGGGCGACGGCGACGAGATCGCCGGCGACGCCGAGCGCGCCGAGGCCCCGTCCCGTGCGCTCGCCGTCGACGCGGGCGACGAACCCGGACTCGTCAGCTGCGGGGTTGCTCGTCGACGCCGTGGCGCTCGGGATCACGAGCGCGAGCGCGCAGACGCACACGAGTAGCTGGGCTCGCCGGGACATCGGCGGCGCACCGTAGGGACCGCCCGGCGCCCCGCACCAATCCTTGATGTTGCAAATATCTAGGCGCTCAGGCGAGGCCGAGCCGGCGCACGACGGCGCCCTGCAGCGCGGTCACGAGCGCCAGCAGGCCCGCGGCGACGCCGACCGGCGCGGGGATCCGCGGCACGGACGCCGGCACCGCGATCGCCTGCTCCCGCGACACACCGAGCACTTCGGGCGTTCGACTCGCGGCCCCGCGCGCATCCTCCAACACACTCGCGTTCTCGGACCCGAATTCGGCCACAGAACGCGACTGTGTTGGAGGATCCGCGAGGGGGGCGGCGGTCGTCGGCGCTGCTGTGACGGGTCGGGTGGTCGGTGTCGGTCGCGGCGCGGGGGCCGGGGCCGGCTGCGGGCGCACGGCCTGGGTGCGCCGGACCGGTGCCCGCGCGGGCGATGCCGGCGCTGGCGGGGACGCCGACGGCGCCGGTGACGCGGCTGCCGGGGCCGACGACGGCTGGCGGAACACCTCGGTGACCCAGAGCGTCGAGCCGTCCCACACGACGCCGACGCCGATCTCGGTGAAGTGCGGCGACAGGATCTCGTCGCGGTGGATCTGGGACTGCATGAACGCGTCGTGCACCGACGCGACGTCGCTGCCCGTACCGACGTTCTCGCCCACGCGCTGCCACCCCGTCACCTCGGTCGACAACGCCGGGTTGTGGTACAGCCGGTGCTGCGTCGCCATGTCCGCCGAGTGCCGGCGGGCGACGTCGACGAGATCGCTCCGAACCGCCAGTGCACCGAGCCCGGCGGACGATCGAGCGGCGTTCACCCGGGCGACGAAGTCCGCCTCCGACGGCCCGTCGCGCCCGTCGGGAGCGACCGCCGCCAGCGCGCCGGCGGCCGACCAGAGCGCCAGCACCGCGCCCACGACGACGGCAGCGAGGCGGAGCCGACGCACACCCGGTCGGTTCGCCGCGTACGAGCGGTGTTCCTGTCGAAACGAAGACGACTGGTACCCTCGACGAACGGGTCGCGGCGCACCAGCGCGCGACTCGTCCCTTTTCGCCATGATTCGGCTCGATCACGTCACCAAGGTCTACAAGGGGGACGTCGTCGCGCTCCGCGACGTGAGCCTCGACATCCAGAAGGGCGAGTTCGTCTTCCTGATCGGCCCGTCGGGGTCCGGCAAGTCGACGTTCCTGCGCCTGCTCCTGCGCGAGGAGGAGCCGACCGACGGCCGCATCTGGGTCGCCGGCAAGGACATCGGCGAGCTCAACGGGTGGAAGATCCCGTACCTCCGCCGGAACATCGGCTGCATCTTCCAGGACTTCCGCCTGCTGCCGAACAAGACCGTCTACGAGAACGTCGCGTTCGCGCTCGAGGTGATCGGTCGGCCCCGTCACGTCATCAAGACGCAGGTGCCCCAGATCCTCGATCTCGTCGGTCTCGCCAAGAAGTCCGACAACCTCCCGAGCGAGCTGTCCGGCGGCGAGCAGCAGCGCGTGTCGATCGCCCGCGCCTTCGTCAACCGGCCGCTGATCCTCCTCGCCGACGAGCCGACCGGCAACCTCGACCCGAGCACGTCAGAGGGCATCATGCGCCTGCTCGATCGCATCAACCGGACGGGTACGACCGTCCTCATGGCGACGCACGACCAGTCGATCGTCGACCGCATGCGTCGGCGCGTCATCGAGCTCGACCGCGGCACGCTCGTGCGCGACCAGAGCCGCGGCGTCTACGACGTGGCGACGTAACGCACGCGGCACCCGCACCACCACCTCACCTCATGGCACTTCGAGTCGACTACGTCACGCGGGAGACCGCGAACAACCTCCGCCGCAACCTGCTCATGACGAGCGCCGCGGTGCTCACCGTCGCGGTGTCGCTCGCGCTCGTGGGCGGCGCGCTCTTGCTGCGCCAGGGTGTGCAGAACGCGACCGTGCAGTGGCGCGGCGGCGTCGAGCTCAACATCTTCCTGAAGCCCGAGGCGACGCAGGCGCAGACCGACGCCGTCCAGCGCCAGCTCGACGCGCTCCCGCAGGTCAAGCGCATCCGCTACTGCAGCAAGGCCTGCGCGTTCGCCGAGTTCAAGTCGCTGTTCGCGAACGAGCCGGAGTTCCAGGACGCGGTGACGGCCGACGACCTGCCGCCGTCGTTCCGCGTCGTGCCGACGTCACCGGAGCTCACCGAGCAGGTCGGCCGCCAGTTCGTCGACCGGCCCGGCGTCTACAAGGTCAAGTACGCCGAGAAGGAGATCAAGACCCTTCTCAACGTGACGAAGTGGGCGCAGCGATTCATCCTCGCGATCGCGCTGATCCTCCTGCTCAGTGCGTCGGTGCTGATCCTCAACACCATCCGCATGGCGATCTACTCACGCCGGCGTGAGGTCGCGGTGATGAAACTCGTCGGCGCCACGAACTGGTTCATCCGCGTCCCGTTCATGTTCGAGGGCCTCGTGCAGGGGCTCTTCGGCGCCGCCGTCGCGTTCGGTTTCGTCGTGCTCGGGCGCAACCTGCTGCTCGACGCGATCCGCAACAACGAGCTGTTCAAGCAGTTCTACGTCTCGAGCAGCGAGGTGCTCGGCACCGGGGTCCTGATGATCCTCGTCGGCGTGATCGTCGGCGCCGTCGGCAGCGCCGTCGCCGTGAACCGCTTCCTCGACGTCTAAAGACCGGCCGCCAGCTGCCGACACTCCCTGGAGGAGTGTTGCTGCTGTGGCTACTGTTGTTTCCATGAGGCGCGGGGTCCCCCTCGTTCTCGCGCTCGTGCTCATGCTCGCCGTGGGCGCGCTGGCGCCGCCGGCGGGCGCGGCCGACTCGACGGCGAAGAAGAAGCAGCGCCAGCAGCAGATCGGCCAGCAGATCTCGACGCTGCGGTCGCAGGTCGCCGAGGCGTCGAAGCAGGAATCGGCCCTGCTCGGCCAGCTCGACGACCTCGACGAGCGCATCACCGCGCAGAGCACCGCCGTCGGCGCGCTCGACGCGCGCATCCTCGCCGCGCAGAACGACCTCGACGGCGCGCAGATGCGCCTCGACGACCTCGAGGCGAAGTACCGGCAGGCGTACGAGACGATGCACCACCTGCGGTCGCGCCTCACGGACGCGCGCGCCGAGCTGCGGGCTCGCGCGGTCGCGGCGTACACGGAGGGTCCCGCGCTCACGCAGTACACCGGCGCGTTCGAGTCGTCGGGCGTGCGCGAGCTGGCGGCACGAGCCGGCTACCTCGACACCGTCGTCCAGCGCCAGCAGGAAGTCGTCGACACCTACCGCCTGCTGCGCGACGAGGCCGCCGACCAGACCGATGTCCTCGACGAGGCGCGCAGCCAGGCGCTCGCGCAGCGCGACGTCGTCGCCGACCGGACGTCGTCGCTGAAGGCCGCCCGCCAGCAGCAGGACACCGCCCGGACGCAGTTGCTGCAGGACACGAACCGTCGCGCCCAGGTCCTCGAGGAGGTGCGCGCCCGCAAGGCCGAGTTCGAGAACGAGATCGCCGCACTCAACGCCGAGTCGAACTCGATCGCCGCCGACCTGCGGTCCCGACAGGCCGGGCAGGGCGTCCGCCCCGCCGGCAACGGCGTCTTCGCGACGCCCATCCCCGGTGCCCGCATCACGTCGACCTTCGGGCGTCGCTTCCATCCGATCTTCCACGAGTGGCGCACGCACACCGGTGTGGACTTCGGCGCGGCGTCGGGCACGTTGATCCGCGCCGCGGCCGACGGCGAGGTCGTGTCAGCCGGTCCGCGCGGCGGCTATGGCAACGCCACGATCATCGACCACGGCGGCAGCCTGGCCACGCTGTACGCGCACCAGAGCGCCATCCTCGTGCGACCCGGTCAGGCCGTGAAGCGCGGCCAGGTGATCGGGCGCGTGGGCTCGACGGGATTCGCCACCGGACCGCACCTGCACTTCGAGGTCCGGGTTTCCGGCACGCCGGTCGACCCGCTGCGCTACCTCTGAGCGCGAGTCACAGGACGAAGCTCGCCAGCTCCTCGCGTCCCTCGACCGCCCGCCGGACGCGGTGGTACGGGTGGAACGGGAGGAGATCGCCGACGGGGACGTGCGGCGGGTTCTGGCACAGCTGGCTGAGGTCGAACGCGAGCAGGTACATCGCCAGCCGGCTCCGCAGGTGCGACGCGGCGAACAGCTCGGGGTAGACCTCCCACAGCCAACCCGGCACCTGGCGGTAGTCACGTGCGTTGGTGTCGGCGGCGTAGTCGTCGGCGACGTGCAGCCGGGGGTCGGCGCAGAAGCGCAGGAGCGTGGCGAGGTCGAGGTCGCGAGGCCCGCGCCGAGCGAACTCGAAGTCGAGCACCGCCGTGATACGGCCGTCGGCCCAGAGCACGTTCTCGAAGTGCATGTCGCCGTGCACGAGCACCCACGCCGACGGGTCGTCGAGCGCGGTCGCGCACTGGGCGATCATGCGCGCCGCGCCGTCGATCACGGCGGCGTCGACGTGCGGCAACGAGCGCGCCCGCGACACGAGCTGCACGAGGCGGTCGGGCTCGATCACGTGCGGTGACTCCGGCCGGGCGGCGTCGGCCGCGCGTGGCGGCGTCGTGGCGTGCACGAGCTTCAGCCGCTCGCCGAGCTGGTGGACGGCGTCGCGCCGGGTGTCCTCGTCCAGGCGTCCCCACGAGCGGCTCAGGGGCTCGCCGGGGACGCGCTCGCACAGGATCCACTCACCGGCACGGCTGACGCCGGTCTCGAGCACGGCCGGGTACCCGATCTCGGGCGGCAGCGCCCGCACGAGCTCGGCCTCGGTCCGAAGCCGGTGGGAACCCGGAACGGGGTTGATGCGCAGCACCTGGTCGCCCAGGACCCACACCTCGTTGGCGAGGCTCGGGGCGCGCTCGACGGGGTCCTCGCCCGCGGCCAGCCCGATCTCCTGGAGCACGCGCTGTGCGCGCAGCCGCGCGGTCATTTCGTCGAACCGCCTTTCGCGAGGCAGTCGAAGCGTAGGCGCGCGCGTGGCACAGACAGTTGATCGGCACGAATCGGCGGGTACGGAAGGAAAAAAGCCGCCAGAAGGGAGAGTCTGTGATGGCCGCTATCGAGGAGCAACGGGCCAAACGTCCCGTTTCGACGCTGGCCGGCCCGTATGGCCACCCCTTCCACCCCATTGCCGTCACCGTCCCCATCGGGGCATGGGTCTGCGCGTTCGTGTTCGACCTGGTCTCGCTCGGGTCCGATCAGCCCGACGTGTGGGCGACCGGCGCCCGGTGGCTCATCGGCATCGGCGTGATCGGCGCACTTGTCGCCGCGGTCCTCGGCTTCCTCGACCTCGTCACGATCCCCAACGGCACGACGGCGCAACGGACGGCGCTCACACACATGGCGCTGAACGTGACCGTGCTCGTGCTCTTCGTGGTCTCGTTCTTCCTGCGCAGCGGGCGGACCGACGAGCAGACGTCGGTCGGCCTGCTCCTGCTGTCGATCGTCGCGCTCGCGCTGTTGGGCGCGTCCGGCTGGCTGGGCGGGAAGCTCGCCTACCACTTCGGGGTGCGGGTGGCGGACGAGTCCACCCAGGCCGAGGGGTTCCTACGAGCGCACCAGCCGGGCGACCGCGGCTGACGCTTCCGCGACTTTCGCCCGGGCGTCGGGGCCGCCGCCGCTGACGGCGTCGGTCACACAGTGGTTGAGGTGGTCGTCGAGCAGCTGTAGCGCCACGGACTGCAGCGCCTTCGTCGCCGCCGAGATCTGCGTCAGGATGTCGATGCAGTACTTGTCGTCCTCGACCATGCGCTGCAGGCCGCGGACCTGACCCTCGATGCGCTTCAGCCGACGCTGGATGTCGACCTTGTCCTCGCCGTAGCCGTGCACGTGTGACACGATACCCCCCTACCGTATGAACAGCAACGCTCCCCACTCTCGGCCGCTCGGGCCCGGGCGCTTCCTCCCGTTGAACGAACCGCCCGGCGAACCGGACGACGGCGCGTTGTGGTTCTGCGTGCGCGAGAACGGCGTCCTCCTGTGTGACACCGATTCCGGTCGTGACCTGGCCGGAAGCGGTGAGCCGCTCTACCTCGGCGTGCTCGACGGCCGGCACTGCTGGTCGGTGGGCGTCGACGTCGACGGCGACGGGTTCGTCGACCTGCGCCTGCTGTACGGCAGCGTGGACGAGACGACGTGGACGGTCGCCGGCCGGGCGGTGCAGCTCGTGGCCTGGGACCGCACGCACCGCTACTGCGGCCGGTGCGGGACGCCGACCGAGCCCGCGCCGGGGGAGCGGGCCAAGCGGTGCCCGGCGTGCGGGCTCCTCGCCTTCCCCCGCCTCGCGCCGGCGGTGATCGTCCTCGTCACGCGGGGCGACGACGAGGTGCTGCTCGCCCGCAACGCCAACTTCCCGGCCGCGATGTACTCCACGATCGCCGGGTTCGTGGAGCCGGGCGAGACGCTCGAGGAGGCGGTCCGGCGAGAAGTGAAGGAGGAGGTCGGCGTCGAGCTCGACGACGTCCGCTACTTCGCCAGCCAGCCGTGGCCCTTCCCGCACTCGCTGATGCTCGGGTTCACCGCGACCTGGGCGGGGGGCGACATCGAGATCGACGGACGCGAGATCGCGGACGCGCAGTGGTTCCGTCGCGACGCGTTGCCGATGATCCCGCCGCCGATGTCGATCGCCCGCCGGCTCATCGACTCGTTCGTCTTCGACTGACCGACAGCGCGACCGCGATCTCGGCCGCGACGGCGGCGTTGTGCTCGGCGAGCGCGAGGTTGGCGGGAACGCTGCGCCCCGCCGTCGCCGCCCCGATCCGCCCGAGCACGAACGGCGTGATCGCCGCGCCCGTGACACCGGCGTCGTCCGCCTCGCGCAGCGCGGCGTCGAGCACGGCGGAGATCTCCGTCCACGGGATCTCGTCGGCCTCGGGGATCGGCGCGGTGACGAGGACGCCGCCTTGCTGCCCGAGCGAGCGTCGCGCGGTGACAACCGCGGCGACGTCGTCGGCCTCCTCGACGCGGTGCGGCACGCGCAGCCCGCTCGTGCGGCTGTAGAACGCGGGCAGGTCGTCGGCGCGCCAGCCGAGCACGGGGACCGACTGCGTCTCGAGCCATTCGAGCGTGCGGGCGAGGTCGAGGAACGCCTTCGCGCCCGCGCACACCGTCACGACCGGCAGCGACGCGATCGCGGGGAGGTCGGCGCTCACGTCGCCCGTGGACGCGGCGCCGCGGTGGACGCCGCCGATGCCGCCCGTCGCGAAGACCGCGATGCCGGCGGCTGCCGCCAGCGTGAGCGATGCGGACACGGTCGTCGCGCCGACCGGCCATCGCCGCGCCGTCGCGACCGCGATGTCGCGCGCCGCCACCTTGCGCACGTCACCGTCGAGGATGCGCTCGTGTGCCGATGCGTCGACGCCGACGTGGGCGACGCCGTCGAGCACGACGGTGAGCGCGGGGACGGCGCCGCCGTCGCGCACGGCTCGCACGCACCGCTCGAGCGCCTCGGCGTTGGCCGGTGACGGCAGGCCGAGGCGGCTGAAGATCGTCGACTCGAGCGCGACGACCGCGCCACCGGCGGCGAGCGCGGCGCGCACCTCGTCGCTCACCACCAGACCGTCGCCGGTCATGCCCACCAGTCCGCGCCCGGTCCGCTGACGACGTGCGCGGCGGCGGCGTGACCGGCGCGCGTCGCCTCGACGACGTCGGCGCCGCCCGCGCGGGCGACGAGGAAGCCGGCGGCGAACGCGTCACCGGCCCCGGTCGTGTCCGTGACGGCGCGGTCGGGGGGCGGTACCGCGACCTCGACGGCAGCAGCGCCGCGCGTGACGACGCGCGCCGGGCGCGGTCCGTCCTTGATCACGATGACGCCGACGCCGGGCGGGACCGTCGGATCGTCGCCGTCGAGCTCGAGCGCGCGAGCTTCGTCGGCGTTGGCGAACAGCACCTCAGGTGCGTAACCGTCGATCAGCCGCACGAACCCGGCGGCGCCGACGGGGTCGATCAGCGTCGTCGACGACACGTCCAGCGTCCACGGGATCGCTCGGTCGGTCGACCACTGACGCAGCTGCCACGTGGCCCGCGCCAGCGCCGCGCTCGCGGGGAACAGCGAGTACGCCGGGACGTGCACGGCGTCGACGCCGTCGAGCCACTCGGCGCAGGGCGACGCGAGGTCCACCGCCGCGCCGCGATCGTTCAGCATCGTGCGCTCGCCATCGGGCGTGACGAGGACGACGACCGAACCCGTCCGTCCGGCTCGCTCGCCGCGCACGTCGACACCGGCACCGACGGTGCGCAGCTGCGCCACGAGCAGGTCGCCGAGCGGGTCGTCGCCGACCCGGCCGACGAAGCGCGCCGCCGCGCCGAGCCGGGCGATGCCGGCGGCGACGTTCGCCGCGCTTCCCCCGCGGTGGTGCGACACCTGCGACGGCGTGTCGGCGGCGAGCCGGATCGGCCCCGGCAGCGCGACGACGACGTCTTCGACGAGGTCGCCGACGCTGCAGATCACCGGGCGACGCTAACGGGCGCGCCGACGCGGGCAGGCCCCGGGACCGGCTGGGTGCCCGGGGCCTGCGATCGAATTGGATTGTTCCGGTGAGCGGGGCTCGACCGGTGCGAGCGCGCTGGACGTCGCGTGTGCCGCACTGCGAGGCGGCGACGGTGGCGGGACGTGCGTGGCGCCCGCAGCGGGACGGGCGGCCGGGGCGGACCCCGACGCTCCCGCACTCAGCAGCCCGGCGGATCCGCCTCCGCAGAGGTGGGACAGGTCATCCGACGAACCTCCCGTGCGTGGGGTGAACGCTTACGACGTCATCGTCTTGCTTTCGACCGTCACCGTCAAGGCGTCAGGTTCGACGTGTGACGTGCCGACGAGGCGACCCCACCCGCGCGCCGGCGGGGGTCAGCCGACGGGCATCGCCTCCGCGGTGACGGCACCGGCCTGAGCCATCGTCCGCAGCCGGGAGAGGACCCGCGCGAGGTGACGTGACACCGACACCTGGCTCGTCCCCGTGAGGTGCGCCACCTCCATCTGCGTGTGGCCCTCGAGGTAGTAGAGCTCGACGAGTCGACGGTCGGTGTCCGACAGCCGCGTCAGCAGCGCGTTCAGCACCTGGCGCTGCACGAGCGCCCGCTCGACGGAGTCGAAACCGGGGTCGACACGACCGATGTCGACGCCGAGGCCGTCGTCCCGTCCGGCCGCCGGCGCGTCGAGGCTGGCGGCGCGCCGCGCGTCGCCGACGTCCATCGCCGCGAGGACGGCCTCCTCGTCGACGCCGAGGCGGGCGGCGACCTCGGCGATCGTCGGGCTGCGGCCGAGCTCGTGGTGCAGCGCCTCGGTCTCGGCGCGCAGTCGCAGGTACCGCTCCTGCGCCGACCGGCCGACGCGCACCGCCCATCCCTTGTCGCGGAAGTGCCGCTTCAGCTCACCCGTGATGCATCGCGTGCCGTACGTCGTGAACCGGACGCCCATCGCGGGGTCGAACCGGTCGAGGGCGACGACGAGCGCCGTCAGCGCGACCTGGCGGAGGTCGTCGAGCGGCTCGCCGCGGTCGCGGAAGCGGTTGGCGAGGTGGTACGCGAACGGCGTGTACCAGTGCGCCAGCTCGGCGCGCAACGCCGCCGAGCGGGTCGCCGCGTACGACGCGTGGAGCGCGTCGAGCTCGCCGTTCGTCGGGCGCGTGTCGCCCGGGGGATTCCGCCGTGCCCGGTGCATCGGCCGCCGCTACCCGCGGCTGTGCGCGGTAGTCGCCCCGACTGGCGGTCGTTCAGCCGAGCGCGTTCGCCGCGCTCCGCAGCCGCTCGATGATCTTCGACAGGCGGCGGGACACCGTCACCTGGCTGATCCCGAGCTCGTCGGCGAGGTCCTGCTGACGCTTCCCGTCGATGTAGTACGCCCGCAGCAGCGCGGCGTCGCCGGGGTCGAGACCGGCGAGCAGCGGGGCCAGCAGCTGCGCGCGTCCGAGCGTGCTGTCGATGTCGTCGAAGCCGGCGTCGTCGGCGGCGATGTCGCGAACGCGGTCGTCGTGGGGCGACAGCGGCGCGTCGAGGCTGCGCAGACGGTACGACGCACCGACCTCCATCGCCTCGAGCACGCTGTCCTCGGTGACGCCGAGTGCGTCCGCGACCTCGCCCGGCGTGACGGCACGGCCGAACTCGGCGGCGAGGCGCTCGCTCGCTGCCCGGCATGCGAGGTACTGCTCGAGCAGCCCGCGCGGGACGCGCAGGGGCCACACCTTGTCCCGGAAGTGGCGCTTCAGCTCGCCGGCGACCGATCGCTCCAGGTACGGCGGGAACGAGATGCCGCGCGCCGGGTCGTACCGCTCGAGCGCGGCGACGAGCGCGGTGTGGGCGACCTGGACGAGGTCGTCCAGCGGCTCGCCGCGGTTGGCGAAGCGCTTGGCCAGCGCGACCGCGTTGGGTCGGTACTCGGCCACGAGCCGCGCCCGCAGGAACGGGTCGCGTGTTCGGGCGTAGCGTCGGTGGGCGGTGGCGAGGTCGAGCGACCACTTGAGCGACTGCCGGTGCCGTCGTGACGAGCGCCGCGTCTTCCGGGCACTCACGCGCGAGATGCGCACCGCCTCACGCCGCTCGGCGCTGGCGCGTACCACTGCTTGCACCCTCGACCGGAGGGCATCGGACTGCACCGCGAGGGCCTCGGCTCGCGCCACCAGCGCTTGCAACGAAGGGGTGCCGCCCACGATCACCCCTCGTTCCCGCCATCGCGTCGAGATAGACGGGCGCGGCGCGTCCGGCGTCGGGTAAGGGAGCCCGGTGCCCCCCGACCGCGTCGTCGCCATCGGCGCGTCCGCCGGCGGTGTCGAGGCGGTGTCACGGATCGCGGCGGCGCTTCCCGCCCGGTTCCCGGCCGCCGTGCTGGTCACGGTGCATGTTTCGGCCTCGACGCCGAGCGTCCTGCCGGCGATCCTCGCTCGCGCCGGCCGGTTGCCCGCAGCGGCGGTCGCCGACGGCGAGCCGGTCGTCGCCGGGCGGATCTACGTCGCCGCGCCCGATCGCCACCTCGTCGTCCACGACGGCCGGGCGTGGAGCGACCGCGGGCCCCGTGAGCACCACAGCCGCCCCGCCGTCGACCCCATGTTCCGGTCGGTGGCGGCCGAGTACGGCGATCGCGCCATCGGCGTCGTCCTCAGCGGGGCACTCGACGACGGCACCGCCGGCCTGATCGCGATCAAGCGCGCCGGTGGCATCGCCGTCGTACAGGACCCGGACACCGCGTTGCACCACGGCATGCCGGCGAGCGCCGCCGCGCACGCCGACGTCGACGTCGTCCTGCCGCTCGACGGCATCGTCCCGTACCTCGTCTCCGTCGTCGGGCCGCCGCCCGACGGGCCACACGAAGGAGCGACCATGGAGCACGACACGGGCGAGAGCCAGGTCCAGCACCCGCCCGCCCCCCATCCGCACCCACCGGCCGGCGCGGTGCCGTCGGCGTACTCGTGCCCCGACTGCGGCGGCGTGCTGTGGGAGATCGACGACGGTGGTTTCGTCCGCTACCGCTGCCGGATCGGCCACGCGTTCACGAGCGAGACGCTCCAGCAGACGCAGGGAGAGGGCGTCGAGCAGGCGCTGTCTGCAGCGCTGCGCGCGCTGGAGGAACGCGCCGCGCTCTCGCGCCGGATGGCCGACGGCGCCCGCGAGCGCGGGCACGTGCACACCGCGGCGCGCTTCGACGAGGCGGCCGTCGACGCCGAGCACAGCGCCCGGGTCGTCAACGAGCTCCTGTTGCGCCCGGGCTCGCCGGTGGTCGAGCGCCAGTCGGCCGAGGGCTGACCGACCGCGGGCGTACGCTCGGGCGGTGGCAAGGGGCACGGACGCCGAGCTCGAGCACCTGCTCGAGCACCTGCGCCAGACGCGCGGGTTCGACTTCACGGGGTACAAGCGGGCGAGTCTCAGCCGTCGGGTCGACAAGCGGCTCGAGTCGGTCGGGGTGGCGACGTACCCGGAGTACGAGGACTACCTCGAGGTCCACCCCGACGAGTTCGCCCAGCTGTTCGACACGATCCTCATCAACGTCACCGGCTTCTTCCGCGACGCGCCGACGTGGGAGTACGTGCGAAACGAGCTCGTCCCGCGGATCGTCGCCGAGCGACCCGAGCCGTCGCCGATCCGCGTGTGGAGCGCGGGGTGCGCGTCGGGCGAGGAGGCGTACTCGCTCGCGATGGTGTTCGCCGAGGCCCTCGGCCCGGAGGAGTTCCTGCGGCGGGTGAAGGTCTACGTCACCGACGCCGACGACGGCGCGCTCAACCAGGCCCGCCAGGCGACATACGACGAGCGCCAACTCTCCGGCGTGCCCGCCGACCTCCAGGCGACGTACTTCGAGTCGCTGGGCGGCAAGCGCGTGTTCCGCAAGGACCTGCGGCGGGCGTTGATCTTCGGGCGGCACGACCTCATCCAGGACGCACCGATCTCGCGGATCGACCTGCTCGTGTGCCGCAACACGCTGATGTACTTCAACGCCGAGACGCAGAACCGGATGCTGGCCCGGTTCCACTTCGCGCTGAACGACGGCGGTTACCTCTTCCTCGGCAAGGCGGAGATGCTGCTGTCGCGTGCCCGGCTGTTCGCGCCGGTCGACCTCAAGCGTCGCGTGTTCACCAAGGTCGGCCAGCCGGGCGCCGGCGAGCGGCTCTTAGTGCTTCCGACGGCGTTCGACGAGGTCGTGTCGACGTCCGACGAGCGGTCGCTCGCCCGCGACCTGGCGCTGGACGGCAGCGGCATCGCCCACATGGTCATCGACGCGACCGGGCTCGTCGCCTTCGTGAGTGACGAGGCCCGGCGGCTGTTCGGCATGTCCGCCCGCGACGTCGGCAGGGTCTTCCAGGAGCTGGACATCGCGTACCGGCCGGTCGAGCTGCACTCCCGTATCCGCCAGGCCTACGCCGAGCGCGGGCGGGTCGAGGTCCGCGACGTGGAGCTCACCCAGCCGGGTGGACGGTCGCTGTGGTTCGACATCCGCGTCAACCCGCTGTTCGACACGAACTCGGCCTTGATCGGGTGCTCGGTGATGTTCGTCGACGCGACGTCGTCACACGAGCTGCGGGAGGAGCTCGAGCACGCGAACCGTGAGCTCGAGTCCGCGTACGAGGAGCTGCAGTCGACGAACGAGGAGCTCGAGACCACCAACGAGGAGCTCCAGTCGACCGTCGAGGAGCTCGAGACCACGAACGAGGAGCTCCAGTCGACGAACGAGGAGCTCGAGACGATGAACGAGGAGCTCCAGTCGTCGAACGAGGAGCTCCAGACCATCAACGACGAACTGCGCGACCGCACGTCCGAGCTCAACGAGGTCAGCACCTACATGGAGTCGATCCTCACCGGCCTGCGGGGCGCGGTCGTCGTCGTCGACCGTGACCTGCACGTGCGGGTGTGGAGCCGCCACGCCGAGGAACTGTGGGGCCTGCGGGCGAACGAGGTCGCCGACCAGCACCTGTTGGACCTGGACATCGGGCTGCCCGTCGACGGGTTGCGCAAGCCGATCCGGTCGGTCCTGTCCTCGGGCGAGGCCGAGGTCGTCGTCGTCGACGCCACCAACCGTCGTGGCCGTGACGTGACGGTCCGGGTGTCGATCACGCCCCTGCACGCCGACGGCTCGGTGACGGGCGCGATTCTCCTCATGGAGGACGGGGCGGCGTAGCTCGCCGAAACGCGACCGCATCCTCCAACACACTCGCGTTCTCGTGTCCGTTCTGGCCGAAAAATCGCGAGTCTGTTGGAGGATGCGGGTTGTCGTGGAGGTGGGGGGATTCGAACCCCCGTCCCTCAGCCTCTCAACGGGGCTTCTCCGAGCGCAGCCGGTGATCGGATCTCGGGCTCCCGGTGGTACCGGCATCCGTGGGGAGCCCCAGTCAGCTGAGAGTCCCCGCCCGGCCCGCTGACGTGACCGGACGAGCAAGCCCCGCTAGATGGCGTCCCCGACCAGCCCGCAGGGCTGAGACTGGAGGGACGTCGCTGCTAGTTAGGCAGCGAGTGCGTAGTCGTGAGACTCGGCACTTGTTTGTTTGCCGGCTCTTTCACGTGGACTCCGGCAACCACGGCTCGCTTCACCCGCTTCGACGACCAAGGTCGAAGCCATGCACCCCCGTGCGTTGTCAACGTGCTGCAACTGCGAATTGCCAATTGCCAACTACAGCGTAACGGCCCGCCGTGACGCGCTATTCCCGGTCCCAGCCCCCGGACTTGCCGCTGCGGGACCGGGCCATCGCCCGCTCGGCCTCACGGTTGGCGTCGCGCTCGGCCATGGCGTGGCGCTTGTCGTACAGCTTCTTGCCCCGGGCCAGGCCGAGCTCGACTTTGGCCTTGTTCTCCTTGAAGTAGATCGACAGCGGCACCAGCGTCAGCGGCTGGGTCGACAGCTTCACGTCGAGCTCGGCGATCTCCCGCCGGTGCAGCAACAGCTTGCGCTTGCGGTCCGGGTCGTGCCCGCCGAACCCCGACGCGAACACGTACGGCGAGATGTGCACGCCGTGCAGCCACACCTCGCCGTCCTCCACCCGGGCGTAGGAGTCGCGCAACTGGACCTTGGCGTCGCGCAGCGACTTCACCTCCGAGCCCTTCAGCACGATGCCGCACTCGTACGTGTCGAGGATCTCGAAGTCGTGGCGCGCCTTGCGGTTGGACGCGACGACGTGGCGGTCGGGTCGCTGCTTCTTCGGCGACTTCGCCTTCGGGGACATGGAGATGTAGACGCTACCGTCGCCCCCCGATGTTGCGGCTCGGCGAATCCCACTACCTGCAGATGGTCGGCCACTGCTACGACGGCCTGCCGCTCGAGGCGTGCGGTCTCCTCGCCGGCGACCCGGTCACGGGCAAGGTCGAGCGCTGCTACCCGACGGCGAACGAGGCGGCGTCGGCGAAGCTCTACACCGTGCCGGGCAGGGAGTTCCTGCGCGCCGACCGCGACGCCGAGGGCAACGGCTGGCAGATCATCGGCGTGTTCCACTCGCACACGCACACCGAGGCGTACCCGTCGCCGACCGACGTCGCCCAGGCGCCCGACCCCAGCTGGCACTACGTGCTCGTCAGCCTGAAGGACGAGGCGCCGGTCGTGCGCAGCTACCGCATCGTCGACGGGAAGATCAGCGAGGAACCGGTCGTTGTCGAGCGTCGGTAACTAGATTGGAGAACCCATGACGGTCGAGGTCCGGATCCCGACGATGATGCGCCCCGACGCCGGCGGTCAGGCCACCGCGCAGGCGAACGGCAGCACCGTCGCAGAGGTGCTCGAGGATCTCGTGCTCCAGTTCCCGCGGCTGCAGGGCAAGTTCACCAACGAGGACGGCTCGCTCCACAAGTTCGTCAACGTGTACGTGAACGACGAGGACGTCCGCTACCTCGAGCGGCTCGACACGAAGGTCGCCGACGGCGACGAGATCGCCATCCTCCCCGCCGTCGCCGGCGGGTAGATGCGCCATTCGTCGGTCCTCGACCTCATCGGCGACACGCCGCTCGTCGACGTCTCACCGCTGAGCCCCAACGCCGACGTCCGCATCCTCGCCAAGCTCGAGGGCCAGAACCCCGGCGGCTCGGCCAAGGACCGCATCGCCCTCGCCATGGTCGAGGCCGCCGAGAAGGACGGCACGCTCCGACCGGGGCAGACGCTCATCGAGCCGTCGTCGGGCAACACCGGCATCGGCCTGGCGATGGTGTGCCGGGTCAAGGGCTACCCGATCCGGATCGTGATGCCCGAGAACGTGTCGCCCGAGCGCAGCCAGCTGCTCGAGATCTTCGGGGCGTCGATCATCTACTCACCCGGCGCGGAGGGGTCGAACGGCGCGGTGCGGATGGCCCAGCGGCTGGCCGACGACGATCCGTCGCTCGCGTTCCTCTATCAGTACGCCAACGACGCCAACCCGCGTGCCCACTACGAGGGCACCGGACCGGAGATCTGGCGCGACTGCCCCGAGGTCACGCACTTCGTCGCCGGGCTCGGCACGAGCGGGACGCTCATGGGCGTCGGTCGCTACCTCAAGGAGCAGAACCCCGACGTGCAGGTGTGGGCCGTCGAGCCGCCGGCGGGCGAGATGGTCGACGGGCTGCGCAACCTCGACGACGGCTACATCCCGCCGGTGTTCGAGAAGTGGCACGGCCCCGACCTGCTCGACCGAAAGCTCATCGTGCGACCGCGCGAGTCGATCACCTGGGTCCGCCGGCTCGTGGACGAGGTCGGCGTCTTCGCCGGCATCTCGTCGGGGGCGGTGATGGCGGGCGCGGCGAAGGCGGCGGAGCGGATCGACGGCGCCGGCGTCGTCGTCACCGTCTTCCCCGACGGCGGGTGGAAGTACCTGTCGTCCGGCGCATGGACCGACGACCTCGACCAGGTCGAGGACCGGGCCCGCCGCATCAACTACTGGTGACCCCGCCCTTTTGACAGCAGCAGCGGGACCGTTCTCGTACCGCTGCTGCTGTCAAAACCGGAAGGTCGGGGTAGGACGGCCGGACGTGGCGGCCGACCAGCAGGTGGTGGCGTCGGGGCTGACGGCGCGCGACTGGCTCGTGGCCGGCGGCGTCCTCGTCGCCGGCATCGCCGCCGGGCGCGTGCT
>DASSOZ010000021.1:0-21870 GCA_035700105.1 Acidimicrobiales bacterium
GGCCGAGCAGGGCGACCGCCGCGCCACGCGGCACCGTGAACGACACCCCGAACAACGCGCGGAACGGTCCGTACGCAGCCTCGACGCCGCGGACCTCGAGCAGCGCGCCGTCGGCGGCGCTCATGATGCCGCCCCGAGGTACGCCCGCCGGACGGCGGGGTCGTCCATCACGTCGGCGGTGGGCCCGGCGGCGAGGATCGCGCCGGCATCGATGACGTACAGCCGTGACACGGCCCGCTGCACCATGTCGAGATCATGCTCGACGAGGAGCACCGCCGTGCCGCGCTCGGCCCGCACCCGCTCGAGCACCTCGACGAGCGCGGCCGTCTCACCGGCGTCCAAGCCGGACGACGGCTCGTCGAGCAACAGCAACCGCGGCGCGCCGACGAGGGCCCGGCCGAGCTCGACGAGGCGACCGCGCCCGAGCGACAGCGCCTCGACCGGCGCGTCGGCGACGTCGCCCAGGCCGAGGAGCGCGAGCACGTCGTCGACGGCGGCGACCTCGTCAGGCGCCGGCGCCGAGCGGTTCAGCAGGTCCTTCCACAGCCGCCCGTCGCCGCGGCGGGCGCGCTCGGCGACGAGGAGGTGCTCGCGCGGCGTCAGCCCGGCGAACAGCTCCATGCGCTGGAACGTGCGGCCGATGCCGAGCCGCGCCCGGCGGTAGATCGGCAGGCCGACCAGCGAGCGGCCGTCGAACGTGATCGTCCCGCGGTCCGGTCGCAGGACGCCGAGCAGGCAGTTGAACAGCGTCGTCTTCCCGGCACCGTTGGGACCGACGAGGGCGACCGCGTCGTGGGCGTCGACGTCGAGCGACACGTCCCGCAGCGCGAGGACGCCGCCGAACCGCTTCGACACGCCGGCCGCCGACAGCAGCGCCGTCATCGAAGCGCCTCCCGCACCGAACTCTGCGCGGGAATCGGTCCTGAGAGGGCGGAATCCGCGGAAAAGTCGGTCGGGGCGCCGTTGCGGCCCCGCATGAGCGCCTGCAGCGACTCCCGCTTGCGCCACTCGACGATTCCCTCCGGGTGCTTGGCGTACGACACCGCGCCGAAGCCGAACAGCGCGTACTGCAGGCCGACGAGCGAAGGGGTGCCGTCGCCGAGGAGCCACCACGCGAACGCGCCGACGGCGGTCACCGCCTCCATCAGCGCCTTGCGCGGCTCGTGATGGCGGACGTAGGCGTTCACCGCGAGCACCGCGGCACCGACCGCGATCCAGAGCATGGCGTTGTCGTTGCGCTGCAGCGTCTGCAGCACCTCGCGGAAGAGGACGAACGCCATGCCGGCGTTGACCGCGCCCTCGACGGTGCGCGCACCGGTCGTCAGGACGAGGACGACGAACACGAGGGAGAAGAAGAAGTTGAAGTCGCCGCCGGAGACGCGCAGCTGCAGCGAACCGTAGAGCGCGCCGCCGACACCGGCGATGGCGGCGGACAGCGCGAACACCGTGATCTTCGCTCGCACGGGGTTGATGCCGATCGTCTGTGCGGCGACGTCGCTGCCGCGCAGCGCGGCGAGCTGCTGCCCCGTCGTCCCCTTGCGCACGAGGATCACGACGAAGGCGCACACGGCGAACACCGCCATCGACAGCAGGAAGAACGACCGGGTCGAGGTGAAGTCGATGGAGCCCAGCGTCGGTCTCGGCACACTGACACCGGCGTTGCCGCGACCGACCCACGACAGCGGGAAGACGACGTTGTCGGCGAGCAGCCCGAACGCCAGCGTGGCGAGCGCGAGGTAGAGGCCGCTGAGGCGCAACGCGGGCAGCGCGACCACGACGCCCACCAGCGCGGCGACGGCACCGCCGATCACCATCCCGAGCAGCACCGACACGCCCTGTTGCGACGCGAGCTGTCCCGCGGTGAACGCGCCGACGCCGGCGAACGCCGCCTGGCACAGCGACAGCTGCCCGCTCATGCCGGTGAGGACCGTGATCGACAGGAAGATGATCGTGAACACGATCCCCTGCGTGAGCAGGAACAGCCAGTACGACGACACGACGAAGAGGGCCACGACCATGAACGCGACGATGAACGCCGGAAAGGCGATCCGCGTCATGCGGTCGAGCGACGCGTCCCGGTACGTCGCCGCCAGCGCCGGCGGCGGCGGATCGCAGACGGAGAGCGGGTCGACGGCCTCGCGCCGCGTCCGCAGGCCGGGGAGGAACAGCAGGAGCAGGACGAGGACGATGAACGGGAACGCCGGCCGCAGCCCGATCGACAGGATCGACCCGGCCGGCAGGTAGCCGCTCAGGACGTTCTGCCCCACGCCCAGCAGGACACCGCCGGCGAGCGTCCACGGGATGCTCCGCAGCCGCCCGACGGCGCCGGCGGCGATCGCGCTGACGAGCAGCACCGTGAAGTTCGTGTCGGCCACGTTGGCGAACAGCGGGGCGAGCAGCACGCCGGCGAGCCCGACCAGGAACGACGACAGCATCCACGCGAACAGCGAGACGCGATCGGCGTTGATGCCGGCGAGCTGCACCATGCGCGGGCTCTCGACGACGGCGCGCATGCGCAGGCCGAGCGTCGTGAAGCGCAGCATCGCCGCGAGCACGATGACGACGGCGACGGTGATCGCCACGGTGATCGCCTGGTGCTGGACGATGCCGTAGCGCGCCCAGACGAGCTTCTCCGGGTCGGGCGCGACCGACGGCGGACCGAGGCGCGTCGCCGTGCCGAACAGGAAGTTGACGAGCGGCGGCACGCCGACGAGCAGGCCGAGCGCGGAGACGAGCTTCACCGTCATCGGCGCCGTCCGCATCCACCGGAACAGACCGCGGTCGAGGAGGAGGCCGAGGAGCGGTCCGATGACGACGACGGCGACGAGGAACGCCGGCAGCTTCGGCCAGCCGTGGTCGACGACGGTCAGGTAGAAGACGACGGCCGAGACGTACGCCTGCGCGCCGAAGGCCAGGTTGAAGACGCCCGACGTGGTGTACGTCAGGACGAGGCTGACGGCGACGAGCGCGTACACGCACCCGACGGGGATGCCGGGGATGGCGTACCGCAGGAACTCGTCCACGTCGACGCCGCTACAGCGGCGGCGCGAGGGAAGCGCCAGCGACGAGCGCCAACCGAGCGGCAAGGAGCGCAGCGACGCCGAGCGAGGTCATAGATGCGGCGGTGCGACCGTGCTCAGTGTCGTGCTCTGCGGTTTGAAGCACGTGAACGGGCTCGACGAGCTGCCGAACTTCGGCACGAACCTGCCGTTCTCGACGCGGATGAACGCCGTGCAGTCGACCGGCGAGTCGCCGTGCCGCAGCGTCCAGTCGACCGGGCGCTCGATGCCGCCGGCCGTGTAGTTCGTGATCTTGTTGAGGCCGGCGATGACCTTCTCCCACGTCGGGTTCTCTCCCGCCGCCTTCAGACCGGTGACGAACAGGTCGGCGTCGATCCAGCCGGCGAGCACGACCTCCTGGCGGGGATCGACGTCCGGGTAGCGCTTCTTCATCTCGGCGAGGTACCTGGTGAGGCCCTTCGACGTCGACGCCTTCTCGAACGGGATGAAGAACGAGCTGAACCAGACGCCGTCCATCTCGGCGGCGAACTGCGTGAGCGTCTCCTGGTCGTAGCCGTTCGGCCAGTACTGGACGACGTCGTTCATGCCGGCGCGCTTGAGGCTGCGGCTGACGAGCGTGTTGCCCGACGGGTCCATGCACGTCGTCACGAACTGCACCCCGCCGTCCTTCATCTTCTGGATGTCGGCGCTGATGTCGGTCGCACCGAACGGCAGGTTCGTGTCCTCGAGCACGACGTCCATGCCGAAGTCGCGGAACCGCTGCGCCTGGCCCTTGGCGCAGTCGGCCGACTGGGGCACGCCGTAGGCGAGGAGCGCGACCTTCGTGAGACCGAGCTGCTCGGCGAGGAACGGGAGCGCCGGGCCGGGGTGGAGGATGTCGAGGTACGACCCCTTCTCGCCGAACATGTTCGGGCCGAGCTCCCACTCGTCGTTGACGTTCCAGCCGAACGTCGGGATGCCGGTCTGGGCGAGGTACTCACCGCCGGGGAAGATCGGCGCGGCGACGCCGACGATCGCGAACACCTTGTCCTGCTCGACGAGGGCGCGTGACTGGCTGACGTTCTGACTGGGGTTGGTGGCGTCGTCGCGGAAGCCGACCCACGTGACCTTCCTGCCGTTCACGCCGCCGGCGTCGTTCACCATGTCGAGGTAGGCGCGCACGCCCTTCTCGATCGGCCCGTACTGGGGTGCGAGCGGGCCGGTGGCACTGCCCAGACCGCCGACCTTGATCTCGGTCGCCGTGACGCCGGGGCTGTGGCCGGGCGCGGTGTCCTCGACGACCGTGGTCGCGCTCGACGGTTTGGCGGTGTCGTCGTCGTCACCGGCGTTGCCGCACGCGGCGGCGACGACCACGAGCGCGGCGATCACGGCGACGACGCGAATCCGGTCGCGGTCGATGCTCCGGCGCACTTCCCCACCCCCCGATCGGGAACCGAACCTGACTGTAACGTCAGGGATCGTGCTGATCGACGACCTGTTGCCGGACGCGGGGGCGTTGCTTCCGGATGCGGTCGATTTGCGGCGCCGCCTCCACCGGCGGCCCGAGCTCGGATTGTCGTTGCCGTCGACGCAGGAGGCCGTGCTCGACGCGCTCGACGGGCTGCCGCTGTCGTCGGTGTCGACGGGGTCGGGGACGACGTCGGTGGTGGCCGTGCTCGACGGCGAGGCCGCGGGCGCGTCGGAGGGCCGCACGATCCTGCTGCGCGGTGACATGGACGCGCTCCCGATGCCCGAGGACACCGGCCTCGACTTCGCATCCACCGTCGACGGCGCCATGCACGCGTGCGGACACGACGCGCACACGGCGATGCTGGCCGGCGCGGCGCGGCTGCTGTCCGAACGTCGGGGCTCGTTCGCCGGGCGCGTCGTCTTCATGTTCCAGCCCGGCGAGGAGGGCCACCACGGGGCGCGGATCATGCTCGACGAGGGCCTGCTCGACGTCGGCGGCGGTGTCGACGCGGCATTCGCCATCCACACGACGCCGAACCTGCGCGCCGGCCAGGTGGCGACGCGGGGCGGCTCGATCATGGCGTCGGACGACACGTTCGTCGTCACCGTGCGGGGTCGGGGCGGGCATGCGTCCGAGCCGCACCGGGCGCTCGACCCGATCCCCGTCGCGTGCGAGATCGTGCTCGCGCTGCAGTCGGCGGTGACGCGCCGCATGGACACGTTCGACCCCGCGGTGGTGACGGTCGCCCGCGTTCGCGCCGGGTCGACGAGCAACGTCATCCCCGAGACCGCCGAGCTGTTCGGCACGATGCGGACGGTGTCCGAGCGGGCCCGGCGCCGGGTGTGCGAGACGGTCGAGCGCGTGGCCTCGGGTGTCGCCGCCGCGCACGGGGCCGACGTCGACTTCCGGTTGGTGAACGGCTACCCGGTCACCGTGAACGACCCGGACTTCGCGTCGTTCGTCGGCTCGGTCGCCGGGGATGCGTTCATCGCGCTGCCGAACCCGGTCATGGGCGCCGAGGACTTCTCGTACGTGCTGCAGCGCCTGCCCGGTGCGATGGCCTTCCTCGGCACGCGTCCGGAAGGCGTCAGCGGCGAGCCCGCACCCAACCACTCCAACCGCATGCTGCTGAACGAGGACGCGATGGCCAACGGCATCGCCCTCCACGCCGCCGTCGCGCTCTCGTTCCTCGATCCGTCGACGAACTCGGCGTAGATCGCCACCGATACGGTGCCGATCTACGCCGAGTTCGGGGGGTTGACGCCGCTACGTGACCGTCAGCGTGCCCTTCATGTTGGGGTGCAGGCTGCAGTAGAAGCCGTACGAGCCGGGCCCGAGCCTGTCGACGCCGGTGACCGGCGCGGTCTGCCCCGTGCCGATCAGCTCGCTGGCGAACAACCCGGCCGTCGTCGACCGCACGTCGTGCTGCGGGACGTCGAGGTTGAGGAAGTCGACGGTCGAGCCCCTCGGCACCGTCACCGTCGCCGTCGCGTAGGTCGTGGCGACCGCGCCGGGCCCGGCGACGACCGTCGCGCCGGCGCCGGACGGCTGCGGGATGCCGGGCAGTGCCGGCGGCTGGATGCCGCCGCCACCGCCGCCGGGGCGCAGCGCCACGACGAACCCGTCGGGCAGGCCGTCGATCCCGACCGCCGCGTACACCGTGTTGCGGGCGATCGAGACCCCGCCCCAGCTCAGCATCGGGTTGCCGCCGTTGTCGGCGCCGAGGAGCAGCGGCCGGTGGGCGAGCGGAACGCCGGTGCGGGCCTCGTACGCGTCGAGGAACCCCTTGAGGTCGGCGGTGTAGACGACGCCGTTGGCGACGGCGACGGGGTTCCCCCAGTGGGCGCCGTCCAGCGTCGGTGACAGCCATCGCACGCTGCCGTCGGCCCGTGCGAGTGACCAGAGGTGCCCGGGCGCGGTGACGGGTCCGTAGACCGACGCGCCGTCGAAGGCGGTCGACCCGACGATGCCGCCGAACGGCGTCGGCGGCCCGACGATCGCCGTCCAGACCGGCTTCATCGTGTCGGCGTCGAACACGTGGTACACGCCCGACTTCTGGCCGGCGCCGACGAGCGTCCGCCCGGTCGCAGGGTCGGTGAACAGGTTCGGCGACGCGCCGAAATCCAGGTCGATGTCGCCGCACTGGCCGACACCCTGCGGGTAGTACGGCGGGTTGTTGCCGTCGAAGTCGTAGCAGGGAAGGTCGCTGAAGCCCGGCACGTACTCGTCGACGGTGCCCTTGTACGACGCGACGATCTCGCCGAACGTCGGGTGGGCGCGGTCGAGATCGATCTTCAGCACGGCGTTGGCGTGGGCGTGCTCGGCCTGCGGCTTGAACGGGTTGCTCGCGCCGACGTACGCGTACTTCGTCGCGGGGTCGACGGCGGGCGTCGACCACACCGTCGCGCCGGCGAAGTCGTCGTCGGGCTGCTTCGGCGGGTGGATCGTCCACGTCTTCTTCACCACCGCGCCGGTCGCGGCGTCGAGGAGGACGATCGAACCCTGGAACCCGTAGCGGTCGGCTTCGTCGCCGAGCTCGGCGGCGCCGCCGGACACGCCGACGACGACGAGGCCGTCGAACACGACCGGGCTGGCGAACGAATCCGCACCCGGTTGCGTGTCGATCGGGTCGGACGCCCACTTGACCACTCCGGTCGCCTGGTCGAGCGCGACGACGTAGGGCGCGCCGGTCGGCGCGACGGACGCGTAGATCGTCCCGCCGTCGGCGGTGACGCTCGAGCTGATGCCGCCGTCGCGCGGCATCTTCGTCTTCCAGACCGGCGTGCCGTCGTCGGCGTTCGCGGCGACGACCCACCCGGCGTTCGTGCCGACGTAGAGACAGCCGTCGGCGACGATCGGCGTGCCCGTGATGTCGCCGGCGGCACCGGCGCGCGACGTCGACAGCGTCCACGCCGGCGCGAGCGTGGGGACATCCGCTGGCGAGATCTGCTTCTCGTGGTCCTGGAAGCGGGTGTTGGCGGCGTCGTGCCCGTAGGAGCGCCACTCGCCGCCGGCGACGCCGACCGGTCCGCACCCGGGATACGGCGACGGCGTCGGCCCGACGGCGCGCGCCACCGGCACGGCGACGGCGGCGGTGAGCGCGGCCGCGGCGGCGATGCGCAGCGACCTCACGGCGCCCACGGCTTGCCCGCCCGCATGGCGAACAGCTCGCGGCGTGTGCGAGGACCGAGCGCGTCGTTCGTGCGCTGGGGCGCCGCCTCGGAGAGCGTCGTCGGGTTCGTGATGTACTCCTCGCGGATCGCGTTCACCTGGTCGCAGCGGATCGCCTCGAGGTGCGTCGCCGGGTCGACGCGGTACGCGTCGGCGGCGTTGCGGCCGAGGATGGCGTTGCGGATCGTCCGGGTGGGGTCGGGCGCCGGTTGCGTCGGGTCCTCGACGTCGCCCTCGAGCCCGTACGGCAGGCCGTACAGCTCCTTGCCGGCGTCGGTGAACTCGAAGCGGCGCAGCGCCACGATCAGCGCCTGCGGGGACCCGCCCCACAGCGCGTCGGTCCCCCAGATCACCCGCTTCGGCCCGACGTAGCGGATGAGCTTGCCGATGAGGTGGGCGGACTTGTCGGGGTCGTCCATGAACGCCGACCACACCGACCCCAGCTCGGCGTACACGTTCGGCGAGTTGCCGAACGTCTTGCCCGGCTCGACGTGCGTCGTCGCGTCCCACCCGTTCTCGCGCAGCGACTTGATCAGGGCGTCGACCGAGCGCGTCGAGGAGTCGACGTTGGCGTCGCCGGGATACGGGCCCTGGTTCGTGCCGGTGTCGTAGCCGGAGTGGTAGATGAGGAACTTGACGTCGGGGAACTGCCGGGCGGCGACACCGACGTCGCGTGGTGCGGCGGCGGCCTGGTCGAAGCCGGGCAGCGCGAACCCCTTGTGCGACGCGACGATCGGCGGCACTT
This sequence comes from Acidimicrobiales bacterium, assembly GCA_035700105.1. GTDB lineage: Bacteria > Actinomycetota > Acidimicrobiia > Acidimicrobiales > DASSOZ01 > DASSOZ01. The sequence goes on from DASSOZ010000021.1 coordinate 8,387, forward strand.
CCGGCACCTGCCGGCTCACCTCGCGCACGTGCTCGATGAACGGCAGTCCCATCTCCTGGTCGTCGAGGAACCAGCCACTGGCGTACGGCACGTCGCCCCACGCCGGGTACGTCTTCCAGCCACGCAGGAACCCGCGGTACGTCTTCGCCCGCTCGGTCATGAGCGCCAGCTCCTCGGCGAGGAACAGTGGCGTGCGTTGGCCCTTCGGGCGCGGGTCGTTGCGCCCGCCCGACCCGCGGTTCGGCATCACGAACGCGTGCATGACTGCGCGCGGGCTGCGGGCGAGCTCGTTGACCGTGTGCACCGTCGTCGCCGCGTCGGCCATCGGCAGCGGCTGGCGCCAGTCCTCGCCGGTCGGCACCGCCGACAGGACGCACACGTTCGTGGCGGAGTCGAGGTAGAGCTCCTTGAGGTAGTGGAAGCGCGACAGGTTCGCGATCGGGTCGATCTCGCCCGCGCCGCCGCCGCGGACCGAGCCGTCGGGACGCACCTCGGGCTGGTCGCCGAGCACCGCCGACGACTGCGGCCACACGACGGCGAAGAACGCGTGGATGGCCGGGTTGTTCACGCGCCACATCCCGTCCGGCTCGACGTGGTGCGTCTGCACGTCGAACACGAACTCACCGGGCAGGTTGCCGAGCGTCTCGTAACCGTCGCGCCCCGCCCACTCGAGGTCGCACGCGTCGGTCGTGGCGGTGTTGTGCGCCGTGGCGCGGTACGAGCCGAACCTGCCGGCACTCAGCGTGTCGATCGCCCAGAACCCGATGGCGAGCGCGCCGGCCGTACGCACGAAGTCGCGGCGCGACATGCCGGTCCTGCGCCGCCACCGCTCGGTCTCGGCCTCGGCGAGCCGCATGATGCCCAGTTGCCGCCGCGTCGGTGGCGGCGGGACGAACTCGCCGTTCGAGCGCGGCAGGACATCGACGGGCAACGGCGCGCTCGGGTCGGCCCACCGTCCCCAGCCGTTGCGCGCGCTCACTGCACCACCTCGAAGCCGCCGCGCATGAACGGGTGGATGCGGCAGTAGTAGGTGATGACCTCACCGGCCTGGAAGCCGTTCGCCGCCGTCACGGGGAGGGACCACTGCGCCTCGTTCTTCGCGCCGGTGATGTACGGCACACCGAAGCCGAGCTGGCCCGAGTCGAAGTCGACGGCCCGCCCGCTGCTCGTGGCGCCGTTGCCGAGCGGGAACGCCGTGCCGGTGGCGCCCGTGCACGGGTACTTGCACGACGTCGCCGTGTGGAAGATGTCGAGCGCGGTGTCGACGTTGCCGAACGTCAGGCTCGACCCGAGCTTCACCGTCGGCAGCCCGGTCATCGAGACCATCGAGAGGTCGCCCGGCGTGTACAGGAAACCGCCGATGGCGACCGCGCTCGTCTGCCCGCTGCGTTTGTCCGTCAGCGTCGCTGACGCGTCCGGGCCGCCGTAGTTGTCGTTCTCGTGGAGGTGGCCGTGGGTGAGCACGCCCCTGTCGCACAACGTCGGTGTCGGCTGCGCTTCGAGCCCACCGGACACGCAGTCGGTCGACATGTCCACCGGTGCGGTGAACGGGTCGACGCCGGGCGCCGTCGGCGTGCCGTCCGGGTTGTCCGGCGCCAGCAGCGCGATGGCGATGCCCATGTTCTCGTACGTCGACTGGTGGGTCGTGTCGTACGTCGCGTTGCTGCGGATCTTGTCGCCGGGTCGGACGTGCACGCCCCAGCGCGGGAGCCCGGTGACCGTCATCGAGAAGTCCCATGACGTCGGTGGCCCGCCCGGCTTCGTGTGGTCGGTGTGGTCCCAGTACGTCGCCTCGCTCGTGTAGACGCGCTTCGCGGCGCCGTCCCGGACGACGTCGATGTCGTTGCTCAGCCCGCCGGGGTGCAGGTGCCCGCCGATCCCGATGAGGGTGCCGCCCGTGAAGTTCTGCACGAGGCCGAGCTGGCCACCCTTCGCCGGCAGCGTGAAGTCGGCGCCCGCCCGGTTCGCCGGCTGCCCCTGCGCGGCGCGGACCTTCCCCCACGGGTCGAACGCCGCGCACTGCTCGGCCGGGTAGGTGCACGTCCCAGCGCTGTCACCGAACGACCGCTGCGTGTTGAAGACGGGGTAGCCGCCGCTCTCGACGTCGAGCCAGATCGGGTACACGGGCTTGATGCCCGCCTTCTCGGCGTCGGCCTTCTTGACGTAGTCGATGTCGTACGTGATGTAGACGGTCTTGGGCTGCGGGATCGCGCTGTGGACCATGTAGAGCAGCGCCCACTGGTCCGTCGCCTTGACGGGCATGCCGTAGCCGCGGGGGAAGAACGCGATCGTCTTCTCCTCGCCGGCGGCGAAGAACGGGCCGCTGCCGTACGTCGGCACGCTGAGCCACGTGCCGTGGTGCAGGTGCACCTGCTCGATCGGCGGGACCGTGCCGTCCTCGTAGACCAGGTCGGGCTTGAAGCGGGTGACGTAGCCGTCGTACCAGGGCTTCTCGATCGTGATCGGCTGGACGAGCACGTCGTTCTGCCCGGGCTTCACGAGGATCGGCCCGAAGCTGAACCGGAGCCGCTGGCAGATGCCCGGGTAGCGCTCGTACTCGGGTGCCTGCCATCCCTCGCGCGCCGCCTGCTCGCCCTCGTAGGCGTTGCCGGGGTCGGCCGTGCACGGCCGGGGCAGGATCGTGCCGGCGATGTTCGGCTCCGGCGTCGGGATCGCCCGCGCGACGACCGGCGTCACCGCCGCGGTGAGCGCGGCCAGCGCGAGGACGACCAGCAACCGCGTCCGTCCCACGGTTCCCCCCGATGTCGTGTGTTGTGCCCGACGCCCTCTCCGGGGGCAGCGTTCCAGACGGGGGACGAAGCGGTCCAGTCCGGATGCTTCGCCCGAGTCGGTCAGCGCTTGACGCGGTTGACCGACCCGTCGGCGACGAGCTCGACCGTCGTGCCGACCCACTCCGTCGACTCCATCGTCGCCAGGAGATCGGCGTCGTCGACGCGGGCGTAGCAGCGCGAGCCGTCGCCGAGCTCGCACACCGCCAGCCCCCACTCCGGCGCGCCGTCGCGGGCGTGGACGACCGAGTACGTGCAGACGGTCGCCGGGCCGGAGTACGACGCGGTGATCGGCATCGGCTCGCCGACCGGCCCGAGCGCGGCGGGCGGCGTGACCGGTGACGGGGCGGCGTTCGGCGTGGTCGACCACACGCCGAAGACGTGCTTCGTCATGTGCATCCCGACGCCGGAGACCAAGCCGACCGAGCCGGGGTCGGCGCGCAGGACGTCGGCCATCGTGGCGATCGAGTGGAGCATGTAGCCGCTGCCGGCACCGCCGGCGAACGGGAGGCCGCCGGTGACGGTCAACGCGCGGGCATCGGTCGAGGGCGAGAGGCCGAGCGCGTCACACGCGAACAGGACCGACGAGGTGAAGCACGAGTACAGGTCGAGGTGCGCCACGTCGTCGACACCGACGCCGGCCAACCGCAGCGCCTCCGACGACGCCGCCGCCATCGCCGGCGAGCGGTCGAACCAGCGGTGCTCGGCCACGTACGTGGGGTCGGTGGCGTACGCCGATCCCCGCAGGTACACGCGCTGCTCGAGCGGGACGCCGAGCGCGTCGGCGGCCGAGTCGGTCGCCATCACGAGGGCCGCCGCCATGTCGACGTCCATCACCGACACCATGTACTTCGTGTACGGGTAGGCGATCATCCGGTTCTCCGGTCGCGCCGTCAGCAGGTCGTCGACCGAGCGCTCGATCGGGAACCACGCGTACGGGTTCGCGGCCGCGATCGACGTCATCGGCGCCAGCAGCTCGCCGAGCGACCGGCGGTAGTCGTCGGGCGCGACGCCGAGCGACGCGCGGCGGGCGACGTCCCACAGCGTGAACGTCAACCACGCCTGGAAGACCTCGTGCGCGACCTCAGCGGGGTGGAACGGCGCCTCGAACGGGAACGGCTTCCTCTCCGGATCAGGGAACGACCACGGCGGCTTCTCGCCCGCCTTCTTCAGCTGCCGCCTCGTCTCGAGCGCCTCGGCGCCGACGATGAGCGCGACGTCGAGCTCGCCGCGCTGCATGCGTGCGGCCGTCTCGGCCACCAACACCTGCGGCGTCGTCCCGCCGATGCCCGAGTACAACCGGTGCGCCGGTGACACGCCGTCGCCGAGCGCGTCGCAGAGCCGCCCGGCGGGGTCGTCGTACTGCCACGCCTGGCAGTAGACGACCTGCACGCTGTCGAGCGCGCGCAGCACGTCACCGGTCGCGCCCGAATCGGCGACCGCGTCACGCGCGACCGCGGTCCACGACTCGAGCGGTTCGGGCGCCGGCCCCTCGCCGGGTCGCACCGTCCGCTGGGCGACGCCGATCAGGCACGGACCGCGGTCGGCCATCGACGGCAGCCCGCCTACCGGCCCTGCCAGACCGGTGGCCGCTTCTCGGCGAACGCCGCCGGCCCCTCCTTGGCGTCGTCGGTCTGGAAGATCTTCTGGCTCAGCTCGGACTCGACGCCGAGCGCGCCCTCGTAGTCCAGGAAGAGGCCGCGCTGCACGGACTCCTTCGTCGCCTGCACCGCCAGCGGTGCGTTCGCGGTGATCCGGCGGGCCATGTCGAACGCCGCATCCAGCAACTCCGCCTTCGGCACGATGGCGTTCACGAGCCCGAAGTCGAGCGCCCGCTTCGCGTCGACGAGATCGGCCGTCAGGAGGAACTCCATCGCCATCGCGTACGGCATCTGCCGCGGCAGTCGCACGGTCGTGCCGCCGCCGGCGAACAGCCCCCGCTTGGGCTCCATGACGGCGAACGTCGCCTCCGGCACCGCGATGCGGATGTCGGTGCCGCACAGCATCTCCATCCCCCCGGCCGTGCAGAAACCGTTCACCGCGGCGATGATCGGCTTGTAGATCTTCACCTGCGGCGGGCGCAGCACGGCGTACGTGCCGTCCGACAGCTTGCAGCCGTCGATCTCCTTCACCCCGCCTTCCTGGATCTGCTTGGCGAGCTTCGTCACTTCCGGGATGTAGGTCTTGAGGTCGGCGCCGACGCAGAACGACTCGCCGGTGCCCGTGATGATCGCGACCCAGGCGTCGTCGTCGTCCTTGAACTCGCGCCACGCGTTCGCCAGGTCGCGGAAGTGGTACAGGTCGAGCGCGTTGCGGGGCGGGCGGTCGATCGTGATCAGGACGATGTGCTCGTCCTTCTCCGTCCGGATGGGCATGGGCGGGGCCTACCGTCGACTCGGCGCCGGAAACCCGAGCGCACCGCGACCGACGTCGCTCGTTCGTCGAGACAACCACCAGCGTTTCATGTCGTCGATCCTCGCAATCTGCGCTCGGATTTCCGGCGCTGAGTTCGGCAGGCCCCGCCTCACCCTGACACTAGCGTCAGGGTTTCACCCGGCATCCGTGGCTGGTTCGGTGCTTGACTCCCGGGGTACCGGGAGGGGTCCATGGGCACACGGGGGCACCGGCTGGCCGGAACGCTCACGGCCGTCGTGACGGCCTGCTTCGCGTTCGTCGGCGCGGCAGCCCCGACCACCCCCGCCGCCGTCGACTACCTGCCATTGGACCGGCGCGACGCGCAGGCGCTGCTCCGCCAGGTGACACAGCGGGTGATGTCGTTCGGGTGCGCAGCGGCGAACAACGGTACGGCGGTGTCGCTCGACGACGGCACCGTGCTGACCGCGGCACACGTCGTGACCGGCACCCGCCTCATCAACGTCATCCCCGACCTCGGTCCGACGACCGTCGCCACCGCGGAGGTGTCGCCGACACACGACATCGCCGTGCTGCGCCAGCCTCCGTCACCGGCGCCCGCGCACGGCATCCGGATCGCGCCGGACGACCCGCCGGCCGGCACACACGTCCTCGTCGCCGGCTACCCGCACGGGCAGCTGTCGCTCGTGATCGGTTCGGCGGTGATCGACGGGCAGGTCGACGGCCGGTCGGTCGGGCAGTCGCCGGGGCCGGTGCTGCGGGTACGGACCCGGGCAGCCACCGGGATGTCCGGTGGACCGCTGCTCGATCCCGCCGGGCGGTTGGCGGGGGTCCTCGTGGCGACCCGGTCCGGGACCGACGAGTCCTTCGCCATCCCGGCGTCGACGATCCGCGCCGCGCTCGCGGCCGGCGTGACGCAGCCGCCGACGGGAGCCTGTTGACCGGCTGCTAGAAGTGCGGCCGTGGCGCTCGCCGGGCTGTACCTCCCGCAGATCCGAATGGACCTCGACACCATCTGCGCGCGCGCCGACGCCGCCGCCGAGGGCGGGTTCGACTCCGTGTGGTTCATGGACCATCTGGCGACGCCGGCCGACCGGTCGCTGCCGTGCCTCGAGGGGTGGACGGTCGCGACGGCGGTCGCGGTGCGCACGCTCGGGTCGTCGCTGCGCATCGGGCACCTCGTGCTCGACAACGAGCTGCGGCATCCGGCCCTGCTGGCGAAGATGGCGGCGACGCTCGACGTGCTGTCGGGCGGGCGGTTGGAGCTCGGGTTGGGTTGGGGATCGGTCGAGAGCGAGCTCGTCGACTTCGGGTTCGGCTCGCTCGGTCCTCGCGCGCGGTCGGACCGGCTGGGCGAGACGCTGACGATCCTGTCGCTGCTGTGGTCGGGCGAGCCGGTGTCGTTCTCGGGCTCGTGGTGGGCGTTGAACGACGCGGTGTGTCTGCCGACGCCGGTTCACGGCCGCGTGCCCGTGCACATCGGCGGTGCCGGCGAGAGGCTGACGATGCCGCTCGTGCGCGACCACGCCGACTGGTGGAACTGCCCGTCGTACGGACTCGACCGGTTCGACTCGCTGCGTCGACTCGCGGGCTCCGCCCGGGTGTCGGTGCAGCACCCGATCGCGCTGGCCCCGTCGTCGGCCGACCGTGACGAGGTCGTGGCGACGGCACAGCGCCGGTTCGGCTCGTGGGGCGGACTCGTCGCCGGCACGCCCGACGAGGTCGTCGCGGAACTGCGGAAGGAGGTCGATCTCGGTGTCGAGCTGTTCATCTGCCAGTTCACCGACTTCGGCCGCCCCGAGACGATCCGGCTGTTCGCCGACGAGGTGCTGCCCGCGCTCGGCTGACGAGCCGGCATCGCACCGACCGCATCACCATCCTCCAACACAGTCGGAGTTCGACGCCCTTCTGAGCCGCGAAACTCCGATTCCGTTGGAGGATGCGCTGGCGGGTCGCGTCCGGGACGCATCCACGCCGCTCACACGCGCCAGCTGAGGCCGAGCTCGGCCGCTTCCTTCCGCGCTTCCGGCGACATCTTGGCGACCGTCTTGTCGACGATCGCGGCCATCTTCTGCGGATCCGTGCGCGCCGCCAGGTCGGCGTACTCGGTCTCGACGAACACCAGGCACAGCGCGTCCTCGAGCGTCTGTGCGTCCGGGTCCGATGCGCGGGGCGTGCGCTTGGCGACGAGGTCGGCGACCCGAGCCGCGGTGTCGTCGTCGTAGCCGGCCTCACGCACGAGCGACGCGGCGATGTCCGCCTGGCGGCGGTAGAGGTCGCGACGCCACTTCAGGTAGCCGGCCCGTCCGTCGGGATACGACGAGCGCGGCACCTCCCACCGGCGGACGTGGCACGCGCGGGCGGCGAGCAACAGCGCGTCGGACGCGCCGTCCGGCCGCAGTCGCCGGACCCAGCCGTGCACGCGGCGCGAGTGCTCGAGCGTGGGCGGGTGCTCGGCATTGACGTCGTCGATCGCCGCGAGCGCGGAGTCGAGACGGTCGGTGCTCACATCACGCCCGCGGCAGCCCGAGGACCCGCTCGGCGATGATGTTGCGCTGGATCTCGGACGTGCCGCCGGCGATCGTGCCCGAGAACGAGCGCAGGTACTGCTGCGCCCACGCGCCGGCGCGCCAGCCGTTCCAGTTCGGGCCGGCGATGTCCATGTCGATGGCGGCGTCGCCGAGCGACTCGGCGCCGAGCAGGTAGATGCGCTTCTCGATCTCACTCGAGAAGAGCTTGAGGACGCTCTGCACCGGCGACGTCCCGCCGCGGGCGGTCTCCGCGAACCCGCGATAGCCCATCAGCTTCATCGCCTGGCCATCGATGTAGGCGGCCGCGTAGGCGTCACGGAACAGCGCGTCGTCGACGAACCCGCGGTCGACGGCGGCGCGGCCGAGCGCCTCGAGGTTGCGCTCGATGCCCATGGCGTTGCCGATCCAGAGCATGCCGCGCTCGTGGGCGAGCGACCCCTGCGTGATGCGCCACCCGTTGTGCAGCTCGCCGAGCAGGTTGGCGGCCGGCACCTCGACGTCGCTGAAGAACACCTCGTTGAAGTCGGCGAAATCGGGTTCGGTGAGCTCGGGGAGCGGCCGGCACGTGATGCCCGGCGACTTCATGTCGATGACGAGCGCGCTGATGCCCTTGTGCTTCGGCGCGTCCGGGTCGGTGCGGACGAAGCACAGGCACCAGTCGGCGTGGTGCGCGCCGGACGTCCACACCTTCTGCCCGTTGACCACGAACCGGTCGCCGTCGTGCACCGCCTTCGTCGACAGCCCGGCGAGGTCGCTGCCGGCACCCGGCTCGGACATACCGAGGCACCACGTGATCTCCGCCCGCAGCGTCGGCAGGACCCAGCGCTCGATCTGCTCGGGTGTCCCGTGGTCGAGGATCGACGGCGTGCAGATCGACAGCCCCTGCGGGTTGAGCGACCGCGGGATCTGCCGGCGAGAGAGCTCCTCGAAGTAGATCATCTGCTGCACCGGCGTCGCGTCGCGGCCGCCGAGATGCGGCGGCCATCCCGGCACCAACCAGCCGGCGTCGAACAGCCGGCGCTGCCACTCGCGCGCCCACTGCGGGAGGTGCGCGCTCGAGAGCTTCGGCTCGGCCATCTCCTCGCGTGACGGCAGGTTGTCGTCGAGCCACGTCAGCAGCTCGGCGCGGAACGCGTCGTCGTCGTACCGCAGTCGCATGCTCGGCCGGAGCGTAGCGGCGACCCTGACGCCGGCGTCAGTTACCGCGTCGGCTACGGCGTCATGCCGTCGATGCGCTGCTCGAGTTGCGAGCTCTGCGTGTTCGACTGCTGCTGCACCGCCCGGGCCTTGTCGACCCCGGCGATCGGCGCCGCCGGGCTGTTGCTCTGGCTGCAGCCGGCGATGCCGCCTGCGAGCACGAGGACGAGGAAGCCGCCGGCGGCGAAACGTCTCACCACGCTGGTATCGGCCGTCGAAGCCGCTCGGGTTGAGCCACCCCTCGTGACTTTTCGCGCGGAACCCGCCCTCAGAGGGCCGAAAACGCGAAAAAGTCGGTGGGGAGGGGTCAGCCGCGGGTCAGGAGCAGGACACCGGCGAGGTTGCCGCCCCCGGCGCCGGCGACGGCGACCTCGGGCCGGCGCTCGAGCTGGCGGTCGTCGCCCTCGCCCCACAGCTGGACGCACGCCTCGTGCAGGAAGCCGTAGCCGTGCAGCCGCCCGGCCGACAGCTGGCCGCCGTGGGTGTTGAGCGGCAGCACGCCGCCGTCGCGTGCGATGTTGCGACCGCCCTCGAGGAACGGCCCGCCCTCGCCCTTGCCGCAGAACCCGAGCGCCTCGAGCCATGCCAGCGTGATGAACGAGAACCCGTCGTACAGCTCAGCGACGTCGACGTCGGCGGGTGTCAGGTCGGTGCGGTCCCACATCGCCGCGGACGCGTCGCGCACGGCCATCGTCGTGAGGTCCTCCCACTGGTCCCACGAGTTCCGGCCGCGCAGCGCGGTGCCGACCGCCTCGATGCGCACCGGCGGACGGCGCAGGTCGTCGGCGGTGTCGACGGCGGACACGACGACGGCCGTCGACCCGTCGCACGGCACGTCGCAGTCGTAGAGGTGCAGCGGCGACGAGATCATGCGCGACGCCAGGTAGTCGTCGAGGGTCATCGGGTCGGTGTAGATGGCCTTCGGGTTCAGCGCGGCGTTGCGCCGTCCGTTGACGGCGATCTGGCCCAGCTGCTCGGACGTCGTGCCGTACTCGTGGAAGTGGCGCTGCGCGTACATGGCGATCCAGTTGGCCGCCGACGGTGCCGCGAACGGGATCGTCCACTGCATCCACGAGCTCATGCGCGGCACGCCGCCACCGCCCCCGCCCCCACTGCCCATCGTCACGCTGGCACGGCCCTTGTCGCCTTGCGCCGTGCCTTCCCACACCGTACGGAAGCAGAGGACGTGGCGGCAGTACCCGGCGGCGATCGCCGCGATCGCGGTGATGACCGACCCGAGCTGGCCGGGGTTCTCGAGCCCGCCGTTGTACCACTGCACCTGCAGGCGCAGCGCGTCCTGCACGTCTTGGACGCCGACGCCCGAGAACCCGGGCGGCACCTCCATCGCGCCGGGATACGTCGCGATGCCGTCGATGTCGGCAAGCCCGAGACCGGCGTCCGCGACCGCGTCGAGGCAGGCGTCGACGGTGAGGTCGAGCGGTCGTCGGTACAGGCGTCGGCCGATGTCGGACTGACCGACACCGCTGATGACCGCCTTCGATTCGCCCTTCATCGCGCGACGGGCCGGAACAGCGGTAGCCACACGTCGTCGTTGTGCTCGAACGTCACCTCGACGGGCATGCCGACGTGCACCTCGTCGACGTCGCAGTCGACGATGTTCGTCATCAGCCGCACCGACGGCTGCTCGTCGATCTCGACGAGCGCGATCACGTACGGACCGTCGAACGTCGGCATCCACGGCTGGTGGTTGACCGTGAACGACGCCACCGTCGCCCGCCCGCTCACGGCGTGGGGCACGAGCGTCCTCGTCAGGCAGTCGGGACAGATGGGCGACGGCGGATGGACGAAGTAGCCGCACGTCGTGCAGCGCAGGAAGCGGAGCGTGCCGTCCGCGCCCGACGTCCAGAAGAACTCGTTGTCGTCGTCGAGCCGCGGAAGGACGCGGAAACGGGTTTCCGGCACCGCCGCTACTCGGTCTCCGTCTCGAGCTCGTGACCGGCCGTCCATCCCCGGCGGGCGAACGGCAGCGCCTCGACGGCGCGGGAGATGCCGAACGACGGCTCGGTGAGGAGGATCGAGCCCGCGACCTCCTCCCATGTGGCGCCGAACTCGGCGGCGAGCATGGCGTGGCGCTCGACGCCGGCGCCGCTACCCAGGATCACCGTGCACACCATGCGGATGAGCTCGTGCGTCTTGCGGTCGGGCGCGGCGAGCGAGTCGATCTCCGCGAGCCACGCGTTCTGCGCCTCGTGCAGACCGGGCGCGACGTCGTGGAGGTACTTCTCGTACGGGAACGCGAAGTCGTTCTCGTCGTGCTCGTCGCTCATGCGCCGGAGGGTACGGGCCGGAACATCGCCAGCGTGAACTCGTCCGTCTGCTCCCGGAACGCGACCTCGACCGGCATGCCGATGTACACGTCCTCCGGCTCGCACTCGACGAGGTTCGTCATGAGCCGCGGGCCCTCGTCGAGCTCGACGATCGCCACGGTGTACGGCACCTTCTCGCCGAAGGGTGGCAGGTCGTTCACCCGGACCGTCGAGTACGTGTACACCGTGCCGCGACCGCTCGCCGGTTCCCACTCGACGTCCTCGCTCCAGCAGTGCGGACAGAACGGGCGGGGATAGTGGTGCGCCCTGTTGCAGGCTCGGCACCGCTTGACGAGGAGTCGCCCGTCCTCGGCCGCCGCCCACCACTCGTCGGTCGACGGGTCCGGCGCCGGGAGGTCGAACCGGGTCAACTCGCCAGCTCGTCAGCTCGTCAACGGGACGGGAGTGCGGCCACCGCCTCGCCCGTGAGCTTGACCTCGCCGTCCTGGTTGAGGACTTCGCACTCGAGGTCGACGAGGTTCTCGCCGTCGTCCTTGCGCTTGGACGTGACGACGATCTTCGTCGTGAACGTCTCGCCCGGCCACGTCTGCTTGGCGAATCGCATCTTGAACCGGCGCAGGTTGCCGACACCCACGTAATCGGTGATGGCCCGTGCAAGGAAGCCGGCGGTGAACATGCCGTGACCGAACACACTCGGGAGGCCGGCCTTCTGCGCCTGGATCTCGTCGTGGTGCATCGGGTTGAAGTCGCCCGACGCGCCGGCGTACCGCACGAGATCGGTGCGGGTGAGCTCGTGGGTGACAACAGGTGCCTCGTCGCCCTCGCTCACGTCGTCGAAGAACAGCTTCTGCTCGGCCATCGCCGGGCGATGCTTCTCGTTCCCTGACACGCGTGTCAACCTTGTGGGCCGTGGACGAGTTGCCGGTCGTGCGGTGGAGTCGGGTGCTGGCAGACGAGGTGAGCCGGGCGCCGGCGACCCTGCGGCGGGCACGCCTGATGCTGGAGGACCTGGCCCGTCTGCCCGCCCAGCTCGATGCGTTGATCTCGTCGCTCGACCGGACGAACGACTCGATCGAGCGCTCGCTCGGTGAGCTCTCGACGTTGATCAACGAGCTGCACACGAACCTGACGTCGTTCACCGCGGGCACGTCGGACCACATGGACCACCTCGACACCGTCGTCTCCGAGCTCACGGGCGCCCTGACGTCGATCATCGGCGCCATCCCCGGGGCCCGCCGGGCCCTGGGGCGGTCCTCGTCGTGACGCTCGACGACGTCCGCGCGGCTGCGCTCGCGTTTCCGGAGGCGACCGAGGAGCCCCATCACGAGCGCACGTCGTTCCGCGTGCGCGGGAAGATCTTCGCCACCGCGCTGGCGGGCGACGGTCACGTCAACGTCTTCGTGTCCGACGACGACGCCCACGCCGCGGTCGCCGAGTGGCCGTCGTGGTGCTTGGAGCTGTGGTGGGGCAAGAAGCTGTCCGGCGTGCGGATGCGGCTGGCGGACGCCGACCCCGCCGTCGTGCGTGAGCTGCTGTCGGACGCGTGGCGCAGGAGGGCACCGGCCCGGCTCGTTGCTTCCTTCGACGCTCCCGGCGCCCGCTCGTGACGCCTTCGTGACGCCCGGGCGTCGCCGGATCCTCCCGACCGGTCCCCCCACGACGGGTTCCCACCGGTCGGGCCCCTCCGGCGACGCCCTGTGTTCATGGGGACCCCCCTTTGTAATTGCAGAAGGCGTCCGGCGGGCATCGAGCCCGCCGTCCGCCTCTCTGGCGTGGTCGTCGCTCAGCGCGCGACCACGAGCACCGCTGATCTCCGGAGTCGCAACGCGCCGTTGTCGGCTTCGATCGCGTGCTGCACCCTCGGCACGAGATCCGTGACAGCGGCGGCGCCGGTCATGCTGGCGATGTAGCGGGCGACCGGCTCTGCGTCGGGGACGTCGAACTCGTCGACGAACGAATGGATCTCGACCTCCGAGAATCCCGCCGCCGCGACGCGCTCGGCGGCCGACTCACCGACGAAGCGCAGGTGCAACGGCGACAGCGGCGCGCCGGCGACGTCCTCGAGCGCGGACAGATGGTCGGCGTTGTTCGTCGCCACCGCTGCCCACCCACCGGGCCGCACGACCCGCCGCAGCTCCCGCAACCCCGCGTCCGGGTCGGCGAGGCAGTAGAGCGAGTGCGTCGCAACCGCCCCGTCGACCGACGCCGGTGCAACCGGCAACGCCGCGCCCGACGCCCGCACGACCGCGCCGACCGACGCGAGCTCGCTGCACATCGACGCCGACACGTCGCACAGCACCACCCCG
>DASSOZ010000022.1:0-37764 GCA_035700105.1 Acidimicrobiales bacterium
CCTTCGGGAGGACGAGCTTCAGCACGGGATTCGTAAGGTATCTAGGACTTCGGGAGCTGCCGAACCAGATCCGCGGTCTCGATCGCCGTCGCCGCCGCCTCGAATCCCTTGTTGCCGGCCTTCGTGCCCGCCCGCTCGATCGCCTGCTCGATCGTGTCCGTCGTCAGCACGCCGAAGATCACCGGCACGCCGGTGGCGAGCTGCGCCGACTGCAGGCCTGACGCGCACTGCCCGGCGACGAAGTCGTAGTGGCCGGTCGCGCCCCGGATGACGGCGCCGAGCGCGATGACCGCGTCGTACTCGCCGCTCGCCGCCAGCCGCTGGCAGACGAGCGGCAGCTCGAACGCGCCGGGGACGCGGGCGACGGTGATCGACGACTCGTCGACACCGTGCCGCTCGAGACCGTCGAGCGCACCCGCGAGCAACCGGTCGGTGATGAAGTCGTTGAAGCGGGCGACCGCGATCGCGATCCGCAGCCCGGAACCGTTCAGCGCGCCTTCGTACGTCGTCGTCACAGCACGTCGTCCAATCCGTCGAGGAGGTGACCCATGCGCTCGCGCTTCGTGCGCAGGTAGGCGATGTTCTCCGGGTTGGGCCGCACCTGCAACGGGACCCGCTCGACGATGTCGAGGCCGAAGCCGTCGAGGCCGCCGTACTTGGCCGGGTTGTTCGTCAGCAGACGCATCGTCGTGATGCCGAGGTCCACGAGGATCTGCGCACCGATGCCGTACTCACGCGAGTCGACCGGGAGGCCGAGCGCGACGTTGGCGTCGACGGTGTCGTGGCCCTGGTCCTGGAGGTTGTACGCCCGCAGCTTGTGGCCGATGCCGATGCCACGACCCTCGTGGCCGCGCAGGTACACGACCACGCCGAGCCCTTCGTCGTTGATGCGCTCGAGCGCGGTTCGCAGCTGCGGACCGCAGTCACAGCGGAGCGACCCGAACACGTCGCCGGTGAGGCACTCGGAGTGCATGCGCACGAGGACGTCGTCCTCGCCCTGCACCGCGCCCTTGACGATCGCGATGTGCTGGTCGCCGTTGAGGACCGACTCGTACGCGTAGCACGTGAAGTCGCCGAGGCCGTCGATCGGGATGCGGGCCTCGGCGATGCGCTTGACGAGCTTCTCGCTCTGGCGTCGGTAGCGGATGAGATCGGCGATCGTGATGACGAGCAGCCCGTGCCTGTCGGCGAACCGCATGAGCTCGGGGAGGCGAGCCATGTCGGTCTTGTTCTCGTCGACGACCTCGCACAGCACGCCCGACGGGTACATCCCCGCCATGCGGGCGAGGTCGACCGCCGCCTCGGTGTGGCCCGACCGCTTGAGGACGCCGCCGGGCGCGTACCGCAGCGGGAAGATGTGGCCGGGGCGGGCGAGGTCGGATGCCGTCGTGTCGGGGTGGATCAGCGACTTGATCGTCGCGGCGCGGTCGTAGGCAGAGATGCCCGTCGACGTCCCGTGCCGGTAGTCGACCGAGACGGTGAAGGCGGTGCGCTGGCTCTCGGTGTTCGCGGTCACCATGAGCGGGAGGTCGAGCTCCTCGCACCGCCGTCCCTCGAGGGGGACGCAGATCAGGCCCGACGTGTGTTGCAGGAAGAACGCGATCTTCTCCGGCGTGACGGCCTCGGCCGCCATGATGAGGTCGCCCTCGTTCTCACGGTCCTCGTCGTCGACGACGACCACGATCTCGCCCCGCCCGATGGCGGCGACAGCGTCCTCGATGGGTGCGAGCGGCACTAGTTCACTTCCTTCACGGACAGCAGGCGTTCGACGTACTTCGCGAGCACGTCCGTCTCGAGGTTCACACGTTCGCCGGCCCTACGCCCACCCAGCGTCGTCACCTCCGCGGTGTGCGGGATGATCGCCACCGTGAAGCCGTCGTCGAGCACCGCGACGACCGTGAGGCTGACGCCATCGACGGTGATCGACCCCTTCTCCACGAGATAGCGCAGCAGCCGCCGGTCGGCGATCGCGATGCGGAGGTCCGGGGCCGGCGCCACCACCTCGCCCGTGCCGTCGACGTGGCCCTGCACGATGTGGCCGTCGAACCGGCCGTTTGCCCGCATCGGGCGCTCGAGGTTGACGGGGTCGCCGGGCCGGAGATCGCCGAGATTCGTCCGCCGCAGCGTCTCGTCGACGACGTCGACCGCGTACCACGCGTCACCGATCTCGACGATGGTGAGGCAGCAGCCGTTGTGGGCGATCGAGTCCCCGATCTTGGCATCGACGAGGACGTCGCTGGCTTCGAAGACGAAGCGTCGGCCGTCTCGACTCCGGAGCCGCCCCAGCTCCTCGACTATCCCGGTGAACACGGTGCCAACTCGACTCTCAGATCGGGCCCGACGGTGCGGACGGTAACGATCCGGCCGCGCCACACCTCGCTGATCGTGGCCGCTCCGGGACCGCGGAACCAACCCGGGGCGTCCTGGCCGCCGACCAGCGCCGGCGCGAGATAGGCGACGTAGCGGTCCACGGCACCGGCGCGGTGGAACGCGCCGGCAACGGTCGCGCCGCCCTCGACCATCGCCTGGACGACACCCCGCCGCCCGAGCTCGTCGAGGATGTCACCGACGTCGCCCGTCATCTCGACGCACGGGTGCACCTTGGCGTCAGGCGGCGCGTGGCCGAGGACGACGCGCAGCGGCTCGCGGATGACCGTCCCGTCTTCGCTCCGGGCGGTCAGAGCGGGGTCGTCGACGCGCACCGTCCCGGCGCCGACGATGACGGCGTCGCTGATCGCCCGTAGACGGTGCGCGTCCAGGCGCGCCTGCGGGGACGTGATCCACTGCGACGTGCCGTCGGGCGCGGCGGTGCGTCCGTCGAGCGACGACGCGAGCTTCAACACGATCCATGGCCGGCCGGTGCGGCGGTGCTTCACGTACGGAGCGAGCTGTTCGGCCACCTCCGGGTCGTCGACGACGTGGACGTCGACGTCGGCGGCGCGCAACCGCTCGATGCCACGCCCGGCGACGTTCGCATCGGGGTCGAGCATGCCGACCACGACGCGAGCCACGCCGGCCGCGACGATCGCCTCGGCACACGGCGGCGTGCGGCCGTGATGAGCGCACGGCTCGAGGGTGACCCACATGGTGGCGCCGCGGGCGCGGTCGCCGGCGGCGCGCAACGCGACCACCTCGGCGTGCGGCCCTCCCGGCGGCTGCGTCGCGCCCTCGAAGGTAACGCCGTCGCTCGTCTGGACGACGCAGCCCACCCACGGGTTGGGTGACGTCGTCCCCCGGACCGATTCGCCGAGTTCGACCGCGCGGCGCATCTGGCCGCCCAACTAGTGCTCCGTCGGTCTTCCCGCCAGGAGATCGAGGGCGTGCGGGACGACATCGAGGATCGCCTCCAGGCACTCGACCGCGCCCTTCGTCGAACCGGGCGTGTTGACGACGAGCGCGGCGCCGGTGGCGCCCGCGGTCGCGCGCGACAGTCGTCCCTTGTCCGGGTTGGCGGCGAACATGCCGAGCACGAGCCCCGTCGCCTCGCGTTCGATCACCCGCCGCGTGCCTTCGGGCGTCTCGTCGCGTGGACCGAAGCCGGTGCCGCCGGTCGTCACGATGAGCCCTGCGAACCCCCGTGACAACTCGCGCAGCATCCGCTCGACGTTGGCGGCGCCGTCGGCGATCACCCATTGCCCGACGACGTCGTATCCGGCGCGCCGCAGGCACTCCTGCAGGGCTGCGCCGGAACGGTCGACGCGGTGACCGGAGGCCACACCGTCCGACACGGTGAGCACCTTCGCCTCGGGCATGGTCACGTCCTCCGTCGGTCGAGCTCGTACGCCGAGCCCGGCCTGCGCTTGGCCAGCAGCTTCATCTCCGTCGCGATCGCCGAGGCCTCCCACTGCGACGCGATTCGGCGGTGCGCGGTGGTGGCGACGCCGAGCGAGATCGTCATCAGCGGGAAGCGGTGCATCGAGCCCTGCCGGTCCTTGACCTCGATGAACCCGGCGGCGGCGTCGGCCTCGTCGTAGAGCGTCGGCGCGAGGTCGTCGAAACTGGCGACGATGTCGCGGGCGATGTCCTCGACCTCGTCGGCGCCGACGACGAGCACGAAGTCGTCACCGCCGATGTGGCCGGCGAACTGCGGGTTCGTGTCGTGGCGGGCGAGCACCTGGGCGAGGAGGCGGGCGGTCGCCTTGATCGCCTCGTCCCCGCGCAGGAAGCCGTACGTGTCGTTGTACGCCTTGAAGTTGTCGAGGTCGGCGTAGATGACGGACCACTGCGCGACGGGATCGTTCACGAGGCGGTCGAGCTCGTAACTGATCTGGAAGTTGCCGGGCATGCCCGTGAGTGGCGACAGCTCGCGCATCTGTCGGTTCCGCCGCAGCACGGACGACACGCGGGCCACGAGCTCGGGCGGGTCGAACGGCTTGGCGATGTAGTCATCGGCGCCGGCGGTCAGGCCCATCACCTTGTCGGCGGACAGGGTCTTCGCCGTCAGCATGATCACCGACGTGTTCGCCGTGCGCGGGTCGGCCCGCAGGCGCCGGCACACCTCGTAGCCGTCGAGGCCCGGCATCATCACGTCGAGCAGCACGAGGTCGGGCTGGAGCCGGAGGGCGGTCGCGACCGCGGCTTCGCCGTCGTGCTCGACCTCGACGTCGTACCCCTCGAGGGTGAGGTTGACCTCGACGTAGCGGCAGATGTCGCGGTCGTCGTCGACGATCAGCAGGCGCTCGTTCACGCCGCCGCCGCCGCTGCTGCCTCGCGTATCCGGCGGGCGGCGGCCTCGGGATCGGCGGCGCCGAAGATCGCGCTGCCGGCGACGAAGACCGACGCGCCCGCCCGCGCCACGATCGGGGCGGTGTCCTCGTCGATGCCGCCGTCGACCTGGATGACCGCTCGGTACCCGTTCTTCTCGATCGCCGTGGTCGCCGCCTCGATCTTCGGCACGACGTCGGCGATGAACGACTGGCCGCCGAACCCGGGGTGCACCGTCATCAGCAGGAGCAGGTCGATGTCGCCGAGGTAGGGCTCCACCGCGTCGAACGGCGTCTCCGGGTTGGCGGCGAGGCCGACATCGAGACCGAGGTCGCGCATCTGCGTGATGAGCTCGTCGGTGCGGTCGACCTCGACGTGGACGGTGCAGCCGTCGGCCCCCGCCTTCTTGAACGCCTCGAGGTAGTCGCCCGGGTCGGTCATCATCAGGTGGCAGTCGAGGTGCAGGTCGGTGTGCTTGCGGATCGACTTCACGACGGGCGGGCCGATCGTCAGGTTCGGGACGAAGTGCGCGTCCATGACGTCGACGTGCAGCAGGTCGGCCTGGGGGCGCACGCAGTCGATGGCGGCGGCGAGCGCGGCGAAGTCGGCGGACAGGATCGAAGGGGCGATCTTGGGCGTCACGACGGGTGCAGCGTACCGGCGAGCACGAACATCCCGTCCGTACCGGCGGTCTGCGGGAGGATGCGCGCTCCCCTGCCGCTCGGTTCCCACGGCTCGTGTGCGGGTGCGTCCGCGACGCGGATCTCGGGGTGGTCGGTCCGCAGCCATTCGTCGATGCCGGCGGTCTCGGCGGCGGTGAGCGTGCACACGCTGTAGACGAGCGTGCCGCCCGGCTTCAGGAGCGGGATGGCGGCGTCGAGCAGTTGCCGCTGGATCGCGGCGAGCGCATCGACGTCGTCGGGTTCGACCCGCCAGCGCGCGTCCGGGCGACGGCGGAGGACGCCGAGCCCGGTGCACGGTGCGTCGACGAGGACGCGGTCGAAACTGTGCGGGCGGAACGGGGGGTGCGTGCCGTCGGCGACGACGACGTGCACGTCGGCCGCGACGCCGACGCGGCGGGCGTTGTGCGCGACGAGGCGGGCGCGGGTCTCGTTCACGTCGACGGCGACGACGTGCGCGCCGCTGTGCGCCATCGCCGTCGTCTTCCCGCCGGGGGCGGCGGCGAGGTCGAGGACGAGCTCGCCGCGTTGCGCGTCGACGTGCTCGGCGACGAGCTGGCTGGCGCGGTCCTGGACGTAGCCGTCGTCGCGGATCGTCGGCGTGGCCGGCTCGTTCATCTGCTCGAGCGCGGCGAGGGCGGTGTCGGGTCCCAGGTCGGCGGCGAGACGTTCGACGATCCAGTCGGGGTAGCTGAGGCGCGTCGGGGGGTCGGGCCAGCCGACGGTCTTCGTCTGCGCGACCTTCCGGAGGACGGCGTTGACCAGCCCGCCGGCGCGCCGCGGCACGAGGTCCACGGTCTCGCCGACGGCGGCGTGCGGCGGCGTCTTCAGGAACAGCAGCTGGTACGCGCCGAGGCGGAGCGCGTTGCGGACGTCGGCATCGAGCTCGACGAGCGGGCGCGACGTGTGGCGGTCGAGGACCCAGTCGAGCGCGCGCCGCCGGCGGGTCGTGCCGTAGACGAGCTCGGTGACGAAGGCCCGGTCGCGATCGTCGAGGTCGCTCTGCGCGAGCAGCTGCGGCGTGACGAGGTTGGCGAACGCGCCGTCCTCGATGCGCAGCAGCGCCTCGAGCGCGACGGCACGCGCCGACACCCTCCCGGGCTTTCGGTGAGTTGGGTCATCCATGGCAGGCCGAAGTCACCGAAAGCCGATCAGGGGCCGAGCCGCTCAGGGGCCGAAAGCCGATCAGGGGCCGAGCCGCTCAGGCGCCGAGGCGCTCGCCGGGCCGCGGTCGGGCGCCGTTGCGCCACGCGGCCGCCGGCTGGCGTCCCTTGCCCTCGGGCTGGACCTCGACGAGCTCGAGGATCCCGTCGCCGGTGCCGACGTGGGTACCGGCGAGCTCGCCCGGCGCGAGCGCGCCTTCTCCGTCGCCGGCGGCGAGCCGCGTCCGGTGGACCTTGAGGCGGTGGCCGCGAAACGTCGTCCACGCGTCGCCGACGCGCACGGTCCGGTGGAGCTCGATCGCCGGGCGGGCCCAGTCGAGCCGGAGCTCGTCAGGTTGGAGCTTCTCGGCGTAGGTCGGGTCGCCCGTCTGCGGTGTCGGTGGTCCGGCCGGCCAACGGGCGAGCGTGTCGACGAGCAGCCGGGCGCCGACGTCGACGAGGCGGGCGCGCAGCTCGTCGGCGGTCTCGTCGTCGCCGATGGTGACGTCCTCCTTTGCGTAGACACCGCCGGTGTCGAGGCCCTCCTCGACCTCCATCAGACACACCGACGTGTGGTCGTCGCCGGCGAGGATCGCCCGCTCGACGGGCGCGGCGCCGCGCCAGCGTGGGAGGTCGGAGAAGTGGAGGTTGACCATCGGCACGGCGGCGAGCACGTGCGGCTTGATGATGCGACCGAAGGCGACGACGACGCCGAGGTCGGCGCCGGCGTCGATGACGTCGTCGACGGTCGCCGTCACGGGTATGCCGAGCTCGGCCGCCGCCACCTTCACCGGGCTCGGCACGAGCGCGCCGCCTCTCCCCCGCCGCTTGTCGGCGCGGGTGACGGCGAGCGCGACATCGTGACCCGCGTCGACGAGCGCGCGGAGCGGCGGCACCGCCGCGTCCGGCGTGCCGAGGTAGACGAGCTTCACCTACAGCGCGCCGGAGCGGTGACGGCGGCCGTTCGTCGGCGACGTCGCGATGCCCATCTCGCGATCGCGCAGGGTGCGCAGCGCGGTCTTGCGCTGTTCGTCGTCGAGCAGCTCGAGCAGCAGGCGACCCTCGAGGTGGTCGAGCTCGTGCTGGAAGAGCCGGGCCGCGAACTCGTCGGCCTCGATGGAGATCTCGTTGCCGTCGAGGTCGTAGCCGGTCACGTGCACCTCCTTCGGACGCACGATCGGGAAGTAGAGCCCGGGCACCGAGAGGCAGCCCTCCTCGTACTCCCACTCGCCACGCGCCTCGCTGATCACCGGGTTGATGAGCACGTGGGCGCCGGTGTCGTCGTTGGCGTCGTACACGAAGAAGCGCTTCTGCACGCCGACCTGCGGCGCGGCGAGTCCGGCACCGGGTGCGGCGTACATCGTCTCGATCATGCCCTCGACGAGCGCGGCGAGCTTGCCGTCGACGTCGGTGACCTCGGTGGCGCGCTGCTTGAGCACGGGGTCGCCGTAGGTCCGGATCGAGTACTGCGACATGGCGTTCCAGGCTATCGAGGGCGCGGTCCTACGCCCGTCACAGGCGTAGCGGGTCGACCTCGACGCGCAGCCGGCCGGGCGGACGTGGCGCCGCCGCAAGCGCGTCGCACAGCGTCTCGTGGTCGGGTGCGCGCAGGAGCCACCGACCGTCGGTCGGGCCGAGCACGGCGACGCCCGGCGGCCGGCCGAGCTCCGCGACGAACGCCGGGGCCGCCTCGCCCGACAGGACGGCCATCGCCGCGAACGGCGGATAGCCGAGCGCCCGGCGCCGGTCGGCCTCGGCGGCGCTCACACGCGACGGGTCGGCGTGCAGCGCGGCCTCGACCACCTCGTGCTTCGGCAGGCGGGTCTGCACGACCACGCGACCGCCGGCCGTGCGCGGTCCCGTCACGCGGGCGGCGCGCACCAGCAGCGCCATCGCCTGCTCGGCGGCGCGGTAACGAGGGGCGAGCAGCTCCTGGTCGAAATCGAGGAACGCGACCGCGTCGGCGCGATCGACGCGGTGGAGGACCGCCTCGGTACCGACGATCACCCGCTCGTCCCCGAGGCCGTCGCGGCCGTCGCCGGTCACCTCGGCGACGGGGACACCCGCGAGCGCCTCGAGCTCTTCTTGGATCTTCGAGACGCCCGGTCGCAGCGTCCGCATACGCGTCGACCCGCACGCGATGCAGACGACGGGCCGCGTCATGCCGCAGGCCCGGCACATGAGCGCGTCGTCGCGCTGCTCGACCGCGGCGCCGCACGTCTCGCACCGCGCCAGTTCGCCGCACGCGTGGCACGCGAGCAGGCGGGCGCGGCCCTTTCGGTTGAGGACACACACGACCCGCCGGCCGCTGCGCAGCAGGTCGACGAGACGCCGGGAGTACAGGCCCGTGCTCGGGTCGTCGCGGCGACGATCGACGACGTCGACCAGCGGCCACCCGTCGCGCTCGGCGCGCCGTGTCGGGACGACGAGCGGTGCGACATGGTCGAGTGTGAGGGCCTCGAGCGACGGCGCCGGTGACGCGAGGACGAACGGGACGCCGGCGCGCGCCGCCCGCTCGACGGCGACGTCGCGTGAATTCCACGTCGGCGCACGCTCCTCCGCGTAGGACTCGTCGTGCTCGTCGAGGACGACGACGGCGGCGACGTCCGGCACCGGTGCCCACGCCGCCGCGCGAGCGCCGACGACCGTGCAGCCTCCCGCGGCGGCGCCCGCCCAGTCCCGCGGCATGATCGCCACCGGCACGCCCGCCCGTCGCAGTCGCAGACCGAGGTGCGTCGCGGTGTCGATCGACGGGGACAGGACGAGCGCGGGGCCGAGCCGGCACGCGCCGAGCACGAGGGGGAAGAGGTCGACGCCGGGCGGCCACCGCACGACCGCCGGCGCCTTCGCCCACGCCTCGTCGGCGAGGTCGGCGCCCACCCCGGCCAGAGATTGGGTGATTGGCCGTGCAGAAGCCGGCCAATCACCCAATCTCGGCAGGGACGGGACGGCGCGGTCGGGCGATGCCGTCCCCACGAACGCGGTGACGCGGCCGGCCCAGCGCCACGCCGCCCAGCGGGCGAGGTCGATCACGTCGGCGGACGGGCCCCAGCCGGTGACCTTGGCGATCGCCTTCAGCGTGTGCGCGGTGGCCGGTTCGTCGACGACGTCGACCACCCAGCCGCCGATCCGGCGACCGTGCAGCTCCACGCGCACCATCGTCCCGACGCGCACCTGGTCCCGGAGGCGCTCCGGGACCAGGTAGTCGAACGTCTTCGAGCTGAGGGCGGGTACGTCCGGGAGTACCCGCGCGATCACAAGCCCAGCGCGGACTTCACGTCGTCGAGGCGGTTGGTCCGCTCCCACGTGAACTCCTTCTCGCCCCGGCCGAAGTGGCCGTAGGCCGCCGTCTTGCGGAAGATCGGCCGGCGCAGGTCGAGGTCCTGGATGATCGCCGCCGGGCGCAGGTCGAACACCTCGCGCACCATGGACGAGATCTTCGCCGGGTCGACGGCCTCGGTGCCGAACGTGTCGACCATCACCGACACGGGGTGGGCGACGCCGATCGCGTACGCCACCTGGATCTCGCACCGACGCGCCGCGCCGGCGGCGACGACGTGCTTGGCGACCCAGCGCGCCGCGTACGCCGCCGACCGGTCGACCTTCGAGGGATCCTTCCCGCTGAACGCGCCACCGCCGTGTCGGGCGGCGCCGCCGTACGTGTCGACGATGATCTTGCGCCCGGTCAGACCCGTGTCGCCCTGCGGGCCGCCGATCTCGAACGTGCCCGTCGGGTTGACGAGCATCTCGAACGAGTCGCTCGCGTAGGCCGGCGGCAGCAGCGGCGCCACGACGTGCTCGCGCAGGTCGGGCTTGAGCAGCGTCTCGTGGTCGAGACCGGGTTGGTGCTGGGTCGAGATGACGACCGTCTTGAGGCGCACGGGCCGGCCGTCCTCGTAGTCGAACGTCACCTGCGTCTTGCCGTCCGGTCGCAGGTACGGGAGCACGCCGGCCTTCCGCACCTCGGACAGCCGCTGGGCGAGGCGGTGCGCCAGCCAGATCGGCAGCGGCATGAGATCGTCCGTCTCGTCGCACGCGTAGCCGAACATCATCCCCTGGTCGCCGGCGCCCTGGGAGTTGAGGATGTCCTCGCCGCTCGTGCCCGTGCGCACCTCGTACGCGGTGGACACGCCCTGGCTGATGTCGGGCGACTGCGGGTCGATCGACGTGACGACGCCGCACGTGTGGCCGTCGATCCCGTACGACGCGTCGTCGTAGCCGATGTCGACGATCGTGTTGCGGACGATCTGGGGGATCTCGACGTACGCGTTCGTGGTGATCTCGCCGGCGACGACGCACAGTCCCGTCGTGAGGAGCGTCTCACAGGCGACGCGCCCGTAGGGGTCCTCGGCAAGGATCGCATCGAGGATCGAGTCGGAGATCTGGTCGGCCATCTTGTCGGGA
Organism: Acidimicrobiales bacterium; assembly: GCA_035700105.1. Lineage (GTDB taxonomy): Bacteria > Actinomycetota > Acidimicrobiia > Acidimicrobiales > DASSOZ01 > DASSOZ01. The sequence continues at coordinate 10,931 of DASSOZ010000022.1, forward strand.
TGGCCCTCGGTCACCGACTCCGAGGTGAAGGTGTAGGACGTGGTCACGGTTCCGGGTTGCTCCTTCGGCGTGCCACCGCGTCGAGCACCGAGCGGGCCACGTCTCTCTTGTCGGACAGCGGGACGTCGAGGGAACGGCCCTCGGCGTCGAGGATGACGGCGCGGTTCGTGTCGTGGGCGAAACCCGCGTCCGGCGCGGAGACGTCGTTCGCCACGATCAGGTCGATGCCCTTCCGCGCCAGCTTGTCGGCGGCGTGGTCCCGCAGCCGCTGCGTCTCGGCCGCGAAGCCGACGATCGTCTGACCGGGCCGCCGCCGCTTCCCGAGCTCGGCGAGGATGTCGGTGGTCGGCTCGAGCACGATCTCGGGCGGCCCGTCGGCCTTCTTGAGCTTCTCGTCGGCGGTCGCCTTGGGACGGAAGTCGGCGACGGCGGCGGCCATGAGGATGACGTCGGCGGCGTCGCTGCGGGAGAGGACGGCGTCCTCCATCTCCGCGGCAGTCTCCACGCGCACGACGTCGATGCCCGGGGCGACGGCGCGGTCGACCGTCGTCACGAGCGTGACGTCGGCGCCGCGGGCCGCGGCCTCGTCGGCCAGCGCGTGCCCCTGCTTGCCGCTGCTGCGGTTCGACAGGTAGCGCACGGGGTCGATGGGCTCGCGCGTGCCGCCGGCGGTGACGAGCACGCCGAGGCCGTCGAGGTCCCGGGGTCCGAGGACGCGCTCGACGGCGACGACGATGTCGGCCGGCTCGGCGAGGCGCCCGGCGCCTTCGTCGCCTCCCGCGAGGCGGCCGGTCGCGGGCTCGACGACGTGCACGCCGCGCTGCTTCAACAGCGCGACGTTTTCGCGCGTCGCCGCGTGCTCCCACATCTCCGTGTGCATCGCCGGTGCGACGACGACGGGTGCGCGCGTGGCGATGAGGACGTTGGTGAGCAGGTCCTCGCTGATGCCGTGTGCGTAGAGACCGAGGACGCGTGCCGTCGCCGGCGCGACGAGGACGACGTCGGCGGTCTGCCCGAGCCGCGTGTGCGGGATCGGGCTCTCGTCTTCCCACAGGCTCGTGTGGGCCTTCTCGCTGCCGAGCGCGTCGAACGTCGTGCGGCCGACGAACTTCAACGCGCCCTCGGTCAGGACCGGGACGACGTGCGCGCCGGCGTCGACGAGGCGGCGGCACACGTCGACCGCCTTGTAGGCGGCGATCCCCCCGCTGACGCCGAGGACGATCCGCTTGCCCTCGAGCGGGCCCCCCAAGCGGGATCTACTCCGCGGCTGCGCCGGCTTCGGCCTCGGCCGCCTCGGGGTCGATGCGCTCGTAGGTGATCTTCTCCGCGGCGATCTCCTCGAGGGCGATCGACAGCGGCTTGCGCGACACCGAGGTGACCTGCGGCGGGACGATCGTCCCGAGGCCCTCGCCGAGCTGGCTGAAGTAGGAGTTGATCTGACGGCCGCGCTTGGCGGCGAGCGTCACGAGCGTGAACTTCGAGTCGACCCGACCGAGCAGCGTCTCGATCGGCGGGACCATCATCGTGCTCCTCGCCTGCGGCATGCGGCGATGATACCGGCGACCTCGTCGACGACCCTAGCCAGGTCGTCGTTGACGACGACGTGGTCGGCGAGCCGGCGGCCTGCCCGCTCCTCCCGGTCGGCGAGCAGGAGCCGCTGCTGGATCTTGTCCTCGGGGTCGCCGCGGTGGCGCAACCGGGCCTCCTGCACCTCCCGTGACGGCGGCTCGACGAGGATGCAGACGGAGTCGGGGTACTTGGCCTTGACCTGCGTGGCGCCCTGGATGTCGATCTCGAGGACGACGTCCTTGCCTGGCGGCGGATCGGGTGTCGGCGTGCCGTAGAGGTTGCCGAGGAACTCGGCCCACTCGAGGAACCCGTCCTGTTCTGCTCGGCTGCGGAACTGCTCCGGGCCGACCCAGACGTACGAGTCGGGGTCCTCGCCCTCGCGGCGCGCCCGAGTCGTCCAGCTGCGCGAGAGCCACAGATCCGGATCTCGCTGCATCAATGCGTCGACGATCGTCCCCTTGCCGGCGCCGCCGGGCCCGCAGATGACGAAGATCACGATGACCCATCCGTTTTGACAGCAGCAGCGCTACCGATTCCGTACTTCTGGTGCTGCCAAAACCGGAGAGTCAACCGGCGAACTCGCGGAGCAGCGCGTCGCGCTGCTGCGAACCGAGCCCGCGCACGCGACGCGTGTCGCTGATGTTGAGCTGCTCCATGAGCCGCCGCGCGCGCACCTTGCCGACGCCGGGGAGCGACTCGAGCACCGTGACGACCTTCATCTTGCCGACGACGTCGTCGTGCTCCGCGCTGTCGAGCAGCTCGCGCAGCGACGTCGAGCCCATCTTCAGCTTCTCCTTCAGCTCCGCCCGCTGGCGCCGGGCCGCTGCTGCCTTCTCGAGCGCCGCCTGCCGCTGATCCGGAGAGAGTTGCGGGGGGAGAGGCATGACGCGGGACCCTACCGCACGGTCGCGAGCGCGCTCTCCACCTCGGCGGCGATCGACGCGGCTGCAGCAGCGCGGTCCTTCGCCTGCGTCACGGCGCGTCCGATGACGAGGACGTCGGCACCGTTCGCGGCCGCGCTTCCCGGCGTCGACGCGCGCGATTGGTCGTGCGTGTCCGCGCCCGCGGGACGGATCCCGGGCACGACGGTCGTCATGCGCGGCGCCAGCTCCTTCGCGTCCGCGACGTCGCTCGCGGCGCACACGAGCCCACCGCAACCCGACTCGATCGCGACGGCGACGCGCTTCGGCAGGATGTGCGGTGGCGCGTCCGCGTCGCTCGTGAGGATCGTCACCGCGAGCGGTATCGGCGCCGCGAAACCGCCGGCTTCGGCGCCGGCGTGCAGCCCGTCGACGCCCGCGCGCAGCATCACCGTGCCGCCCTGCGCGTGCAGCGTGAGGAACGACGCGCCGAGCCCGCCGGCGACGCGAGCCGCCTTCTCGACGGTCGTCGGGATGTCGTGGAGCTTCAGGTCGAGGAAGACCTTGAATCCCTCGTCGACCAGTGCCGGCACCGCGTCGGGGCCGGCCGACGTGAACAGCTCGAGGCCGACCTTGACGATCCCGAACCACTCGCGCAGCTCGCGAGCGGTGCGCATCGCGTCGACGAGGTCGTCCACGTCGAGGGCGAGGGCGAGGCGGTCTCGGACGTCACTCGTGTCGGGCATGCGCGCTCCCCACCAGGTCTCGGACGGCGCCGACGCCCTGGCGCCCGCACCACCGCTCCAACTCTTGCAGGACGCGGGCCGGCGCACGTGGGTCCGCGAACGTCGCGGTGCCGACCTGGACGGCGTCGGCGCCGGCGACGAGCAGCTCGGCGGCGTGCTCCCCCGACGCGACGCCGCCGACGCCGACGATCGCCGCCGACGGGAACGCCGCCCGCATCTCGTAGACCGCCCGCACGGCGACCGGGCGGATCGCCGGACCGCTGAGCCCGCCGCCACCGTTGCCGAGCCGGGGACGGCGCGTCGCCGGGTCGATGGCCATGCCCATGACGGTGTTGACGAGCGTGAGCGCATCGGCACCGGCGTCGAGCGCGGCACCGGCGATCTCCGACACGTCCGTGACGTTGGGGCTGAGCTTCGCCCAGCGCGGCCGGCCGCACGCCGCCGTCGCGCTCACCGCGTCAGAGGTCATGCGCGCGTCGTGGGCGATCATCTGCGTGCGGCTCTCGATGTTCGGGCAGCTGAGGTTGATCTCGACGGCGACGACGCCGGCGGGCGCGTCGGCGAGGAGCGTGGCCGCCTTCTCGTACGCCTCGATCGTGAAGCCCCAGATCGACGCGACGACGCGCGCCCCGGTCGCGAGAAGGGCGGGCAGTTCGTCCTCGAGCCATGCACCGACGCCGGGGTTCTGCAACCCGACCGCGTTGAGCATCCCCGCGTCGGTCTCGTGCACGCGCGGCGGCGGGTTGCCGTCCCACGGTTCGGCCGACAGCGACTTCACGACGACCGCGCCCAGCGACGCGAGGTCGATGTACGCGCCGAGCTCGTCGCCGTGCCCCGCCGTCCCCGACGCCGTCATCACCGGGTTCGCCAGCTCGACGGCGCCGACGCGAACCGCCATCTCCACGCTTCTTGTCACCGCTGGCCACGGTATGTGTGGCTGACCGTGACAAGAAGCGGAGGGGTCGCTACAGATCGAGGCGTAGCTGCTCCTCGTCGTGGTACTCCTGCAGCGACCGCACCCGCAGTTCGTGGATCGAACGGTCGTGGATGCCGCCGGCCGCGGCCAGCGCGGCGGCAACTGTCGTCAGCGTCGGCACGTCGTGACGCGCGGCGGCGAGGCGGATGTACTGGCCGTCGGTGCGTGCACCGCGTCCACGCGGTGTGTTGACGACGAGCGTGACCTTCCCGCTGGCGATGAGGTCGACGGCGGTCGTGGCGCCGGTCTCGTGCTCCTCCCCCACCTTGGCCACGATCTCGGACACCGGCACGCCCTCGGCCTCGAACGCGGCCGCCGTGCCCGCGGTCGCCGCCAGCGTGAAGCCGAGGTCGACGAACCGCCTCGCGGCGACGACGCCCGTCGGCTTGTCGCGATCGGCGAGCGAGAGGAACACCATGCCCGTCTCCGGCAGCTTGTCCCCGGCAGCGAGCTGGCTCTTGGCGAAGGCGAGCCCGAAGGTCGCGTCGATACCCATGACCTCGCCGGTCGAGCGCATCTCCGGCCCGAGGATCGTGTCGACGCCGGGGAAGCGGTTGAACGGCAGCACCGCCTCCTTGATGGCGACGTGCCCGCCGTCGATGCGGTCCGTGAGCAGGCCCTCGGCGCGCAGCTCGGCAAGCGTGGCCCCGAGCATGACGCGTGCCGCGACCTTTGCCAGCGGCACGCCGGTCGCCTTGGCGACGAACGGCACCGTGCGCGAGGCGCGCGGGTTGGCCTCGATGACGAACACCTGGCCGGCCTGGACCGCGTACTGGACGTTGACGAGGCCGCGCACGTCGAGCTCCGCGGCGATCTCGCGCGTGTACCGCTCGATGACCTCGATGACGTTGTGGTCGAGCGTCGGCGGCGGGATCGCGCACGCGCTGTCGCCCGAGTGCACGCCGGCCTCCTCGACGTGCTCCATCACCGCGCCGATCACGACGTCGCCGGTGTGGTCCCGGATGGCGTCGACGTCGACCTCGATCGCGTCCTCGAGGAAGCGGTCGATGAGCACCGGACGCTCGGCCGAGAGCCCGCCTTCCTTGCCGAGCGACCCGAAGCGGGCGAGCTCGGCCATCGCCCGCCGGAGGCCGTCCTCGTCGTAGACGATCTCCATCGCCCGGCCACCGAGGACGTAGGACGGACGCAGCAGTGCCGGGTAGCCGATGCGCCCGGCGACCTCGAGCGCGTCGTCGATGGTGACCGCGGTGCCGCCCGCGGGCTGCGGGATCGCGAGGCGGGCACACAGCGCGTTCCACCGCTCGCGGTCCTCGGCGAGGTCGATCGACTCCGGGCTCGTGCCGGCGATCAGCTCGTGCGGGAGCCGCGACGCGAGCTTGAGCGGCGTCTGCCCACCGAGGCTGACGACGATCGCCTCGGGCCGCTCGGCGTCGACGACGTTCATCACGTCCTCGTAGGTGAGCGGCTCGAAGTAGAGACGATCGGAGGTGTCGTAATCCGTGGACACCGTCTCCGGGTTGCAGTTGACCATCACGGTCTCGTAGCCGGCGTCGCGCAGCGCGAAGGACGCGTGCACGCAGCAGTAGTCGAACTCGATGCCCTGGCCGATGCGGTTCGGGCCGCTGCCGAGGATGACGACCTTCGGCTTGTCACCGGGCCGGACTTCGTCCTCGTCCTCGTACGTCGAGTAGTGGTACGGCGTGCGGGCGTCGAACTCGGCGCCGCAGGTGTCGACCGTCTTGAACGTGGCGCGCACGCCGGCATCGAGTCGCGCGGTGCGCACATCGCGCTCGTCCGCACCCCACAGGTAGGCGAGCTGCGCGTCGCCGAAGCCGAGCCGCTTCGCCCGCCGCCAGTCGCGCCGGGTCATCCCGTCGATGCCGCTGATCGCCGCGAGGCGTTGACGCTCCTCGGTGATCTGGAGGATCTGGTCGAGGAACCACGGGTCGACCGCGGTCGCCTCGTAGAGCCGGTCGACGGTGACGCCCCGTCGCAACGCGGCCTCGAGCTGGAACGGCCGATCGGGCGTGGCGATCGCGGCGCGCCGCACGAGCTCGTCGTCGGTGAGGTCGTCGAACGCCGTCTCGGCCGGGTCGCAGTTGAGCCCCCACCGGCCGTGCTCGAGGGAGCGCATGCCCTTCTGCAGCGACTCGGGGAACGTCCGGCCGATGGCCATCGCCTCACCGACGGACTGCATGCGCGTGCCGAGGACATCGGCGCTGCCGGGGAACTTCTCGAACGCCCACCGCGGCACCTTGGTGACGACGTAGTCGATCGTCGGCTCGAAGCTCGCCGGTGTGGAGCGCGTGATGTCGTTCGGGATCTCGTCGAGCGTGTAGCCGACGGCGAGGCGCGCCGCGATCTTGGCGATCGGGAACCCGGTCGCCTTCGAGGCCAGCGCGCTCGACCGGCTGACGCGCGGGTTCATCTCGATGACGACCATGTCGCCGTCGGCCGGGTTGACCGCGAACTGGATGTTCGACCCGCCGGTGTCGACCCCGATGCGGCGGATGCACGAGAACGCGGCGTCGCGCATGCGCTGGTACTCGACGTCGCTCAGCGTCTGCGCCGGGGCGACGGTGATCGAGTCGCCGGTGTGGACGCCCATCGGGTCGAGGTTCTCGATCGAGCAGACGACGACGCAGTTGTCCGCCCGGTCACGCATCACCTCGAGCTCGTACTCCTTCCAACCGGCGATCGACCGCTCGATGAGGATCTCGGTGATCGGGCTGGCGGCCAGGCCGGTCCGGGCGATCTCGACGAACGACTCGCGGTCGTCGGCCATCCCCGTGCCCGCGCCGCCGAGGATGTACGACGGACGGACGATGACGGGGAAGCCGATCTGCTCGGCGATCGCGACGGCCTCGTCGAGCGAGTAGGCGAAGCCCGACGACGGCACCTTGAGGCCGATCTCGGTCATCGCCTCCTTGAACCGTTCGCGGTTCTCGGCGGTCTCGATGGCGACGGCGTTGGCCCCGATCATCTCGACGCCGAACTCGTCGAGCACCCCGGCGTTCGACAGCGACATCGCGAGGTTCAGCGCCGTCTGCCCGCCGAGCGTCGGCAACAGCGCGTCCGGTCGCTCCCGCTCGACGATCTTCGCCAGCACCTCGGGATCGAGAGGCTCGACGTACGTGCGGTCGGCGAAGTCGGGGTCGGTCATGATCGTCGCCGGGTTCGAGTTGGCGAGGATCGTCCGGTAGCCCTCGGCCTTGAGGATGCGGCACGCCTGCGTGCCCGAGTAGTCGAACTCGCAGGCCTGCCCGATCACGATCGGGCCGCTGCCGATCAGCAGGATCGACTCGATGTCGGTCCGCTTGGGCACCTAGTTGTGTCCTTCCATCAGGTCGCGGAACTCGTCGAACAGGTAGGCGGCGTCGTGCGGGCCGGGGCCGGCCTCGGGGTGGTACTGCACGCTGAACGCGGCGGCGTCACGGCAGCGGATTCCCTCGACGACGCCGTCGTTGAGGTTGACGTGGGTGACGTCGGCGGCGTCGAGCGACGCGCCGTCGACCGCGTAGTTGTGGTTCTGGCTGGTGATCTCGATGCTGCTGTCGAGCAGGCGACGGACAGGGTGGTTGCCGCCGTGGTGGCCGAACTTCAGCTTGTACGTCGTTGCACCGAGCGCGGTCGCCATGAGCTGGTGCCCGAGGCAGATCCCGAACACGGGCACGTTGCCGAGCAACCGGCCGATGGCGTCGCTGGCGTACGTGACGGCCGCAGGGTCACCGGGGCCGTTGCTGAGGAAGACACCGTGCGGCTCGCGGGCGAGGACGTCGTCGGCCGGCGTGTTCGCGGGGACGACCTCGACGGTCGCGATGCCGCTGAGATGGCGCAGGATCGTCGTCTTGATGCCGAAGTCGTAGGCGACGACGCGGAAGGGCCCCTCGCCCACGGTGTACGGCTCGGCGGTCGTCACCGCGGCGGCGAGGTCGACGCCGTCGGTGCCCGGTTCGTTCGCGGCGGCCTCCTTGAGCGCCCGCTCGTCGGCGGTGCCGAACGCGCACGGCATCGAGCCCGCCTCGCGGATGTGGCGGGTGAGGCGGCGGGTGTCGATGCCGGTGATGCCGGGGACGCCCAACCGGCGGAGGTAGGCGTCGAGGTCGAGCTGCTCCTCGGCCCGCCAGTTGCTGGGGCGGCGGGCGACGTCGCGGACGACGACGCCGCGGCAGAACGACTTGCGGCTCTCGGCGTCGTGGGCGGTCACGCCGTAGTTGCCGATGTGCGGGTACGTGAACGTGATGACCTGGCCGGCGTAGGACGGGTCGGTGATGACCTCCTGGTAGCCGCTGAGGACGGTGTTGAACACGACCTCGCCGGTCGCGACCCCGTTCGGGGGTTCGGCCCCGAACGCCTCGCCCTCGAAGGTCGTGCCGTCGGCGAGGACCAGGAGGGCGTCGTCCCGTGCGGTCATCGCTGGGCCTCGCCGTCGAGCACGACCGGTTCACCGCGCAGGATCGTGTGTCGCACGCGACCGGTGAGCTTGCGGCCGGCGTAGGGGGTGTTGCGGCTGCGGCTGGCGAGGCGCTCGGGTTCGACGACCCATTGCGCGGCGGGATCGATGACGCACACGTTGGCCGCCCTACCCGGTTCGAGTGCGCCGCCGTGCTCGTCGCTCAGTCCCGCCACCGCCGCAGGCTGCCACGACATGAGCGCGAGGACCTTTTCGATCGGCAGGTCGAGCTCGGTGATCGCCAGTGCGAGTGCCGTCTCGAGACCGAGCATCCCGCACGGCGCCTGGTCGAACGGCTGCTCCTTCACGTCCTGGGTGTGCGGGGCGTGGTCGGTGGCGATCGCGTCGATCGTGCCGTCCGCCAGTCCCCGCTTGAGCGCGGCGACGTCGGTGTCGGTGCGCAGGGGCGGGTTGACCTTGAACACCGGGTCGTAGCCGGCGACGCAGTCGTCGGTGAGGGTGAAGTGGTGCGGCGCCGCCTCCGCGGTGACCTTCGTGCCGTCGGCCTTGGCCCGGCGGACGAGCTCGACGCTGCCGGCCGTCGACAGGTGGAGGAAGTGCATCGGGGCGCCGGTGAGGCGGGCGAGGGCGAGGTCGCGCATCACCATCACCTCCTCGGCCTCCGCCGGCATGCCGGGGATCCCGAGGCGGCTCGACCACGCGCCCTCGTGCATGTGACCGCCGGCGGCGAGGCAGTCGTCCTCGCAGTGCTGGGCGAGCGTGACGCCGAGCGCCGACGCGTACTCCAGGGCCCGGCGCATGAGGCGACCGTCCTGGACGCCGGCGCCGTCGTCGGTGAACAGGCGCACGCCGAGCGCGGCCATCTCCGCCATCGGGCTGAGCTGCGTGCCCGCTCGTCCGACGGTGATCGCGCCGGCGACGCGCACGTCGCACAGCGCGGTGGCGCCGAGGTCGAGCACCTCGCGAACGATGCCGGCGGAGTCGATGGCCGGCTCGGTGTTCGGCATGGCGACGACGGCGGTGTAGCCACCGAGGGCCGCGGCGCGTGAGCCGGTCTCGACGGTCTCGGCCTCTTCCCGACCGGGTTCGCGCAGGTGGGTGTGGAGGTCGACGAGTCCGGGGGCGACGATGCAGCCGCCGGCGTCGAGGACCGTCGCTCCGGACGGCACGTCGATGTTCGTGCCGACGGCGGCGACCGCGCCGTCGCGGACGAGGACGTCTCCGGTGCGGTGGCCGGTGCGGTCGACGACGGTGCCGCCCCGGATGACGACGTCTTCGGGACTACGCGGCGACAAGTTCGGCCCCCGATCCGAGGAGGAGGAAGAGGACGGCCATGCGGACGGCGACGCCGTTCGCGACCTGGCGGGTGATCACCGAGCGGGGCAGCTCGGCGACCTCGGCGGCGATCTCGACACCCCGGTTCATCGGGCCCGGGTGCATGATGAGCGCGTCGTCGGCCAGCAGCTGGGCGCGGCGGGGCGTGAGCCCGTAGAGCGCGGTGTACTCGCGCAGGCTCGGCAGCAGCGCCTCGGTCATGCGCTCGCGCTGCATCCGCAAGAGGTAGACGACGTCCGCCTTCGGGAGGACGTCGTCGAGGTCATGGCTCACGTCGACCGGCCAGCCGGAAAGGCTCGGCGGGAGGAGCGTCGGCGGTGCGACGAGCGTGACCCTGGCGCCGAGGAGGGTGAACGCGAGCACGTCGCTGCGGGCGACGCGGCTGTGCTTGATGTCGCCGACGATCGCGATGTGCAACCCGTCGAGCGTGCCGCGCTTCTCGCGGATCGTGTAGCAGTCGAGCAGGGCCTGCGTCGGGTGCTCGTGCCAGCCGTCACCGGCGTTGACGACGCTGGCGTCGACCCAACTCGCGACCTGCCACGGGACGCCGGCGCTGCCGTGGCGCACGACGATGGCGTCGACGCCCATGGCCTCGATCGTCTGCACGGTGTCGCGCAGCGACTCGCCCTTCTTCACGCTGCTCGTGCCGACGCTGAAGTTCATGGTGTCCGCGCTGAGTCGCTTGGCCGCGGTCTCGAAGCTGAGGCGGGTGCGGGTCGAGTCCTCGTAGAACAGGCTGACGACGGTCTTGCCGCGCAGCGTCGGGACCTTCGGGATCTTGCGCTCGCTGACCTCGACGAACGACTCGGTGAGCCGCATCAGCTCGTCGATGCCATCGCGCCCGAGGTCGGCGACGGAGAGAACATGACGCTTCTCGCCGCTCACTTCCGCATCTCCCCGAGGTCGACGCCGGCGGCGTGGACGTTGACGACCTCGTCCCGCCTCGTCGGGAGGTTCTTCCCGACGTAGTCGGGCCGGATCGGCAGCTCGCGGTGGCCGCGGTCGACCATGACGGCCAGCTGCGTCGCCCGGGGACGGCCGTAGTCGTTGAGCGCGTTCAGCGCAGCCCGGATCGTCCGCCCGGTGAAGAGGACGTCGTCGGTGAGCACGACGATGCGGCCGTCGATGTCGAAGCGGATGTCCGTCGGCGCCTCGGGCATGACCGGACGCAGGCCGATGTCGTCGCGGTAGAGCGCGACGTCGAGTGTGCCGACGGGGACGTCGTGCCTCGGCTCGATGTTCAGCAGGGCTTCGTGGAGGCGGTGGGCCAGCGGGACGCCGCCCGTCTGCAGGCCGATGAGCACGACGTTGTCGAGCCCCTGGTTGCGCTCGATGATCTCGTGCCCGATCCGCCAGATCGCCCGGCGCATCCCGTCGGCGTCCATCACCTGTTTGCGGGCAACGAAAACGCCCCCGTACGGGGGCGCTGCGGAGCGTTCGCGTTCGGCCATCCGGCTTTCCTTCCTGTCCGTGCGGGCCTCGCGGGACTCGCTTCACGGTCAGGATCGGAGACTACCACCGCTTCTTGTCACGGCTGGCCACACATGTGGGGGTTGGCCGTGACGAGAAACGGCGGGGTCAACCGCTCGTGTGTTGCGTACCCGGGCGGATCTCGTCGGCGACGGCGGCGAGCAGGCCGTTGACGAAGCGCGACGAGTCGTCGGTGGAGTACGCCTTCGCCAGCTCGACCGCCTCGGAGATGACGACGCCCGTCGGCACGTCGTCGCGGTGGAGGAGCTCGAACACCGCCATGCGGAGCAGCATGCGGTCGATCACCGGCATGCGCTCGACGGTCCAGTCCCGGGCGTAGCGGCGCAGGTAGTCGTCGATGGCGTCGACGTGCTCGGCGACGCCGGCGACGAGCACCGCCGCGTACTCGTCGGGCCGGGCCGGGAGCGCGGCCAGCACGTCACGGGGATCGTCGCCCTTGGCGTCCGCCTCGTACAGCAACCCGAGCGCCCGCTCGCGCGCCTCGCGGCGGCCCCCGACGGGCGGCCCCGCCATCGCCGGCCGCTACCCGCCGACGCGGGTGATGTAGTCGCCCGAGCGCGTGTCGACCTTGATCCGGTCGCCGATGTTGACGAACAGCGGCACCTGCACGGTCACGCCCGTCTCGACGGTCGCCGGCTTGCGACCCGCCGAGCTGCGATCGCCCTGCAAACCCGGCTCCGTGTACGTCACCTCCAGCTCGACGGCCGCGGGGAGGTCGACGCCGACGATCTCGGTGCCGTACATCTGCAGCACGACACCGTCGCCGTCCTTGAGGTACCCGGTCGCGTCGCCGAGCGCGTTCCCGGGCACGTGCATCTGGTCGTACGTCTCGTTGTCCATGAAGACGTACTCGCCGCCCGCCTCCTTGTAGAGCATCTGCATCTCGCGCTTGTCGATGACGGCCTGCTCGACCTTCTCGTCGGCGCGGAACGTCTTCTCGAGCACGGCACCGTTGCGGACGTTGCGCAGCTTCGTGCGAACGAAGGCGCCGCCCTTTCCCGGCTTGACGTGCTGGAACTCGACCACCTGGAACAGTCCGTCGGGCAGCAGCAGGGTCATGCCGTTCTTGAGGTCGTTCGTCGAGAGAGCCATGGCTTAGATCACGAAGTCCTTGGGCGCGGTGGTGAGCGGGCGGCAACCGGCGGCGGTGACGACGACGGTGTCCTCGATGCGGACGCCGCCGTGGTCGGGGAGGTACACGCCCGGCTCGACGGTGACGACGTCGCCGGCGGCGAGGGTAGCAGCGGACACCGACGTCACCCTCGGGTCCTCGTGGATCTGCAGACCCACGCCGTGCCCGGTGCCGTGGACGAACGCGTCGGCCCACCCGGCGGCATCGATCACGCGCCGGCAGGCGCCGTCGACGTCGGCGCTGGCGGTACCGGGGGCGACGGCGTCGACACCGGCCTGCTGCGCCTCGGCGACGACGGCCCGCATCCTCTCGAGCACGCGGTCGCGGGGTTCGCCGACGGACACCGTGCGCGTCATGTCCGAGCAGTAGCCGTCCACGATCGCGCCGAAGTCGACGACGACACCGTCGCCCTCGCGGACGGGCCGGTCCGACGGCCGGTGGTGGGGCTTCGCCCCGTTCGGCCCCGACGCCACGATCGTCTCGAAGCTCGGCCCGCCCGCACCGCGCCGGCGCATCTCCTGGTCGAGCTCCATCGCGAACTCCCGCTCGGTCGGCCCGTCGTGCAGGCGTGGCAGTAGCGCCGCCAGCGCGTCGTCGGCGATGCGCGCCGCCGCCTCGATGCGGGCGACCTCGCCGTCGTCCTTCGTGCGCCGCAGGGACTCCACGACGTCCTCCGTCGGGACGAGCTCGGCGTTGGGGAACCACTCGGACGCGTAGCGGCGCTGTTGCGCCCACGTGACCCAGCCGGCCTCGAGCGCGATGTGCGCCATCCCCCTCGCCGCTGCCTGCACCGCGTCGCGCTGCGCAGCCGCAGTCGTGCCGACGCGGATGTCGGCCTCGACGCCCGCGGCGCGCAGCTGCTCGGCGGACTGGGTCGCGTAACGGCCATCGGTGACGAAGGTGAGCGCGCCGTCGCGCGCGACCAGCAGCAGCGCCGCCGACCCGGTGAAGCCGGTGAGGTAGCGAATGTGGACGAGGCTCGACACGAGGAGCGCGTCGACGTTGTCGTCGAGCGCGTCACGCACGCGGCGAGCACGCGCCGCGAGGTCCATCGCCGGCAGCGTCACGACGACAGCAGCCTCGCGACCGCGTCCATCGCCAGTGCGTAGCCGTGTCCGCCGAGCCCGGCGATCGTCGCCGTGGCGACCGGCGCGACGACGCTCGTGTGCCGCCACGACTCGCGCGCCCGCGGGTTCGACAGGTGCAGCTCGACGACCGGACCGTCGAAGGCAGCCAGCGCATCGTGGATCGCCCAGGCGTAGTGCGTGAACGCGCCGGGGTTGATGACGATCGCCGCGCACCGCGATCGAGCACCGTGGATGGCCTCCACGAGCTCGTGCTCGGCGTTCGACTGGACGTGCTCGACCGTCAAGCCGTGCTCCGCCGCCGCCTTCGTCGCCGCCGTCACGTGATCGGCGAGTGTCGCCGACCCGTACACGGCGGGCTCGCGCTCACCCAGCAGGTTCAGGTTCGGCCCGCTCAGCAACAGGACGACCCGGTCACTCGTCATCGCCATCCTCCAACAGACTCGCGTTCTAGGTCCGGAATCGCGCCCGAAAACGCGAGTGTGTTGGAGGATGCGCGTGGTCGGGGGCGCGGGTCGGTCACTTGATCGCCTCCAGTGCGGCGCGGACGTCGTCGACGGCGACGCCCTTCACGACCTCGACGCCGCTCGAGCCGTCGAGCACGAACGTGAGCCCGTCGATCGCCTTCTTGTCGTGCGCCATCAGTTCGACGAGCCGATCGTCGTCGAGGCCGGGGGGCAGCGAGAGCGGCAGGTCGTAGCCGGCGACCACGGCGCGATGCTCGGCGACGCGATCGGCGTCGATCCGGCCGAGCCGTCGCGCCAGTTCCGCGGCGAAGACGAGGCCGATGCCGACCGCCTCACCGTGGCGCAGGTCGTATGCCCCCGCGGTTTCCAGTGCGTGGGCGAGCGTGTGGCCGTAGTTCAGGATCGCCCGCCGGTCGCCTTCGCGCTCGTCCGACGCGACGACATCCGCCTTGCAGCGCACGCACGCGGCGACCGCCTCGTCGAGGGGCAGGTCGGTGAGCTCGTCGACACCCAGGAACGCGTACTTCGCCATCTCGCCACACCCGCTGCGGTACTCGCGCGGCGGGAGCGTCGAGAGCACCTCGGTGTCGCACAGCACGGCGGCCGGCTGCCAGAACGCGCCGACGAGGTTCTTCCCCTCCGGGAGGTTGACGCCGGTCTTGCCGCCGATGGCGGCGTCGATCTGCGCGAGCAGCGTCGTCGGCACGTGGACGACCGCGACACCCCGGTGGTACACGGCGGCCGCGAACCCGGCCGTGTCGGTCACCACTCCCCCGCCGACGGCGACGACGACGTCGGCCCGCGTGAGTCCCCAGCGCGCCCACTCGCGGCACAGCTGCTCGACCATCTCGAGGTTCTTCGCGTCCTCGCCCTCGTCCATCGCGAACGACTGCCACTCGACACCGGGGTCGACGTCCACTCCGATCGACGCCTGGGTGACGACCGCGGCCCGCTTCGCGTCGTGCGGCAGGACCTCGAGCAGGCGGTGGCGGGCGCCGGCACCGACGAGCACGTCGTAGGAGCGGTCGCCGAGCTCGACGGGGACGCGGATCATCGGGGCATCACCGCGCGCCCGGCACCAATGCCTCGACCTCGCGAACGAGGTCACGCTTGTCGCGCCGGTCGACGTCGATGACGGTGTCGGCGACCTCGGCGTAGAGGTCCTGGCGGTCGTCGGCGAGCCGGCGCAGCACACCGAGGGGGTCGTCGGCCAGCAGCGGCCGGTGGTCGTTCGGCCGCACGCGTGATGCGAGCGTGCGCGGGTCGGCCCGCAGCCACACGACACGGCCCGCCTTCTTCAGCAGCGCGCGGTTGTGCGGGCTGAGGACGACGCCACCGGCGGCGGCGATCACCGCCGGCGTGGTCGTCGCCAGCGCGCTGGCCAGCGCGTCGGCCTCCAGCCGGCGGAACGCCGCCTCACCGTCCTGCTCGAAGATCTCGCGCACCGTCTTTCGCGTCGTCGTCTCGATCTGGATGTCGCTGTCGATGAACGGCCGGCCGGTGCGCTTGGCCACGGCGCGCCCGATCGTCGTCTTGCCCGTGGCCATCATCCCGACGAGGACGAGGTGCCGCGAGGCGGGGTCGACATCGTCGCCGTCAGCGGAGTGCGGCGACGTAGCCATCGCGGTTCCGCACGAACTCGGCGAGCGAGTCGCCGCCGAACTTGCGGAGCGCCTCGCCGGCGAGGACGAGGGCCGTCATCGTCTCGGCGACGACGCCCATCGCCGGGACCGCGGTGACGTCGGTGCGCTCCTTGAACGAGACCGTCTCTTCCTTCGTCGTCACGTCGACGGTCTTGAGCACGGGACGGTTGAGCGTGGCGAGCGGCTTCATCGCGGCCCGGGCGACGAGCAGGGCGCCCGTCGTCATGCCGCCCTCGATGCCGCCGGCGAGGGCGCTGTCGCGCCGGTACTCGCCGGACGTGTCGTCCCAGCTGATCGGGTCGTGCGCCTTGCTGCCGACCACACCCGCGACGGCGAACCCGTCCCCGATCTCGACACCCTTGATCGCCTGGATGCTCATGAGCGCCTGCGCCAGCAGCGAGTCGATCTTGCGGTCCCAGTGCACGTGGCTGCCGAGTCCGACGGGCACGCCGTAGCCGAGCACCTCGACGACGCCACCGAGGCTGTCGCCCTCCTTGGCCGCCGCCTTGATCTCGGCGATCATCGCCTCCTCGGCGGCGGCGTCGAAGCAGCGCACGGGTGACTCGTCGACGCGATCGAGGTCCTGCGGCGTCGGCCGAGCCGTCGCCTTCGTGCGCGCCGCGCCCATCTGGATGACGTGACTGATCACGTCGACGCCGATGTGCGACAGCAGCTGCTTGGCGAGCGTGCCGGCGGCGACGCGCGCCGCTGTCTCGCGCGCGCTCGCCCGCTCGAGGACGTTGCGGGCCTCGTCGAAGCCGTACTTCTGCATGCCGGCGAGATCCGCGTGACCCGGGCGGGGCTGGTGGAGCGGCTTCTCGGTCGCGCCGGGCGCCGGATCCATCTCCTTCTCCCACTTCGGCCACTCGGTGTTGGCGATCATGATCGCCACCGGGCTCCCCAGCGTGACGCCGTGACGCACGCCGCCGAGCAGCGTGACGTCGTCGCGCTCGAAGCGCATGCGGGGGCCGCGGCCGTAACCCAGGCGCCGGCGGCCGAGCTCGGACTGGATCTGCTCGACCGTGATCGGCAGCCCGGCGGGCAGTCCCTCGACCGTCACGACGAGCGCGCGACCGTGCGACTCGCCGGCGGTGAGGAAGCGGAGCACGGTGACCGATGCTACCGGCGCACCTCCGCGGATCCCCGCTCCCTTCCCGTTCTGGTGCCTACAGCGGGGCCGTTCGGGCCCCGGTGTAGGTACCGAAAGCACATCGGGTCGGGCGGCTACGTTGCCTCACCACGTATGGACGTCTTCGTGGCCGTCGTCGCGGGCGTGCTCGGCCTCGCCGTCGGCTCGTTCCTCAACGTGGTGATCGCACGCGTGCCCGAGCGAGTGTCGATCGTGTCGCCACCGTCGCGCTGCCCCGGTTGCGAGACGCCGATCCGACCGGTCGACAACATCCCGCTCGTCTCGTGGCTGCTGCTCCGGGGTCGGTGTCGGGCGTGCGGCGAGCGGATCTCCGTGCGCTACCCCGCCGTCGAGCTGCTGACCGCCGGCCTGTGGGTCGCCGCCGCGTGGCGCTTCCGCGGTTCGTGGGCGATCGTCCCGTACTGCCTCGGCTTCGCGGGGCTGATCGCGCTGTCGTTCATCGACCTCGACACGAAGCTGCTCCCGAAGCGGGTCGTGTGGCCCGTCGCCGGCATCGTCCTCGCCGCGTTCGCGGGCGTCGCCGCGTTCACGTCGGACGGTTCGTGGGACGACCTCCAGCGTCTCGTGCTCGGCGCGGTCGCGTCGACGCTCGCCGTCGGCGTGATCTGGTTCGTCTACCCGCGCGGCATGGGCTTCGGCGACGTCCGCTTCGAGATCGTCCTCGGCATGCTCACGGGCTGGATCTCGCGCGGGACCGTCGCCGCCGGTTTCTTCCTCGCGTTCCTGCTCGGCGGCGTGCTCTCGATCGTGCTGCTCGTCACGCGGGTGCGGGGACGCAAGGACGCGATCCCGTTCGGGCCGTGGCTCGCGCTCGGCTGCGTCGTCGCCGTGCTGTGGTCGGGTGCCGGGCGGTGGATGGAGGACAACTACGTCGCCCCCATCATCGACGCGGCGAGGACGGTCTTCTAGAGCTCCAGCCAGAGCGACGTGCGGATGAGGCTGCCGAGCTGCACGTCGACGTTGTCGTTGTAGACGATGCTCATGCTGCCGCTGACCGTCGTGATGCTCACTGGCGATCCGGGGGTGTCGCACGCGCTCTCGGCCAGCAGCGAGCCGACGAGCGTCGGGTTGCCGCTGATGAACGCCTGCTCGTGGGAGGCGAGCACGCCGTTGAACGACTGGTTCGGGTTGCCGGTGATGTCGAGGTCGCGGCCGGCGACGAGGGACAGGCCGGTGATGAAGCCGGTCATGACGGGGCTGCCGCTGACCGAGATGTCGCCGTAGAGCGTCTCGCACCCGCCGGGGACCGACACCCCGTTCGTGATGACCGTCGCCTGCCACGGGTTGGACGCCGAACCGGGGCTCTTGCCGATGTCGGCGTTCGCGCCGTCGACGAAGTACACGCCGCCGTACTCGCCGCTTCCGTCCTTCTTCCACGTCTTCGTGCTGCTCGTCCACGTCCAGCCGCGGTAGCCCTGCGTGGCGGTCGACGCGTCGTACTGGACGGTGCCCGCGCACGGCGCACCGCCGTTCGGCGTGCGGGCGGTGCCGTCGCCGCACAGGTCGTACCACGACGACGCGTTGTTCGGGCTGAGGAGCGCCCACATCTCGACCGGGTCGACCGGCGGGAGCGTGGCCTGCGGCGCGCCCGACGTCTTCGTGCCGCCGATCGTCACGCCGGATGAACCGGTGATCGATCCCGACGCGCTCACGTTGCCGCTGATCGACGCGGCGCTGCCACTGAAGTTGATGCCGCCGTTGGAGTGGACGTCGCCGAGGATGCCCGAGATGCCGGCGTTGCCGGAGACCTGCAGGTCGCCGCCGGAGATGATGGCGCCCTCGGGGTGGTAGGTGGAGAAGAGGTACTCGGCCTTGAGCACCCGGCCCTGCGCGGGACCCGACTTCGAGTTGTCCCACCCGGCGGCGAACACGACGTTGCGGCCCGCGGGCTTGACGAAGGTGAAGTGCCCGTCGGGGGCGACGGTCGACGTCGTCATCTGCGCGAGCGCCCACGCCTTCTCCACCGCGGCAGTCGAGCCGATCGGCGGCGGCGTGACCGTCGTCGTGTGATACGTGTCGTCGGCCTGTAGCCGCGCCAGCGCCTGGTCGATGCCCTCTTCGGCGAGGTGCAGCTCGCGCTCGTAGCGGACGTGGCGCCCGCTGCCGGTGAGCGACACGTCGGTCAGGTTCGCCGAGAGCACGGCAGCGGCGAGCATGAGCATCGCCACGATCACCACGAGGATCATCGCCACGCCGGACTCGGCGTCGTCGCCACGGCGGGCGATCACGAACCGCCTCACTGGACGTTCCTCAGTCGCACCTCGAACGTCGCCGTGCGCAGCTTGGCGTAGCGCCCGGGCATGGCGTCATAGGTCATGTCGACCCTGACAACGCGCGTCTTCGGCGGCGCGACGTCGTAGAAGAACGCGATGTTCGATACCAGCGTGTGGCCGACGATCGACTTCTTACCGGTTCCGTCCTGGCGGAGGACGTCGTAGAGCCCGTTGTACGGCCCGACCTCGGTGCACGTCGTCGACGACGCCCGACAGAGATGCCACGTGATGGTCTCGCTGCTCGTCTGCTTGTAGTCGGCGTTGGCGTCGATCCAGATCGTCACCTGGTTCGCGTTCGACGCCGCGTCGATGCCGCGCGCCTGGCGCAGGTCACGACTCAACCGCTCGCTGACGACGCGCAGGTCCTGGAGGCCCTGGACCTCGTCGTCGACCTGGCCGATCGAGCGCGTGCTCGACGACAGGCCGGTCACCGCCATCACGCCGATGAGCGAGAAGATCATCATCGAGATCACCAGCTCCGCGATCGAGATGCCCCGCTCGTCGCGCCGGCGCAGACGCAGCCGGCTCACGACCGCACCGGCATGTCGACGTGGGCGGGGTACGTGGTCGTGTCGTACGCGACCAGCGCATCGGTGAGCCCGGTGCCGGTCGCCGTCACGAGCTTGACCTCGAACTTCTTGTTCTTCGTGAGCGAGAAGCTCACGGGGATCGTGAACTGCACCTGCGACCACGTGCCCGCGGGGATCGACGCCGTCGCCGAGCCGGCGTTGGTGTACGACGGGCCGCCGCCGTCGTAGTTCAGGTACGCCGTCATCTGGACGGTGCTCGTGGTGCCGCTCGCCGGCATCACCCACGCCGTGACGACCGCGTTGCCGTTGTACGTGGTCTTCGCCGGCGCCTGGTACCGCCAGTTCACCATCTGGCTGCCCGACGCCGTCGCGTTCGTGCCGCCGGTCGTCACCAGCCGGCCGGCGACGCCGTCGACGTTGGTGTCGTAGTTCGACAGCGACGTCGCCGTCGGCGCCGTGAGGTCGACGGGCAGGTTGACGCCGGCAACCGTGTTGCCGCCGGCGGCGCTGTTGTGGAGATAGTGCGTCCGGTACGTGCAGCCCGAGCAGCTCGCCTGCGCCACGACCGTGATCGTGTCGGTGACGCTCGCCGTTCCCGTGGGCGACGACGGCTGGCCGTTCGACTGCGCCGTCAGCACGAGGTGCGTGTCGCCACCCGCCTCCGACGACGACAGCGTCACCACCGCCCACAGCTGCAGCGGGACGTCGGTGCCGAGCAGCGGGGTCTCCGCGCGGCCGTCACCGTCGGAGTCGGTCAGCTGGATGTCGCTGCCCGCGTCGTACCAGCCGTTGCCGTCGTCCGTGTACCAGCGGACGGTCCACGCCCGGCCTTCCTGGTTGGTGCCGCTGAGGCTCCACGAGTCGGTCGCGCCGCGGTTGGTCAGCGTGACGGGCAGGGCGAGCGTCGTCCCCTGGTTCTGGGTGACCGATCTCGGTTCGGTGAAGGTGAAGTTCGGGAGCGGGAGTCCGCGTCGGGTGAGCGTGACGAACGTCGACGAGCGGCGCGTGTGCGTCTTGTTGCCGCTCACCCAGTCGGCGACGACCGTGACGCGCCGGTACTTGCCGGTGGCGTCGCCCGGGTCGGTGACGTAGCGCGACACCGTGTAGCGCGTGCTGTTGCGGGTGACGACGGCGATGTGCGGCGTCACGACGCCGCCGACCGCGGTCACGACCTTCTCGCGGACGATCGGGCCGGCGCCGTCGGGGTCGTAGTACTGGACGCCCGACTCCGTCGTGATCTTCGGGTCACCGGTCAGGTCGGCCGCGTTCATCGCCACCGCCGAGTAGCTCTGCGCGCGGAGGGTCTCGATCTCCTCGGAGATGACGTCGGCCGCCTGCTGGTTCTGGCGGGAGAACAGCGTCCCGATGAGCATGCGGGAGAACACGGCACCGGCCGACACGAAGACGCCGGCGAGGATCGTGATCGCGACGACGGTCTCGACGAGGGTGAACCCGCCGTCGCCGGCGTGAGCATTGGCGTCCTGTCGCCGCGCGCGCCGAACGAACCGCATACGTGATGTTTCGACCGGGCCGACCTGCCGCTTGAGGCGGGTCGCGTCCTACTTGAGCACTTCCTGCCCCTGGCACAACCGGAACCGGTCGTCGCCGAAGAGGAACGTGCCGCAACTGCCGTCGAGCGAGACGAGCTGGAAGGACGTACCGAACTGCTCGCCGGGCGCGACGGCCTCGTAGACCGTGTCGTTGACCCGGACGTTCGCGACCCTCTTGCCGCCCTGCTCGTACACGTCGAGCAGCGCGACCCGCTGCGACGAGCGGGGCTCGGTGGGCGAGCCCCCGGTGCCCGGCGGGGCCGACGTGGCGGTCGTCCCGCCGCCCGTGCTCGTGCCACCGCCGCCACCACCGCCACCGCCGGGCGGCGTCGTGACCGTCGTCCCGCCCCCCGTGGGCGGCGTGGTCACCACGGTGCCACCCCCGGTGGACGTTCCCCCGCCGCCGGTGGTGCCACCGCCCCCCGCCGCGCCCACGAGCGGGGTGAACGGGTTCTTCGTCGAGAAGACCTCGAAGGTCTCGGGCGCCGGCGCCTCGCCGGGCGCGCCCGGTACGACGCCGGTGGTCACGGTCGTCCTCGGCGTGCCACTGCCCGGCGGAACCGTGATGGGCGCGCTGAGGTCGTCGCCGCCACCGCCGCCGCCGAGCACCTTCGTGACGAGGAGGAAGAGGAGCAACGCGCCGCCGCCGACGGCGAGCATGATCATCGCCCGGCGGTTCGACTGCGCGGGAGCCGAGGGCGCACCCATCACGGCGCTCCGGTCGTCGTCGGTGCCGCCGGCGTCGCCGACGTCGTCGTGGTGACGCCCGGCACGGTCGTCGTCGGTGCGGCGGCGACCGTCGTCGACGGGGCGACGGGCGCGGCGCTGGTCGTGAACATGCGGGCCGTGATGGACACGGTCATGTTCGAGCTGTCACCGGCAGCGAGCGAGAGGTTGTCGATCACGACGATGCGCGGGAGGTCGGTGAGGCGGTTCACGAAGTCGAGCACCTGGAAGTAGCCGCCGGTGATGCTCATGGCGAGATTTATCGCCGCGGGCGCGCCCGCCGCCGTGCCCCCGCCGGCGGCGGCTGTCGCGGGCGGCGACGGCGTCACCGACAGGAAGTCGATGCCGGCCTTGTTGGCGGCGTCGTTGGCGTCGAGGATGAACTGGGCGAGGTTCGGCTGGTCAGGAACGGCGACCCGCAGGGCCTCGATCTGGCTGCGCTTGAGCGCTTCGGTCCGCTTCAGCTCCTGGAGCCGGCTGAGCGTGACGCGCAGCTGACCGATCTGCTGCTGCGCGGTATCCGTCCTCGCCTTGGCGTCGTCGATCTTCTTGCGCTGCGGGCTCCACAGGAGGAACCACCACAGCAGCAGCACGAGGATCGCGGCGACGACGCCGATGACGATGCTGCGCCGGCCGAGCGTCATCCGCTCTCCCCCGTGTAGCGCTGGAGGCGGTCGGACGCCGCGGCCGGCGTGAGCGTCGCGGTCGACGAGAACGTGACGAGTGCGCTCGCGCCCTCGCCCTGCTTGGCCGAGCTCGGCAGCCAGAGGTTCGTGATCGACGGCAGCTCCCCGACGCGCAAGAGCCAACGTGCCGCCGACGTGTGGTCGAACCCCATCGCCGCGAAGTTCACGGTGCCCTGCCCGTTCGCGGTCGAGCCGGTGAACGAGGTGAGCCACACGTCGTTCGGGATGACGGTCGCGATCTGCTGGATGAGTCGCGTCCAGGCGATGTCGCCGGTGAGCGCGGCGGTGACGGTCTGGCGGCGCTGGTCGAGCTGCGTCTGGAGCTGCGTGGCGTCCTGCAGGCTCGCCGTCTGCCGGCGCAGCTGCGCGACCTCGGCCTCCGCCTGGTCGGCCTTGTGCCGTTCGTCGTTCACCTTGCCGTTCTGCGCCACCCAGATCGCGAGCAGGAGCGCGGCGAAGGCACCGACGCCGCCGGCGACCACGAGGGACTGACGTCGCTGCTCGCGGACGATCTCGACCTCGCGTGGCAACACGCTGAGGCGACGGCCGGTGCCACTCTCCGATCGGCGCCCCGCGAGTGCGAGACCGATCGGTGTGGCGAGCAGCGGCTCGGCGTCGACGAGGTCGGTCTCGGGGATGCCGGTGCGGCCGACGGCCACGCGCTCGAGCGGGTGGGCACGCTCGACCGGCAGGCGCAGCTGCTCGGTGAGGCGGGCGAGCAGCTGCGGTGTCCTGCTGCCGCCGCCGGTGACGAGCACCCGCGAGATCGGCGTCGCGTCGTTCTGGGCGAGGTAGAAGTCGAGCGAACCGCGGATCTCTTCGACGAGCGGCGTCGTGCGATCGGCGACGACGCGTCCGGCCCGCGCCTCGAGCGCGTCGCTGGATGCCAGGTCGGCGCGGCGCTTGAGGTCCTCGGCCATCTCGGGGTCGACGTCGAGCTCGTCGGCGATCGCCTGTGTGACGCCGGCGCCGCCGGTCGCGAGGATGCGGACGAAGCGGGGCACGCCCCCTTCGTGGACGACGACGTTGGTGACGCCGCCACCGATACCGACGATCGCCTCGCTCGTGCGCGGCTCGTCGTCGAGGAGCGGCGGCGGTGTGACGTCGCCCACGGCGCGGATGAGGGCGAACGGGACGACGTCGACGACATCGGGCGTCAGCCCGGCCTCGGTCGCGGCGGTGACGAGGTTGGCGACCATGTCACGATGCGCGGCGACGAGCAGGACACGCATCATCGGATCGCCGGCGTCGTTGCTCGCGATCTGCTCGAGGATGTCGAAGTCGAGGATGGCTTCGTCCATCGGGATCGGGATGAGCTCCTGCGCCTCGAACTGCAGCGCGGAGCGCAGCTCGTCCTCGCTCATCTGCGGGAGGTCGGCCTGGCGGACGACGACGCGCTGGTTGCCGACGCCCAGGACGACGCGCCGGCTCTTGAACCCGCCCTCGGTCCACAGCCGCCGCAGGCTCGTGGCGACGAGCCCGGGGTCGACGACCTCGCCGTCGACGACGGCCCCCACCGGGAGCGCGACCTGGGCGAACCGCGTGAGGGTCGCGTCGTTGCCTCCGCGCCCGAGGCTCAGCTCCGCGGCGCGGACGGCGTGCGTCCCGATGTCGAGGCCGACGACGCGCTGCGCCATCAGCGCCCGCCCGAGCGGCCGGGAGCGGGGAAGCCGGTGCCCTTCGTCAGGTACGCGTCGACGTCGCGCTGGCGCAGCCGGTAGCTCCGGCCGACCCGCGTGGCGTTGATCTCGCCGGCCTTGATCAGTCGGTAGATCGTCATGTTGGAGACGCGCATCAGCTCGGCGACCTCGTTGACGGTGAGCAGCCGGTCATCTGTCGGCATCTCGCCTCGCACACTAGAGCGCACTAGCAACAATTCAACACGCTAGTTTACTTCCATCACAGAAGCAACAGCTTCAACACCAGTCACAGTAGTGCGCACGCCGCACACACCCCTGGCCCTGTTCGCGGCCGTCGTGGCGTTCCTGCTGCCGGTCGTCTTCTCACCCTCCATCCAGGCGACGTTCTGGACGCCGGCCGCCGCCATCTGCCTCGTCGTCGCCGGCGTGGGCTTCGTGCCGCTGGTGCGCACGGCCCGTCGAGACCGCGCCGGGGCCGCCGTCGCCGCGCTGGTCGCGGTCGCATTCGTCTCGGCCGTGCTGGCCGGGAACCGCACGCTGTCGTTCTTCGGCCTCTACGGGTGGGGTACGGGGTTCCTCTTCGTCCTCGCGCTCGCCGGCGCGTGGGCGATCGGTCGGACGATCCCGGCCCGTGGCGCTTCGCTCGTCGAACGCGCGCTCCTCGCCGCCGCCATCGTCAACGCGGTCGCGGCGGTGCTCGAGATGGGGCTCGACCTCTCCGCATTCCAGCTCGGGAAGGTGGGCGGGCGTGCCATCGGTCTGCTCGGCAACTCCGTGCACCTCGGCGGGTTCGCCGGCGCGGCGATCGTGCTCGCCGGTCGTCGGTTCGCTGCCCGCCCGGCACGCTGGGCGGTCGTTCCGGTGCTGCTCGGCACCGCCGTCCAGGTCTCCGGGAGCCGCGCTGGCCTCGCGATCATCATCGCCGGGACCGCCTACGTCGCACTGAGCCTCGGGCGCCGTCTGCTCGCCGTCGTGTTCGCGACCCTGGTGATCGCGGGCGTGCTGCTCGGCGGCGGCCTGGCGCACATCGGCGGGGGTACATCGGTGACGAGTCGCGTCCAGGAAGCGGCCGGTGGCGGTGGTGTGCGGGCGCGGTTGCTCACCTGGGAGGCAGGGGTGCGCTCGCTTCCCGAGCATCCCCTCGTCGGCGTCGGACCCGGGCTCTTCCGCGACGCCACCGCGCCGCGCCGCACGGTTGACGTCGCGCACGCCGAGGATCCCGAGAAGCTGTTCGTCGATGCGCACAACCTGATCGTCGAGTACGCGGTGACGACGGGAGTCCTCGGCCTGGCGGCGCTCGTCGCCTGGCTGTGGCTCGCGATTCGTTCGGGCCGCGGACCGCTCCTGTGGTTCTCGCTGCTGCTGCTCGTGAACCACCTCGTCGAGCCGCAGGCGGTGCGCACGACGCCCGTCCTGTTCCTCGCGCTGGGCGCCGCCGCGCCCGACGACGCGCTACGTACGCTCGCAAGCCTGCAGCGTGCACGGGCGGCGGCGGCCGTGTCGTCGGCGCTGGCGCTCGTGGCTGCGATCGTGCTCCTGGTGGGCGACTTCCACCTGGAGCAGGGGCGCCTCGACTTCGTGCACTCCCACGCTCGCGCCGCGCTGCGCATGCTTCCCCACTGGGCTGAACCCGCGCTGCTCGAGGGCCGCATCTACCTCTTCGAGGAGCGCGTCCACCGCCGTCCGGAGGATGCCGCCGCTGCACTCGACTGGTTGCGCATCGCTGCCGAGCGCGACCGCGGCAATCCCACCACCTGGGCGGTGCTCGGAGAGAACCTGCTCGCCCAGGGACACCGCACGGAGGGCGTCGCTGCCCTCCGCCAGTCGCTACGGGCGAACCCGACGTCGGTGCGGGCGCTGAACGACCTCGGGATCGAGGCGTCCATCGTGGGTGACACCGGGGAGGCAGCGCGGTGGTTCCGGCGATCGCTCGACCTCGACGGCAACCAGCGTTCGATCCGACGTCGCCTGGACGCGCTGGAGGGCGGCCCGTAGGCCGCCCTCCAGGCACTTCCGTGTTGATGTCAGTGCCGCTCGACTACCAGGAGGCAGTGTTGGCGTCCGTCGTGTCGGTGCACGTCGGCGCGTCCTTGTAGAAGTACGTGCCGGCGTTCGTACCGACGGCGATGTCCTTCAGCCCGAACGTCGTTCCCGAAGCCGACTTCGCCGTGAGGCAGATCATCGCCTCGGTGGTGCCGTTCGCCGTACCGGTCTGCACGAGCACGGTCTTGCCGCCCGCAACGAGATCAGCGGACGACGTCACGAACGAGAGCGAGGGCTCGATGTCCTTCAGGCTCGTCGCGTCCTGGCTGTACGCCTGGGAGTCCGTGTAGAAGGTCTTCTCCGCGGTCAGCGCGTTGCGGAGGTTCGACTGGATCGCACGGTCCTGGGCCCGCTTGCGGGCGCCGAGGAAGGTCGGGATCGCGATCGCGATCAGGATGGCGATGATGAGCACGACGACCATGAGCTCGATGAGCGTGAAGCCACGGTCTTCGTCCTCCCGCCGCTTGCGAAGCAGCTCAAGCATGCTGGTGGCGTCTCCTTGGTGATTGCAATGGATGTGCGAGAGGTGTCACGTCCCGTTCGGACCTGACCGGCAA
>DASSOZ010000023.1:0-6321 GCA_035700105.1 Acidimicrobiales bacterium
CCCGCCGCGAGATCACGGTCATGTTCCGCGAGCTGCTGCAGCGGGTGCCCGACATCCACGCCACGTCCGAGCCCGACCGCCTGCGGTCGAACTTCATCAACGGCATCAAGCACCTCCCGGTCGCATTCGGAACCGCCGCGTAGCTGCCACTAGCTTCCGCCCTCATGCAGATCGAGGGAGTTGGAGCGCTCGTCACCGGCGGCGCATCCGGACTCGGCGAGGCGACCGTCCGTGAGCTGATCGCCCACGGCGCCACCGTCACCATCGCCGACAAGAACGCCGACAGGGGCAAGGCGCTCGCCGACGAGCTCGGTGCCAACTGCCGGTTCGCGGAGATGGACGTCACCGACTCGGCGTCGGTCGAGGCCGCGATCGCCCACGCCGCCGACGGGACGGCGCTGCGCATCGTGTCCCACGCCGCCGGTCTCGGCTGGGCGCAGCGCACGATCAACCGCGACAACAGCCCGCACGACTTCGACCCGTTCATGTTCGTCATCAACGTGAACCTGATCGGCACGTTCAACGTCCTCCGCTTCGGCGCCTCGGCGATGGCGAAGACCGAGCCCTACAACGCCGACGGCGCACGCGGCGTCGTCGTCAACACCGCGTCGGCGGCCGCGTTCGACGGCCAGATCGGCCAGCTGGCGTACTCGGCGTCGAAGGGCGGCGTCGTCGGGATGACGCTGCCGGCGGCGCGCGACCTCGCCGCGGTCGGCATCCGCGTCTGCACCATCGCGCCGGGCACGTTCGACACGCCCCTGATGGCGATGGCCGGCGAGGACACGAAGGCCGGGCTGGCGGCGTCGATCCCGTTCCCGAAGCGGATGGGCAACCCGAACGAGTACGCGCAGCTCGTGCGTCACATCGCCGAGAACGACTACCTCAACGGCGAGACGATCCGCCTCGACGGCGCCGTCCGCATGCCCCCGAAGTAAGGCTCGGGACGCGCGATCACTACGCGGTGCTCGGCGTCGCCCGCGACGCCACGACGGAGGAGATCCGGCGCGCCTGGGTCGCGAAGGCGCGGGTGCTCCATCCCGACGCCGGTGGTGAGGACGACGCCGCCGTGCGAGATGCGAACGAGGCGTGGCAGGTGCTGCGCGACCCCGCGCGCCGCCTCGCCCACGACCGCGAGCTCGGCATCGACCACGGGCCCAGGTACACGTACGCGCCCTGGGAACCGCCGCCCACGCCGCTCGCCGACCAGGTCGACGAGCGGTCGACGCGCGCGTCGCGGCCCGGTGATCTGTTCGTGTTCGTACCGCCCGCGCTGCTCGCCGCGTCGGTCGCGTGCGTCGCGCTCGGCATGGTCATGCTGGAGCCGGCGCTGCTGGGCCTCGCCATCCTCTCGTTCGCGCTCAGCATCGTGACGTTCGTGCTCACACCGTTCGTCGAGCTGGCGCGCGGCCGCCGGCGGTCGCGCCGGTGAAGCCGCGGCCGCCATGGTGGGCCATCGGGCTCGCCGTCGTCGTCGTCGGGCTGGCCGTCGGCGGCAACTTCGCGACCGGATGGCGCGGCCGCGGCGGGACGCCGACGACGACGATCGCGTTCCCGTCCGCGTCCGAGGCGGCTGCCGCGGCGCGCTCGGTCGTCATCGGCGACGTGCTGACCGTGCGGCGCGTCGGTCAGCCGAAGGAACCGACGGTCGTGGCGCAGATCCGTGTGACGGACTCGCTCAAGGGACCGAACGGTGACGGGCAGACCATCCTCGTGTCCGACAAGGGCTTCGAGGGCACGTGGTCCGAGCACCTCCATGTGCTGCTGTTCCTGCGGCCGGCCGAGGGTGGGGAGACCGACCTCGCGCCGTGGCGGGTGCAGCAGCGGTTCGAGTTCGTGCGCGGTCAGCTGCAGGCGCCGTTCTCGGAGGCGGACGTCCGCCGGGCCGCGGCTGGGTAGCGTCGCCCCTCGTGGAGATCGAGGTCGTCGTCGAGATCCCGAAGGGATCCCGCAACAAGTACGAGGCCGACCACGACACCGGCGCGATCTGGCTCGACCGCATGCTGTTCACCGCGACGCAGTACCCGACCGACTACGGGTTCGTGCCCGACACGTTGGCCGAGGACGGTGACCCGCTCGACGTCCTCGTCCTCCTGGACGAGCCGACGTTCCCGGGCTGCCACATCCACGCCCGCCCGGTCGCCGTGTTCTGGATGCAGGACGAGGCCGGCCCCGACGCCAAGGTGCTGTGCGTCCCGTCCACCGACCCGCGGCAGGCCGCGATCACGGACCTCGACTCGCTGCCGGGCTACCTGCTCGACGAGATCGGCCACTTCTTCGACGTCTACAAGGCGCTCGAGCCCGGCAAGGGCACCGAGACGCGCGGGTGGCAGGGGCGCGAGGCCGCGGAGGCGGCGGTCGAGGACGCCCGCCGTCGCTACAAGGCCGAGTGACGCGCTACTGGACGGTCGACGAGGCCCGCGCGTACCTCCCGCGCCTGCGCGAGCTCCTCGAGGTCGTGCGCCTGGCGGCGGACGCGGTGGCCCGGGCGAAGGCGAACGGTCACGGCCCGTCGCAGGAGCAGATCGACGCGGCCGCCGCCGAGCTGCAGGACGGCGACATCGTCGTGCGCGACGTCGCATCGGGGCTGATCGACTTCCACGCGCTCGGAGCCGACGGCGTCGTCTACTACCTGTGCTGGAAGTCCGACGACGACGATTTGGCGTGGTGGCACCTGCCCGACGAGGGTTTCGCCGGCCGCAAGCCGCTGCCCCGGGAGCCCGACTCGGAGTCGACGACGTGAGCACCAGGAAGTTGATCATCGCCGCGCTGGTGACCGGTCTCGCCATCCTCGCCGCCTTCGCCGTCCAGGTCGTGCTGGCGCGCTGACGACGGTTCGCAGGCTGATGCCGTAGACCCACCTCAGCGGTGGTCTACGGCATCAGCCTGCAGACTTCGGGGCTACCGTCGGACGGTGTCGAGGCGGCAGGCGGGCACCGTGGTGTTCGCCCTGGCCTTCGTCGTCCTCGGCCTGCCTGACTTCGCCCACGGCGTCGCGTGGCCGGACATGCGGGGCGCGTTCGACCGCCCGCTCGCCGACCTCGGCACCTTCCTCGCTGTACAAGCGCTCGGCTACCTGGTCGTCGCGGTGACCACCGGCCGGCTCGCGGCGCGGTGGGGACTCGAGGGCCTGATCGTGCGGTCGACGCTCGTGTCGGCCGCCGGCCTCGCGCTGATCGCGACCGCGCCGGCGTGGGTCGCGGTCCTCGCCGGGAGCGCCCTGTCGGGGCTCGGCGCCGGCGGGATGGACGCGGGGTTCAACGCCGCGGTCGCGCTCCGCAACGACGGGCGCCTGATGGGCCTGCTGCACGCCGGGTACGGCGTCGGCGCGGCGATCGGACCGGTCGTCGTCGGCGCGTCGCTCGTCGCCGGCGGTGGCTGGCGTCCGCCGTACGCGATCTTCGCGGCGGCGAGTGTCCTGCTCGTCGTGCCGCTGCTCGGCCGCGCCACCGGCGACGCGCCGCCGCAGGAGGCGATGGGCTCGCCGCGTGGCGTCCTCCTGCCCTGCCTCGCGTTCTTCGTGTACGTGAGCCTCGAGGTGACACTGGGGCAGTGGGCGTTCACGTCGCTCACGGAGGATCACGGCATCGGCCGGCTCGCGGCGTCGGCGTGGGTCGGCGTCTACTGGGTCGGGCTGACGGCCGGGCGGCTGTGGCTCGGTCTGTCCGGACACCGCCGCGACGTCGACCGACTGCTGGCGACGAGCGTCGCCGGCGCCGCCGCCGGGTCGCTCGTGCTCTGGTTCGGTGGACCGCTCGCGCCGCTCGGGTTGCCGATCGCCGGGCTGGCGCTCTCCGTCGTGTTCCCGCTCTTGATGCTGCTCACGCCCGAGCGCGTCGGTGAGGAGCGCGCTGCCGCCGCCGTCGGGTGGCAGGCGGCGGCGTCGTCGGTGGGCGCGGCGGGCGGGCCCGCGGTCGCCGGTGTCGTGCTCGAAGCGGCCGGCGTCGGCGCGTACGCGCCGGTCGCGCTCGCGATGGCAGGACTGCTCGGCATCGCGATCGGAGCGCTGCGCCCGGGATTCCTACGCACGGGTGGTGGTTAGGCTCAACCGACGTGGCTGAATCGTTCGACGTCGTCGTCATCGGTGGTGGACCCGGGGGGTACGCCGCAGCGCTGTACGGCGCATCGGCCGGTCTTCGCATCGCCGTCGTCGAGAAGGACAAGGTCGGCGGCACGTGCCTGCACCGCGGGTGCATCCCGGCCAAGCAGTTCCTCGAGACCGCGCACGTCCACCGGACCGTCGCCGGCGCGAAGGAGTTCGGCATCGAGGCCGGCCAGCCGAGCGTCGACTTCGCGGTGAGCCAGGCGCGCAAGCAGAAGGTCGTCGACCAGCTGTGGAAGGGCCTGCAGGGCCTGATGAAGAGCCGCAAGATCACGACGATCGCCGGGACCGGCCGTCTCACGCGCGACCACCTCGTCAAGGTGGACGACGGCACCGAACTCACCGCGCCGAACGTGGTCCTCGCCAGCGGGTCGGTCCCCCGCACGATCCCCGGCTTCGACTTCGACGGCAACGTCGTCGTCAACTCCGATCACGTGCTCGACCTGACGCAGCTGCCCCGATCGGTCGCGGTCATCGGCGGCGGCGCGATCGGCTGCGAGTTCGCGTCGATGATGTCGGACCTCGGCGTGCAGGTGACGCTGCTCGAGGCGCTGCCGCAGATCCTCACCGGGTGCGACAAGGACGCGGCGAACGTCGTCGTCAAGTCGTTCAAGGCGCGCGGCATCGACATCCGCACCGGCGTGAAGGTCAACGGCCACACGCCCAGCGGTTCGCAGACGACCATCGGCATCGAGGGCGAACCGCAGGGTGTCACCGTCGACAAGGTCATCGTGTCGGTGGGCCGCCGGCCGCTCACCGACGGGCTCCTCGAGGACGGCAGCGGCGTCACGCTCGACGACCGCGGTTACGTCACGGTCGACGCCAACATGCGCACGACGGCTGCCGGTGTGTACGCGGTCGGCGACTGCGTCCCCACCGCGCAGCTCGCCCACGTCGGGTTCGCCGAGGCGATCGTGGCGATCAAGACGATCCTCGGCGAGGCCGTTGTCCCGGTGGACTACGGCGCGGTGCCGTGGGCGATCTACTCCCACCCGGAGGTCGCGTTCGCCGGCATGACCGAGCAGGCGGCGAAGGACGCCGGACATGACGTCGTCGTGAAGAAGATGTCGTTCGCCCACAACAGCCGCGCGCTCATCGTGGGTGACAACGAGGGGCTCGTGAAGGTCATCGCCGAGAAGCGCGGCGACGGGAAGGCCGGCCGCATCCTCGGCGTGCACATGGCCGGCCCGTGGGTCACCGAGCAGTTGGGGCAGGGGTACCTCTCGGTGAACTGGGAAGCGACACCCGACGAGGTCGGCCAGTTCATCCAGCCGCACCCGACGCTGTCCGAGACGTTCGGCGAGGCCGTCCTCGCCCTGACCGGGAGGGGACTGCATGGCTGACATCACGATGCCGCAGCTCGGTGAGACCGTCACCGAGGGAACGATCACGAAGTGGTTCAAGCAGGTCGGCGAGCAGGTCGCCGAGGACGAGCCGCTGTTCGAGGTCTCGACCGACAAGGTCGACTCCGAGGTCCCGTCGCCCGCGTCCGGCGTGCTTGCCGAGATCCTCGTGCAGGAGGGCGACACGGTCGACGTCGGGACGAAGCTCGCCGTCATCTCCGACGGCGCCGCCGCGGGCGGCAACGGCTCGGCGGCCGGCGCCGCTACGGCGCCCGCCGAGGCCCCGCCCCAGACCCAGGAGCAGACCGACCAGCCGGCGCAGCCCGTCGAGGCCGAGGGCGCGGCGCCGCCCGCCGACGCCGGCACGACGGCGGCGCCGCCGCCCCCCCAGGCCCCGGCGCCGGCCGGGCCGTCCGGGCTCGCGCAGGCACCACCGGCGCCCGTCGCCGAGGAGCGCGGCCCGGCGACGGAGGAGGCGTCGCCGCCGCCGGCGGAGGCGCAGCCGAGCGGCGGGGGCAACGGCGGCGACGCGTCCAAGGTCCTCTCGCCGGTCGTGCGCCGGCTGCTCAACGAGCACCAGCTCGACCCGGCGTCGATCAACGGCACCGGTGCCGGCGGGCGCATCACCCGCGCCGACGTGCAGGCGGTGATCGACGGCGGCGTTGCGCGGGCCGCGGCACCGGCGCCGGCGTCCGCGCCGGCACAGCCCCAGGCACAACCGCAACCGCAACCGCAGGCACAACCGCAGCCGGCGGCCGCCCCGGCGGCGGCGCAGCCCGCCCCGGCCATCGCGCCCGGTCAGCACGACGAGGTCGTGCCGTTCACCAACATCCGCCGGCGCACGGCCGAGCACATGGTGCGGTCGAAGGCGACGTCGGC
>DASSOZ010000024.1:0-27599 GCA_035700105.1 Acidimicrobiales bacterium
CGCGCCGCTGATGCCGAAGGCCACGTACAGCTTCGGGTCGACGGCGACGCCGGTGGTCCCGATGAAGCGGTCCTGCGGGACCCACCCGACGTCGGCGACGACGCGGCTCGCACCGTACGACGCGCCCAGCGCAGTCGCCACCGCTTCCAGCGTCGCGAACGCGTCGGCCGACTTCAGCCCGGCGCCACCGGACAGGATGCGCGGTGCCTCCGACAGGTCCATCGTCGTCGGGTCAGGCGGGAGCACGTCGACGACGTGGACGTCGGTACCCGGCGCGACGGCGAGGTCGACGGCGATCGGTGCCGGCGGTTCGCCGGTCGCCGGCGCCACGCCGCGCACCCCCGGCTCGAGCGTGGCCACGAACGGTCCGGTCATGTCGTGCTCCTCGGCGACGAGCCCGCCGTCGCGGGCGACGACGACGCGTCCTGGCGCGACGAGCACCGCGCCGGCGAGCAGCGGCCGGTCGAGCGCGAACGCGAGTCGCGGCGCGAGATCGCGCCCGTCGGCCGACGCCGGCAGGAGGACGACGTCCTCGTCGTGGAGCAGCGACGCGATCGCGTCCGCCCACGCGCCGGGCGCGAACCCACCGTCGACCTCGGCGACGCGCACGTCGGTCACCCGCGCCACCTGCTCCTTCGCCGCCGTCGCCGTGCCCGTGCCGACGAGCAGCACCCGGCCGCCCGCCTCGGCGACGCACTCGTCGGCGCCGAGCGGCAGGACACCGTCGCGCACGACGACGACCGCGATCACGCCAGCTTCCTCCGCCGCATCTCTCGGTGCTTTCGGTGACTTGGGTGCGCTATTGCGTGCCGAACTGACCGAAAGCCCGAAGGGGCGGGCGCCGTCACAACGCGGCTCCGACCCGCTGGCCTTCGACGACGGCGGCGTGCGCCCGCCGCGGCGCGACAGCGTCGCCGACGCGGTGGACCTCGACGCCGCGCGACTTCAGCTCGAAGTAGAGCGCGTCGACGGGCTGCGCCGGGCCGGCGAGCACGACCCAGTCGCACGCGAGGACGCGGTGCTCACCGGTCGTGTGGTGCAGCACGCCGAGTCCCTCGTCGGGCGACCAGCCGTCGGGCACGAGGTCGGTCAGCTGCGCGATGCCCTTCGCCGCGGCCCGGATGTTCCAGCCCTCCATGTCGAGCGTGATGCCGAGGTCCTGCCCGACGACCATGCCCGGCGTGATCACGGCGACGTCGCACCCGCGGTCGGCGAGCACCTCGGCGACCGATGTCGCCTGGTGGAACCCGACCTCGTCCACGACCACGACCCGACCGTCAGGCGAGGCGCGGCCCTCGAGGACGTCGCGCACGTCGACGATGCGGTCGGCGTCCGCGGGCGCCCACCACGGCCGCAGGGGCGCTGCGCCCGTCGCGACGACGACGGCGTCGGGTGACTCCGCCAGCACCGTCGACGCGTCGGCGTCCACGCCGTAGCGCACGTCGACCCCGGCGACCCGGCAGGCGTGCACGAGGTTGCGGACGATGTCGCCGAACTCGGCGCGGTTCGGCACGGTGGCTGCCAACCGCGCCTGCCCACCGGCGACGTCGTCTCGCTCGAACACGGTGACGTCGTGCCCGCGTGATGCCGCCGTGGCGGCGGCCTGCAGCCCCGCGGGACCGCCCCCGACCACGACGACTCGCCGGGGCGCAGCAGCACGCAGCGGCAGCCCGGTCCACTCCGCCTCACGACCGGTGCGCGGGTTCTCGATGCAGCCGAGCCAGCGGTTGAGCCCCATGCGACCGACGCACTCCTGGTTGCACGACAGGCACAGCCGGATGTCGTCCGTGAGACCCGCCTGCGCCTTCGCCGCGAAGTCGGCGTCGGCGATCTGACCGCGCACGACACCCACGAGGTCGCAGTGGCCGTCGTCGAGCGCCCGCTCGGCCTGCACCGGGTCCTTGAAGCGCCCGACGCCGATGACGGGCAGGTCGACGGCCTTGCGCAACGCCGACGGGATGAACAGCGCGTACCCGGGCGGCACGTGCATCGACGCCTCGATCATGAACAGCGACGCGGTCGCCACGCCGATCGACGTGTTGAGGTAGTCGGCGAGCCCGGTGGCCTCGACCATGCGCGCGACCTCGACGGCCTCGTCGATCGTCGTGCCGCCCTCGATGAGTTCGTCGCCGCACAGCCGCACACCGAGCGCGAGATCGCGCCCGATCGCGTCGCGCACCGCGGCGAGGATGTCGAGCAGCAGCCGCGCGCGGTTCGGCAGCGAGCCGCCGTACTCATCGGTGCGGATGTTCGTCGCCGGCGAAAGGAACCCGCGGACGATCGAGCTGTGCGAGCACTGCAGCTCGATGCCGTCGAACCCGCCGGCCTTGCAGTGCCCGGCCACCCGCGCGTACCCGGCGACGATCTCGGCGATCTCGCGCCGGTCGACCTCCTTGGGCACCTCGCGGAAGAGCGGGTCGGCCACGGGTGACGGTGCCCACACCGGCAGGCGCGTGTACATCGACGACGCCTGCCCGCCGTTGTGGTTGATCTGGGCGAAGATCGGTACGCCGTGGCGGTGCACCCGCTCGGTGATGCGGCGGTAGCCCGGGACGACCTCGGGGTGGAAGCCGTGGATCAGCTTCTCGTACGGCCAGTCGGTCGCGTGCGTCGAGTGCTCTTCGGTGATGATCAGTCCGGCGCCGCCCGCCGCCCGCGCCTCGTAGTACGCGGCGTGCTGTTCGCTCGGCAGCCCGCCCTCGGCGTAGTTCGTCAGGTGCGCCGAGAACACGATGCGGTTCGGCACGACGACGGGCCCAATGCGCAGCGGCGAGAACAACCACTTGTACCGCGTCGACGCGGTCATCGGGCC
This sequence comes from Acidimicrobiales bacterium, assembly GCA_035700105.1. Lineage (GTDB taxonomy): Bacteria > Actinomycetota > Acidimicrobiia > Acidimicrobiales > DASSOZ01 > DASSOZ01. Next base: position 2,813 of record DASSOZ010000024.1, read on the forward strand.
GGCACCCCACGTCGAACTCGGCGTAGAAAGTTGCGGATACCGCAACGAACTACGCCGAGTTCGGTCGGGCGACCGGTCACGGTGCCGTCCTCCGGCCCTCGAGCGTCGCCTCGTACGCCGTGCGGGGCGCGACGCAGTCGCCGGCCCGCGTCACGTGCTCGCCGGTCGCCCGCCACAGCCCGTCGTCGGGCAGGCGGTACCCGGCGTCGACGAGGACGGCGGCGGCAACACGACGCTGCTCGCCGGTGAAGCGGTCCTCGACGACGATCGTGCCGTCGCCGCACACCCGCCGCAGCAGCGAGCGCTTCTCGAGCGCGATCCCCGCCGACTGCAGCCGCGTGTTGGCGGGTGCGAGGTCGCCCGTGCGAGAGAGCTCGTTGCCGGGGATCAGGTCGGGCGTGACGAGGGCGACCTCGCGACCGGTACCGCGGAGCAACTCGGCCACCGAGATCCCGATCGGACCGCCGATCGGGTCCCACACCGCCACCGGACCGTCGGGCAGCGCGACGTCCGCGCCACCGGCGAGCACGTCCGCGGCGGAGACGACGGATCCGGCGCTCTCCGTCTCGTACGTACGGTGCCCGGGGCGCGAACCCGTGCACAGCACGACCTCGCCGTCGAACGTGGAGATCTCGTCCGCCGCGACCTCGCGACCGCACTCGACCTTCACGCCGAGGCGGCCGATCTCGGCTTCGAGCCAGTCGGCGTAGCCCGCCAGCGGCGACCGGCCGGCGCCGTTGGCGGCGACGCGCAGCATCCCGCCGAGGGTGCCGGCGCGCTCGGCGACGGTGACGCGATGCCCGCGCAGCGCGGCGACGCGCGCGCACTCCATCCCGGCGACACCGCCACCGACGACGAGCACGTCCGTCGGCGGGGTGGCGCGGTCGGTCCAGTCCGGGTCCTCCCACTCGTGACCCGACGACGGCTCGACCACACACGAAACCAACGGGTTGCGCGCGTCGCGCACCTGGCACGCCTGGTTGCACAGGATGCACGGCCGCACGCGCTCGCCGTCGCCGGCGGCAACCTTGGCGACGAGGTCGGGGTCGGCGATCTGCGCGCGTGTCATCTCCACCGCGTCGCACACGCCGTCGTCGATCGCCCACTCGGCCTGACCGGCGTCGACGATCGAGCCCTGCGCGATGACGGCGACGCGCGCCGGGAGCGCAGCGCGGATGGAACGGGCCAGATCGAGGTTGAAGCCCGGTTCGACGTGGGAGTCGGGGCGCGTCGCCGACGTCGTGAAGATCGACCCCCGCACGACGGTCACGTAGTCGACGTCCTCGACCAGTTGGGGCACGAGCTCAGCGGCCGCCTCCGGCGTGATGCCGGCCCACGGCGCCAGCTCGTCGCACGACAGGCGCAGGCCGACGACAGCGTCGTCACCGGCGCCGCGCCGTACCGCGCCGAGCACGTCACGAGCGAAGCGCAACCGGTCGGTTCCCCAGTCGTCGCCGCGTAGGTTCGTCAGTCCCGACAGGAACTGGCGCACGAGCGACCACTGCCCGGCGTTCACCTCGACGCCGTCGAGCCCGCCGTCGACGACCGCGATGCGGGCGGACTCCTCGAACCCGGTGACGACGGCGGCGATGTCCTCGGGCTCCATCTCCTTCGGCACCTCGCGCGTGGCGACGTCGGGCACGCGCGACGGCGCCCACAGCGGCAGCTGGCTGTACGCCGACGAACCCTGCCCGCCGGCGTGCCCGAGCGACGCGAGCACCAGGGGGCCGCCGTCGTCGGCGCCGCCGCACGCGTCCTTCACCGCCCGCCAACCGGCCGCGCACTGCGATGCGAGCGGCGCCCGCTCGTACGGCCAGTCCGATTCGTGCACGGACGCGGTCTCGACGACGATCACCCCGGCGCCGCCGCCCGCCCGGCGCGCGTAGTACGCCACGTGACGATCGGAGACGGCGCGGCCTCGCCCCAGGTTCGTCTCGTGGGGGCCGAAGACCACCCGGTTACGAGCGGTCCGGCGCCCGAGCGCGATCGGCTCGAGCAGCGTCACCGGGCTACTTCCGTCGGAACGTGACCGCGACCGGGCGGGGCTTGGAATGGCCCGGCCCGGGCGACGGCGCCGATCCTGCGGCGACGCCCGCCAGCGCGAGCTCGCCGTGGCCCTTCACGCACTCCGGGTCGGGGCCGTCGAGTGGCAGGCCGGTGAAGAACTTCGCCGCCATGCACCCGCCCTGGCACGCGTCGTAGGACCCGCACGACGCGCACGCACCCGCCGACGTCGGCTCCCGCAGCGACAGGAACAGCGGCGACGAGCGCCACACCGAGGTGAACCCGCCGACATCGCGCACCGAGCCGGCGCGGAACTCGTCGTGCAGGACGAACGGGCACGCGTAGACGTCACCGACCGGGTCGATCAGGCACACGACGCGACCGGCACCGCACAGGTTGAGGCCGGGAAGCGGCTCGCCGAGTGCGGACAGGTGGAAGAACGAGTCGCCGGTGAGCACGTCCGGCCGGTCGAGCAGCCAGCGGTAGAGCTGCACCTGCTGTTCGTTCGTCGGGTGCAACTCGTGCCACGTGTCGGCGCCGCGGCCCGACGGCCGCAACCGGGTGAGCCGCAGCTGCGCGCCGTACGACCCGGCGAGCGCCTCGAACGCGTCGAGCTGCGCCACGTTGTGGCGCGTCATGACGACGCTGATCTTGAACGGCCCGAAGTTCGCGGCGGCGAGGTTGTCCATGGCGCGGCGGGCCATCGCGAAGGACCCGTCACCGCGCACGGCGTCGTTCGTCGCCGCGTCGGCACCGTCGACGGAGATCTGCACGTCCACGTAGTCGGTGCCGGCGAGGCGCGCCGCCGTCGCCGGCGTGATCGTCGACCCGTTCGTCGAGAACTTCACCCCGACGCCGGTGCCGACGCAGTGGTCGACGAGCTCGTAGAAGTCGGGCCGGATGGTCGGCTCGCCGCCGCCGATGTTCACGTAGAAGACCTGGAGCTCGCGCAGCTCGTCGATGACGGCCTTGCACTCGCCGGTGCTCAGCTCGCGCGGGTCACGGCGCCCCGACGACGACAGGCAGTGGACGCACGCCAGGTTGCAGCCGTACGTCAGCTCCCACGTGAGGCAGATGGGCGCGTCGAGGCCGCGCTTCAGCTCCTCAGTGAGCGGTGCGGGCACGGATCACCTCCGACGCCTCGAGGTTCGCCAGCGCGTTGCGGAACGCCGGCCACCGCGCCGGGACGACGTCGGACGCGGCGAGCGCGTCGTCGACGGAGTCGTGGGCGCCGAGATCCCGCAGGAGCTCGACGAGTTCGTTGGCCCGGACGAACGTCAGCCGGCGGTTGCCGTAGTGGTACGCCAGCGCGCCGAACGGCTCGGGTCGCAGGGCGACCTGCGGGTGCAGCTCGTACGGCGCAGCGGTATCGAGCAACGGATCAGTAGACGCCGCACATCCCGTCGATGGAGACCTCCTCCACGAGGAGCTCCTCCTCGACGAGGTCCTCGTCGGCAGCGTCGGTGGCGACGTCGTCGGATGCAGCGATGACGGTGTCGGACATGGCCCGGATGCTACCGGCCGACCTCGCGGTCCTCTCTATCGGCGGCCTTGGCGGCGAAGCCGAGGACGATGGCCGGTGCGAGCACGACCGACCCGGCGAGCATGGCGACGACGACGACCGTGACCCACGCCGGCGAGAACCCGACGACGGCAGCGACGACGAACGCCACGACGGCGACGCCGAAGAGCCCGTAGCCGACCTTCTGGCCGAGGTCGGCGAGCCGGGCGATCTGCGCGCGGCGGCGCAGGACGGGGTCGTCGTTCACGCCCATCGGGATAGCAGCGCTTCCAGGCGAACGCGCAACGCGTCGAGGGAGAAGTGCCGGTGGGCGACGGCTGCGTTGTGGTCGAGCAACGACGGGTCGGGGTCGTCGAGGAACGCGCGCAGCGGCGCAGGGTCGCCCGCGGGGAACCATCGGAAGCCGTATGCGGCGATCTCGCGGGCGACGGGGTAGTCGCCGATCGCCAGCGGACGGCGGAAGATCGCCGACTCGACGGTCGGGTTGCCGAACCCCTCCCACGTCGACGGGAACGCAACGGCGTCGCACGCCGCGTACGCGTCCTCGGCCGGCACGTCGAACCGATCCGGATCCCAGATCGCGCGACATGCGGCGCCGCGCAGGATCCTCGCCGCCTCCGGGCCGTAGCCCTCTTCGGCCGGACCGAGCAGCCAGTACGTCGCGCCGATGCGCTCGGCCAGCGCCACGGCGGCGGGCACGCCCTTGCGTTCGATGGCGCGCGTCGGCTGGAGCAGCAGGCGCTCACCGTCGTCGACGCCGAGCAGGGCTCGCGTCGACGCGCGGTAACCGGGCGGTGCGTCGGTGTCGAACGCGTTCGGGATCGTCACCGCGTCGATGCCCCGTTCGGCCAGCTGCCGGCGCGACAGCTCGTTGATCGTCACGTGCGCCCACGCCCCATCCGTCCGCGGCAGCGCGGTGACGTGGGCGAACCGCTCTCGCTGCCACGGCAGGTCGTGGTGGTGCAGCACCGCCGGCCGGCCGCGCAGGGCGTCGGCGACCGCGAGCGCCGCGGGCAGGTTGAGCGGCAGCGAGCACAGGTTCTCGACGACGACGAGCTCGGCATCCCCGACCGCGGCGGCGACCTCGTCCGCCGCCGGCGCCGGCGCCGCCGCCGGGTCGATCGACAGCCCGGGCACGACGACGTCGACCGGCCCGTCCGCCGCGACCGTTCGCAGCTCGGACACCCCGAGCGACCGCAGCGCCCGCATCCACTTGTCCGCCTCGACCGACACCCCGTCGCGCCCGCCGAAGCGGAACGACACGAACGCGACCGACTTCACCACCACACGAGATTGGGTGATTGGCCGCGCTATACGCCGCCAATCACCCAATCTCGGGTCGAGACGTCACAGGTGGGGCAGGCGGCGGTTGAGTGCCGACAGGACCGAGCGGGCGATCGCCTCGTGCTCGCCCGACGCGCCCGCCTCCCGCACGGGCGCCGAGCCCGACGACGTCTCCTCGAACGGCGGGTTCGTCACGAACACGATCGAGGACACGGCGATGTCACGCGCGCCGACCCGCACGATCTGCGCGGCGTCGACGTCGGCGGCGTCGACCGCGGGCACGAGCTCGCGCAGCGCGTCCAGGGTCGCCGCTGCCACCAGGCGCGGGCGCGACGACGCCGCGATCGACCCCTCCGCCTCGCCGACCGCCGCCTCGCCGCCCTGCTCGAGCGTCACCTTCACGTTGCACCGGACCTGGCGCTTCTGCACGTCGATGCCGCCGATCACGACACGCGCCGGACCGCCGCGCCCGCCCCCGCTCGAGCCGTTGGAGCCGTTGGAGCTGACGACGGCCTCGTCGCCGCTGCCACCCTCGAGCTGCACGACGGAGATGACCCGGCGGTCGATGTCGAGCCCGAACGTCGCCATCGACACCGACTGCACGTCGCGGACGATCTGCTTCGGATGCTTCTCGCGGGTGGCCAGGATGTGCACCTCGATCGGCCGGCCGACGTCGTCCTCGACGATGCGGGCCGCCGTGACCTCGGGGAGCCGGCAGAGCTCGAGCTCGACCTGGCGAAGGTCAAGTGCGTCCACCACGGGGCCGAACGTAACGCCCCACGCTCGGGGGAGCGCGGATGCCCGTGACCAGGGCCTTAGCCCGCTCTAGGACAGGGAACGGCCCAGGTCAGCGGTGGTGAATTTCAACCGTGCAACTAGTCATCCGGTACTAGATGTGAACGTCTATCGGACGGGTTGTTTTGCTTCGACCGGCCTATTTCCCCGAATCGGCCAGCAGTCCACTATCGCCTGCGACGGACAACGAACCCGAAGGGTCCGGGTCCGCCAAGTGTTCCGAGGTGCTCGGAACGCCGGAGAAAGAACAGGCAGGACGATGGCGGAATCGAACGGGGAGCGCGACTACCTGAGGGCGGCGGAGGCGGCCGCGTTCCTCAACGTCTCCCCGAAGACCGTGAGCCGGTGGGCCAAAGAAGGAAAGGTCCCCCACATCGTCACGCTCGGCGGACACCGACGTTTCCCGAGGCGGGAGATCGAGGCGCTCGCCAGGCGCCTGGCATCCGGCGAGCACCGACCCGAGTGACGGCGGAGCTGTAGAGGGCGGCAGCGGCCCCTCCGCTGCAACTGATCGTTGACAACCGAGACCGAGGGTGAAGACGGCAGGGGCGTCGCCCCTACCTAGCCTTGAGAGCGGAGCGGTGCCACCTCGCCACTTAGCGGGCGCGAGGGAGGTGCACATCTCGAGGGGGTTTCACCCAAAATGAAGAAGACCTACGTCCGTGCGGCGGCCATCCTGGCCGGCCTCGCAGCTGTGGTCCTCGGAGGCGGCGCCGGCTTCGGCTGGGGCTGATCTCGGAGGAACAACTCCAACATCCGAACGCGGCCGCGCCCCTGCCGCCTCTGCCCTCGGTCTCGGTTGTCTGCGAAATGGGACGACCGTGAACCTCCGACGACTACCGGCATTCGAGATCGCGCTCACGTCGCTGTTCTTCGTCGCGGTCGCGATCGCCGCGCTCGCCGGCGGCCGGCCGCCGTGGGCGGTCCTCGCGCTCTTCGCCGGGCTCGTCTTCGCCACCGAGAACGCGGCGGTGATGATGCCGTCCTCGATCACGGTGAGCCCCGGGTTCATGCTGGAGATCGCCGCGGTCACCGTGCTCGCGGACGCCTACGGCACGAGCACGGTCGCGCTCGCCGCGCTCCTGATCGGTGCCGCCGAGGGCCTGCGGGTCAAGATCCTCCGCCAGCGACGTTGGTCGCTCGTCGCGTTCAACTTCTCGCAGTTCGCGCTGTCGTCGGGGGCCGCCGGCCTCGCCTTCTCCGCGACCAACGGTGCGGCGCCGGGCGCGTCGGTGGTGTTCGCGCCGCTCGCGGCCGTGTGCGCCTACGCGGTCGTCAACATCGGCCTGCTGCTGCCGTACGGCGAGCTCCGGTACGACCAGTCCCCCCGGGCGACCTGGAACGACATCCGCCCGGCGTTGCCGAACTTCGTCGCGTTCGGGCTCCTCGGCATCCTCGTCGGGCGCATGTACCTCGAGCTCGGTGCGCTGGCCCTTCCCCTGATCCTGGTCCCGGCCGCCATCGCTCGCGCGACGTTCAGCTCCTACCTCGACCTGCGCCGTGCGCACGATGCCGCGGTCAGCGTCTTCGTACGGGCGATCGAGGCGAAGGACCGCTACACCGCCGGTCACAGCGAACGCGTCGCCAAGTTCGCCGTGTACATCGGTGAGGAGATGGCGTTCACGCCCGCCCAGCTCGAACACCTGCGCTACGCCGCGCTGATGCACGACATCGGCAAGCTCGCGGTGCCGTCGAGCCTCCTCAACAAGCCCGGCAAGCTGACACCGGAGGAGTACGACGTCGTGCGCCGTCACAACGACGTCTGCATCGACATCCTCACGCGAGTCGACTTCCTCCGCTCGACGGTTCCCGCCGCGAGCGACAAGCACGCGCACTTCGCCGCCGGCGACGAGCGCGACGACATCGAGGCGCTCGAGGCGTATGCCATCGCCGTGTGCGACGCGTTCGACGCGATGACGTCGACGCGTTCGTACCGCAAGGCCCTCAGCCAGACGGTTGCGTTCGCCGAGCTGCGCGACAAGTCGGGGTCGCAGTTCCACCCCGCATCGGTCGAGGCGCTGATCCGCGCGATCGAGAAGCGCGGCGAGCACTACGGCGACGGCTTCGAGGAGGACGTGGAGCACTTCGCCGTCGCGCCGCCGGTCGTCGGCGTCGGTTCGGCCGGCCTCGGTGACCTCTTGGTCGAGGACGTCGCGTCGGCATGAGCGAGCGCAGCGAGCGAGTGACGAGCAGCCGCCACCGCGCCAGCGAGGGGGCTTCGACGGGGTGGGGGGGCGCGAGCCCCCAGCACGACGCCGCGACATGAGCGCCACCGACGTCTCGCTCCTCGTCGCGCTCGGCGCCCTCGTCGGCGTGACGCTGACGCTTCGGATCCAGCTGCCGCGCGGTGGATCCATCCCGATGGGCCACGCCGTCGTGATCGCAGTTGCGTTCCAGCTGTCGTTCGCCCCGTTCGTACTCGTCTGCGCGTCCGCCCTCACCACCGCGCTCGTCGTGTCCGGCGCGCGAGGCCGCAACGAGTGGTCGGGTCGCGATGCGGTCGTCGCAGTGCTCGGGATGGCGGCCGCCGGCCTCGCCGCCGTCGCGGTGCACCGCCACCTCCCGGTGCGAGGGTCCGACGGTTGGGCCCAGGCGTCGCTGCTCGGCGTGATGGCGATCGGCTCGGCGCACGTCACCGTCGACCTCGCGCTCGGGCGGCGGTCTGCCGCGTGGTCGTGGCGCGCCGCGGCACCGGTCTACGCGGCGTTGATCTCGTCAGCGGCGTTGATCGCGATGGCGACCGGCTGGCTGCTCGTGTTCGCGGCCCTGCCGTTGATGATCACGTGGTACTCCTTCGAGCGCTATGCGGCAGCGCGGCGCACGTACGAGCAGACGATCCAGGCGCTCGGCATCGTTCCCGAGCTCGCCGGCCATGTCGCGATCGGCCACGGCGAGCGGACCGCCGCGTACGCCCGGGCGCTCGCCATCGCGGTCGAGCTCCCGCCGGAGAGGCGCGAGCACGTCGTCATCGCCGCGCGCCTCCACCACGTCGGCCATGTCGCTGTTCCCGACTGTGAGGAGACGCGGCCGTCGATCGAGGACAGCCTCGTCGCCACCGCGAGCGCCAAGATCCTCCGCGTCTCCGGGTTCCTCCCGGAGATCGCCGATCTCGTCGAGGCACTCGCCGCGCCCGACGCCGACGATGCGATCCTCGCGATCCTGCGCGTCGCGTCGGCGTTCGACGACCTCGTCGGCGAGGCTCCCGACCGCGCTCGCGGCGCGCTGGCGATCCTCGACGGCCGCGCCGAAGGAAGGGCGTGGTCCCGCGTCGTCGACACGCTCCGATCGCTCGTCGAGACCGACGCGGCATTCGTCGAGTCGGCGATCGCCGAGGGCGCGCCGCTGACCGCCGCCGCTGCGGCCGCGCACACCGCGCGGGCGACGGTGGCTGCAGGGGCAACCGCATGACGGCGGTGCTCGACGACGTCACGCACGCCCCGATCGACGTAGAGCCTGCTGCGACGACGCCGACGGATTCGTGGCACGACTTCACCCACACGTGGTCGGCGCACTCGGTCTCGAGCTTCGGCGACCACTTCACGATGGTGGCGCTCCCGCTCGCCACCTACTTGCGGACACACAGCGCCTTCACGGTCGGTGCCGTCGCCGCGATGGAAGCGGTCGCGGTCCTCGTCCTCGGTCTCGTGGCCGGGGCGCTCTCGGATCGCTGGCGCCGCCGTCCCGTGCTCGTGCTCACCGACTACGCGCGGGCGCTCGTCGTCGGGTTGCTCGCCGTCGGCGTCGTGTCGGACTCGTACCCGGTCGCGCTGCTCTTCGGCGCTGCCCTCGTGCTCGGCCTGCTGCGCGTCGTGCACGACGCGTCGGAGGCGGCCGTCGTGCCGATCCTCGTCGACGGACCCCGGCTCCTCCGGGCCAACAGCCGGTTGCAGGCGTCCGACTCGGCGGCGATCGCCGCCGGTCCCGCGATCGCGGGCGGGCTCATCGCCATCGGCGGGCCGGCACTCGCGTTCGCGGGCGACGCGCTGTCGTTCGCCGCGTCCGGGACGGTCATGCGGTCGGTGCGCCGGCTCGACGTGCACGACCCCCAGCCGGTGCGCGCGGCGTCGCGGCCGCGGCTGCGCAGTCAGATCTCCGAAGGTTGCCGGGCGCTGTGGGCCGACAGCGACATGATGCGCGCGGTCGTGCTGCTGGCGGTGATGAACGTCGTCGTCACGGCCGCGGAGGCGCAGTTCATCCCCTATGCCAAGCAGATACTCGGCATCGGCGCCGTCGGCATCGGCGCGTACATGGCGCTCGGCGGGTTGGTCGCGGTGGCGACGTCGGTGGTCGTCGGCCGCCGCTCGCAGATGCGCGGCGACATGATGCTGCTGGGCGTCATCGTGTTCGCCGTCGGCTTCATCGTCGCCGGCGTGTGGCCGTCGTTCCTCACCGCCGGAGTGGCGTTCTTCGGTGCCGGGTTCGGGTCAGCGCTCGCCGGCGCGCACTTCTACGCGTTGCGCCACGCCCGGTTCCCGGTGAGCATGCAGGGCCGCGTGTCCATGGTGTCGCGGACGGCACTCACGTCGCTGGTGCCGGCGGCCTACCTGCTGGGTGGGTGGTTCTCACGGCACCAGGGTCCCGACGCGCTGTTCGTCGCGGTCGGGTGCATCGGCCTCGGTGCCTGCCTCTGGGGCGTCTGCACCAGCCTCCGCCGGCTCCGCATCGGCTGACGCGCCCCGCCGGCGCCGGCGCGGGCGGCCGCCGACGGGCAGCAGCAGGTGGACGAGCAGGTCGGCCACGCCCACCGAGAGGATGAGGTCGCCGAACGACAGCACCTGTCGCAGGGGCTTCACCGGGATGATGTCGGCGAGGAACATGACGTCGTCGTCCGGCGTCTCGAGGTGGTGCTTGACCTCGTCGATCGAGACCGCGTCGCCGGGGTCGACGATCGCCGCCTCGTACACGGCCTTCTCCCGGACGGGCATGCCGTTGTTGGCCACGATGACGACGGCGTTGAGCGCGATGCCGACGAGGATCACGCCCATGCCCGCGTGGCGGACGTTCGCGGCGCAGAAGACGAGCAGGTACACGTAGGACACGATCAGCAGCGCGTGCGGCGCGGGCACGCCGTCGGCCTCCACGACGAGTTGGAGGACGACACCGAGCGGGAGCAGCAGCCACCAGCGGAAGTGCTTCTGCGCCAGGTGGCGCGGCCGCCCGCCGAGGACGAGGCCGATGACGAGCCCGGCGGCCAGAGCCACCACGAGGTACGACTGGGCCACGGGTCCGACGCTACCGTGCCCCGGCATGGCGCCAGCGGACGACAGCACCGGCGCGAGGGAAGCGCCAGCGACGAGCGCCAGCCGAGCGGCAAGGCGCGAAGCGACGCAGAGCGAGGCCATCGACGCAGAGCTCCTCTACGAGGTTCGCGACCACGTCGCCCGCGTGACGATCAACCGTCCCCAGCGCCGCAACGCGATGACGTGGGGCGTCATCACCGGCCTGCGCAAGGCGATGGCCGACGCCAAGGCCGATCCCGACGTCCACGCCGTCGTCCTCACCGGTGCGGGTGACCAGGCGTTCTGCGCCGGTGCCGACCTCGGCGGCATGGCCGGTGGCGAGGAGGGGTTCGTCGCCTCGCACGACGCCCGGGGCGAGCTCGCCCGGCTGTTCCTCGACATGTACGACCTCGGCAAGCCGACGATCGCCCGCGTGCGCGGGTTCGCGCTCGCCGGCGGCTTCGGCCTCGCGCTGGCGTGCGACCTCGTCATCGCCGCCGACGACGCGCAGTTCGGCACGCCGGAGATCAACGTCGGCCTGTGGGCGTACATGATCACCGTCCCGCTGCTGCGGTCGATGCCGCCGAAGAAGGCGCTCGAGCTCATGATGACGGGCCGGCGCGTGGACGCGGCCGAGGCCGAGCGCATCGGGTTCGTCTCGCGCGTCGTCTCCGTCGACCAGCTCGACGCCGCGACGGACGAGCTGGCGGCGTCGCTGGCGTCGAAGTCGCCGGCGATCATGAAGCTCGGGCGGGACTCGTTCTACGGCGTCGTCGACCTGTCCGCCGCCGAGGCACTGCGGGTCCTGCACCCGATGCTCACGCTCACGACGCTCACCGAGGACTCGGCCGAGGGCATCGCCGCGTTCGCCGAGAAGCGCGCGCCGGAGTGGAAGGGACGGTAGAGCTCGAGATGGCGGACGCACCCGAACTGCACGACTGGAAGCCGCTCGTCGACGACCTGCGCACGCGGCGCGACACGGCGTACGGAATGGGCGGGCCCGAGCTGGTCGAGCGCCAGCGGTCGCTCGGGAAGACCCCCGTGCGGGAGCGGCTGGAGAAGCTGCTCGACCCGGGCACGTTCACCGAGTACGGCCTGCTCGCCGACTCGATGGACCCGGCCCTCGCCGAGTCGAAGGGCTATCTCGCCGCCGACGGCGTCGTGTGCGGCGTGGGCGAGATCGACGGCCGGCGGGTCGCGATCGTCGCCTACGACTTCACCGTGCTCGCCGGCTCGATGGGCGAGATCGGCGAGCGCAAGACGGCACGCATGCGCGAGCTGGCGCTGCGCTTCCGGATCCCGGTCGTGTGGCTGCTCGACTCCGCCGGTGCCCGCATCCAGGCGACGAGCGGGTCGACGTTCGCATCGGCGGGGGCGCTGTTCCGCGAGCAGGTCGTGTTGAGCGGCGTCGTCCCGCAGGTCGCAGCGATGGTCGGGCACTGCGCCGCCGGCACCGCGTACATCCCCGCGCTCGCCGACTTCATCCCGATGGTGAAGGGCACGTCGTCGATGGCGCTGGCCGGTCGCCACCTCGTGTTCGCGGCGACGAAGGAGGTCGTCACCGAGGAGGAGATGGGCGGGTCGGCCGTGCACACGAAGGTGAGCGGCGTCGCCGATCTGGAGGTGGCCGACGACGACGAGTGCCTCGCGACGGTGCGGAAGTACCTGTCGTTCTTCCCGTCGAACAACACCGAGCCGGTCCCGACGCAGGCGACCGACGACCCCATCGACCGGCGCGTCGAGGAGCTCTACGACATCGTCCCGACCGCGCCCCGCCGGGCGTACGACATGTACAAGGTGATCGAGGCGATCGTCGACGACCACGACGTCTTCCCGATCAAGCCCGACTGGGCCAAGAACGTCATCACGTGCCTCGCCCGCGTCGGCGGTGAGCCGGTCGGCATCGTCGCGTCGCAGCCGAAGGTCCTGGGCGGCACGCTCGACGTGAACTCGGCGGACAAGGCCGCCCGGTTCGTGTGGCTGTGCGACGCGTTCGGCATCCCGCTCGTGTTCCTGCACGACGTGCCCGGCTTCACCGTCGGGTCGGCGGTGGAGAAGCAGGGCATCATCCGCCACGGCGCCAAGATGCTGTTCGCCGTGTCGGAGGCGACCGTCCCGAAGATCTCGGTCGTGCTGCGAAAGTCGTACGGCGCCGGCTACTTCGTCATGAACGGGACCGCGTACGAGGCCGACTACATCGTGGCGTGGCCGACCGCGGAGATCGCGGTGATGGGCCCGGACGGCATGGTCCGCATCACGATGCGCAAGGAGCTCGAGAAGTACCCCGAGGGACCCGAGCGCGACCAGGCGGCGATCTCGATGGCCGACTCGTTCCGCCGGAACATCGACCCGTACATCGCCGCCGGCCACGCCGCCATCGACGACGTCATCGACCCCGCCGAGACCCGCCACGCCATCTGGCGCGGGCTGCAGGTGTCCAAGGGCAAGACCGTCGCCCGCCCGTGGCGCAAGCACGGCGTCCTGCCGGTCTGACACGAGCCCAATCCCGATCACGGGGTCAGGGGACCCGGCGGCGCTCGTTGCGCTGCAGCAGCCAGACGATGCCGGCCGAGCACAGAACGGCGAGGATGAGACCGGCACCGCGGTTGAACAGCACGCGGGCGATGATGCCGGCGACGAGCGAGCCGCCGATCCCGACGGCGATCGTCATCCCGATGCTCATCGGGTTCGGACCGGGGATGGCGAGGCGGCCGAGCGCCCCGATGACGAGTCCGGCGAGCACGAGGTACAGAAGAAAGGCGAGCACGGCGGCGTAGTCTCGCCGACCATGACCGAGGTGCTGGCGGAGATCACCGCCAACGTGTGGCAGGTGCCGGCCGAGGTGGGCCAGGAGGTCGCCGAGGGCGACACGCTCGTCATCCTCGAGTCGATGAAGATGGAGATCCCCGTCGAGGCGCCCGTCGGCGGCGTCGTGAAGGAGCTCCGCGTCGCCCCCGAGGACCAGGTGCAGGAGGGCGACGTCATCGCCGTGATCGAGTGAGCGAGCCGCAGGCGGGCGAGACGGTGCGCGCCGAGCGGCGGGGCGACGGCGGCCGGGTGGCGCTCGTCACGATCGACCGCCCCGAGCGGCGCAACGCGCTCGACCACGCCACGCTCGACGCGCTGCTGGCAGCCCTGCGTGACGCGGCCGACGCGCGCGTGGTCGTCCTCACCGGCGCCGGCGGCCACTTCTGTGCCGGCGCCGACCTGTCGACCGTCGAGGACCGCGGCTTCACCGGGCGCCTGCGCCAGGTGCTCGACTCGCTGTGCGACGCGTCCCAGCCCGTGATCGCCGCCGTCACCGGCGCGGCGCTCGGTGCGGGGACGCAGCTCGCCGTCGCCTGCGACGCCATCGTCGCCACGCCCGATGCAAAGTTCGGCATCCCTGCCGCCAAACTGGGGTTGATGGTCGACCACTGGACGGTGCAGCGCCTGGCGACGGTCGCCGGGCACGGACCGGCCCGGGCGATGCTGCTCACCGCCGAGGTGCTCGACGGCGCGTCACTCCACCGCACCGGCATGGTCACGCGCATCGGCGACGTCGACGACGCGCTCGCCTGGGCGGACGACATCGCCGCGCTGGCGCCGCTCACCCTCGCCGGCCACAAGCTCATGCTCAACCGGCTCGAGCGCGACCTCGGCGACGACCACGACGTCGACGCCGCCTACCGCCGGGCGTGGTCGAGCGGCGACCTGCAGGAGGGCCAGGCCGCGTTCCGCGAGCGCCGGGCGCCTGTGTTCCGGGGCGAGTGACGACGTGAGCGACGTCAGCTTCGCCGCCGCGTTCGGGGGCGGGATGCTCTCGTTCGTCTCGCCGTGCGTGCTCCCGCTCGTGCCCGGCTACCTGTCGATGATCTCCGGCATCTCGGTCACCGAGCTCGCCGGCAGTGGAGCCGACCCCCGTTCTGGTACCGACGACGGGGCCGGAACGGCCCCGCTGCCGGTACCAGAACGAGCGGGCGGCGTCGCCACGCTCGAGCGCACCGAGGTCCAGACGAGGCTGCACGTGCTCCGGGCGACGCTGCTGTTCGTCGCCGGGTTCACGCTCGTGTTCACCCTGCTCGGCCTGACCGCCACGGCCGTCGGCCAGTCGCTGCTCGAGCACCGCACGATCCTCAACCGCGTCGCCGGCGCGCTCGTCATCGTCATGGGCCTGTTCCTCGCCGGCGCCATCACGCCGCGCCGGCTCATGGCCGACGCCCGCTTCCACGTCAGCCCGTCGAAGCTCGGCGCGTTCGCGCCGCCGGTGATGGGCATGGCGTTCGCGTTCGGGTGGACCCCCTGCATCGGTCCGATCCTCGGCGGCGTGCTCACGCTGTCGGCCAACGAGTCGAGCGTCGGCCGCGGGGGACTCATGCTCGTCGCGTACTCGCTCGGGCTCGGCGTCCCGTTCGTGATCACCGGCGTCGCGCTCGGCCGCCTGACGCCGGTGTTCGCCTGGGTCAAGCGTCACTTCCGCGTGATCAACACCGTCGCGGGCGCGTTCCTCATCGTGTTCGGGTTCCTGCTGTTCACCAACCAGCTCGGCTGGATGTCACGCCAGTTCAGCGAGCTGCTGCGCACGCTGCACCTCGAGTCGCTGACGACGATCTGACCCCCCCTGCCGACTTTTGCGCGCCAACCCGCCCTGAGAGGGCAGAAGACGCGAAGAGTTCGGCGGGTTGGCCTAGATGTTCGCCGGCAGCAGCCGGGACACGTTCTCGAAGAACACGAACAGCACCACGAGGAAGACGGGGGCGCCCAGCACGTAGGCCGGCCACCGCCGCCACACGCGCGACCACACCCAGATCGCGATCAACACGACGGCCGCGAGCGCCCCCCACAGGATCGCCGGCCCGTTCGCCGCACCCTCGCCCGACAGGCCGCCCTCGATCGACGTCGACCGGGCCGGGGGCGGCGCGGTCACGACGGGCGAGTCGTCACCCGCCGTCGTCGACGGCGGCGCGGTCGTCGTCGACGACACCGCCTCGGGCGGCGGTGCCGGTGCCGCGGCACCGACCAACCGTGCCACGACGACGATGCGCTGGCGGGCGGAGTACTTCGGGTTGCACGACGTGAGCGTCAGCCGGTTGTCGGGCGTGGGGTCGAGAACCCGCACGTCCGACGGCTTCACGATCTCCTGCTGGGTCATCTCGTAGCGGAACGAGCCCTGCCGCGTGGTGACGATGATCGGATCGCCGGGCTCGAGCTCGTCGATGCGGTTGAACGGTGCGCCGTACGTCGTGCGGTGCCCGGCGATCGCCGCGTTCCCCGGCTGCCCGGGCATCGGGGTCCCGACGTAGTGCCCCGGTCCCTTCTTCAGGTCCGGTACGCCGGTCCCCTCGACGACCGCCTTCTCGATGCCGATCTTCGGGATCTTGATGATCGCCACCGCCTCGCCGGCCGGCGGGGGCGGGGCGAACGTGTTCGGCGGCGCGGTCGTCGCCGGGACCGTCTCGCCGGGCGCCGGCGCGGTCGTCGGCGAGTTCGCAACCGTCGTCGACGGGAGGGACGCGAGGAAGTCGTGCTTGAGGGATCTCTGGCTGCGCGCTTCGGCGAGGTTCGTGCCCCACAGCTGGTAGGCGACGAAGAGCAGGATCAACACGCCGGTGCCGATCAGGGTCCGGCCGACGCCCCGCAAGGCAGTGCGAAGGGCAGAACCCCTGGTTGGGCCAACATTTCGGGCCGCCGGTACCCTCGGTGCGCCGCCATGGGCCCCGTCGTCCGCTTTCGTTCCGCCGTCTCGCTCCTGGGTCGGTTCCCTGCCCTCGCGGGCGTCGACCTCGACGTCTCGCGCGGCGAGATCGTCCTCGTGCAGGGGCCCAACGGTGCCGGCAAGACGACCCTGCTGCGCGCCTGCGCCGGGCTCGTCCCCATCGCCCGAGGCGAGGCGACCGTCCTCGGGACCGACCTCACGCGCGACCGGCGCAGCATCCGCCGCCGCGTCGCGCTGCTCGGTCACACCGGGTTCCTCTACGACGACCTCACCGTCGCCGAGAACGTGCGGTTCGCGACGAGGGCCGCCGGCCGCGACGCCGCCGCCGTCGGATCCGCGCTGGAGCGACTCGGGCTCGATCGCCGCCTGCGCGACGTCGCCGTCGGGCGCCTGTCCGCCGGACAGCGGCGCCGCACCGCGCTCGCCGCGGTCGTCGCCCGCAACGCCGAGCTGTGGCTCCTCGACGAGCCCCACGCCGGGCTCGACGCCGCCGGTCGGGATCTCCTCGACGGCCTCGTTCGCGACGCGGTCACGCGTGACGGGGCGACCGTCGTGTTCGCGTCGCACGAACTCGACCGCGCCACCGCTCTCGCCGGGCGCGTCGTCACGATCACCGGCGGGCGGATCCACGAGGCAAGGGTACGGGAGGCCGCCGGTGTTCCGTGATGCAGCCCTCGTCGCCGGCAAGGACCTCCGCATCGAGGTTCGCAGCCGTGTCGCCACGAACCAAGTCGCGCCGTTCGCCGTTCTCGTACTCGTGCTGTTCGCCTTCGCGCTCGACCCCGACCGCGGCGTGCTCGCCCGCGCCAGCGCGGGTCTGTTCTGGCTCGCGGTGCTGTTCTCCGGGCTCCTCGCCGTCCAGCGCGCATTCGCCATCGAGTCCGACGACGCCGCGCGCGACGGGCTCCGCCTGAGCGGCCTCGATCCCGCCGGCATCTTCCTCGGCAAGGCCGGCGCCGTCGCCGCGCAGCTCGTCGCGCTCGAGGTCCTGCTCGCCGCCGGCGTCGTCGTCCTCTACGACGTGTCGCTGAAGGGCGCGCTGCTCCTCGTCGTCACCTGCATCGTCGCCACGGCGGGCATCGCCGCCGCCGGGACCGTCTACGGCGTGCTTGCGGCCGGCCTACGCGTGCGCGAGACGCTGCTGCCGCTGCTGCTCCTCCCCGTTCTCGCGCCCGTCCTGCTCGGCGCCACGCGCGCGAGCGAGGCGGCGCTCGGGCAGGGACTCGACAGCGGCTGGCGCTGGGTCCAGCTGCTCACGACGTTCGCCGTCGTCTACGTCACGTTCGGGGTGCTGGCGTTCGGCCCCCTGCTGGAGGAATCCACATGAAGGCGACCCGGCTGCTCGGGTGGGCCACGCTCGTCACGCTCGCGCTGACCGCGGTCATGGCGCTCGTCGCCACGCCCGCCGACGCCGTGCAGAAGGACGCGGTGCGCCTCCTCTACCTGCACGTGCCGACCGCGTGGGTCGCGATGTATCTGTCGTTCGGCATCACCACACTGGCGTCCGTGCTGTGGCTGTGGCGACGGACGCGTTCTGACACGTGGGACCTGCTCGCCGGCGCGTCCGCCGAGATCGGCGTCGTCTTCATCGGGCTCACGCTGGCCGTCGGCTCGATCTGGGGTCGCACGACGTGGGGTGTGTGGTGGACCTGGGACGCCCGCCTGACGTCGACCGCGGTGCTGTTCGTCCTCTACCTCGGTTACCTCGCCGTGCGGCGCGTCCCCGCCGCCCCCGACGTGCGGGCCAAGCGGGCCGCGATCGTCGGCATCGCCGCGTTCCTCGACGTGCCGATCGTCCACTACGCGGTCACGTGGTGGCGGACGCTGCACCAGGAGGCGACGCTGCTGTCACCCCGCCGGCTCGGCGACCCGGAGATCCACGGCTCGATGGCGTGGACGCTCGTGCTCGGCGTGCTCGCGTTCACGCTGCTGTACGGGTGGCTGCTCGCCCACCGCTTCCGCCTCGCGGCGATGGAGGCGCGCCTCGAGGACCAGGGTCTCGAGCTCGCCATCGCCGAGCGCCACGCCGAGGCGATGGAGCCCGAGGCGGTGGCACGGTGACGGACGCCCCGTACATCTTCCTGGGCTGGGGTGTGACCGCGGCGGCGATCGGCGCGTACGTGTGGCGGCTGCTGCAGAAGGAGCGCCGCCTCGCCCGGCTGCTGGGCGAGGACGACGACCGCGCATGACGGCGACTTCGCCCCCCGCGGTCCCGCCCGCGCCGCCCGTCCGGTCGACGAGCAGACTGCGACTGGTCGTCGCCGCGCTCGTCGTGCTCGGCGCGCTCGGCTTCCTGTTCGTGAAGCTCGGCGACGCGACGGTCTACTTCCGGACCGCCGACGAGGCCGTGAAGCAGCGCGACAGCCTCGGTGAGCGCCGGTTCCGGCTCGAGGGCGTCGTCGTCCCCGGGACGGTGAAGCAGGCCGGCAACGACGTCACGTTCGACATCGCCGAGAACGGCGCCACGATCGCCGTGCGCCACGCCGGCGACCCGCCCGAGCTCTTCCAGCCGGACATCCCAGTCGTCCTCGAGGGCCACTTCACCGAGGGCAGCGACACGTTCGCCAGCGACCGCATCATGGTGAAGCACTCCGAGTCCTACAACGCCGAGCACCCGGAACGCACGAAGAACTACGTAGGAAAGTGATGTGACGGCGATCCTCGGCCGCACCGCGGTCACGCTCGGCTTCGCCGCCGCGCTGCTCGGCGTGCTCACCATCGCCGCGGGGCTGCGTCGTGACTCGAAGGACCTGCTGCGCGCCGGTCGCACCTACGCGTGGGTGATCCTCGCCGCCGCGATCGCCGCCGTCGTCGCGATGCAGATCGCGCTGATCCGCCACGACTTCTCACTCGAGTACGTCGCGTCGAACGGCAGCCGCACGACGCCGCTCCTGTTCACGATCACCGGCATGTGGTCCGCGCTCGAGGGCTCGATCCTGCTGTGGGTGATCGTGCTCGCCGGCTACATCGCGCTGATGGTCCGGCACTTCCGCGACCGCTACGACGACCGCCTCGTCGCGTGGGCGACGCTGACCGCCTTCGTCGTCGCCGGCTTCTTCTTCCTGCTGATGATCGGTCCGGCGAACCCGTTCAAGACGCTGTCCGGCGCGCAGATCCCCGCCGACGGACCGGGGCCGAACCCGCTGCTGCAGAACCACCCGCTCGTCGCGTTCCACCCGCCGATGCTGTACCTCGGCTACGTCGGCTTCACGATCCCGTTCGCGTTCGCCGTCGCCGCGCTCGTCACCGGCCGCCTCGGCGAGGGCTGGCTCGTCGAGACGCGACGTTGGACGCTCTTCGCCTGGGGCTTCCTCACGCTCGGCATCGTCCTCGGCGCGTGGTGGTCGTACGAGGTGCTCGGGTGGGGCGGCTTCTGGGCATGGGACCCGGTCGAGAACGCGTCGTTCCTGCCATGGCTCACCGCGACCGCGTACGTCCACTCGGTGATGGTGCAGGAGCGACGCGGGATGCTGCGCGTCTGGAACCTGTCGCTGCTGCTCGCCACGTTCAGCCTGACCATCCTCGGGACGTTCCTGACCCGGTCCGGCGTGCTCGACAGCGTCCACGCGTTCACCGAGTCGCCCATCGGCCCGTGGATCCTGAGCTTCTTCGGGCTCACGGTCGCCGCGGCGATCGCGCTGATCGGGTGGCGCGGCGACCAGTTGCGCTCGCCGGGATCGATCGACTCGCCGGTCTCGCGCGAGGGCGCGTTCCTCGCCAACAACGTGCTGTTCGCCGCGTTCTGCTTCGTCGTGCTGCTCGGCACGGTGTTCCCGCTGCTCGCCGAGGCGATCAACGGCGACCGCATGTCGGTCGGCCGCCCGTACTTCGACCGCATGACCGCGCCGATCGGGTTCGCGTTGCTGTTCCTCATGGCCGTCGCCCCCGCGTTGCCGTGGCGCAAGGCGAGCGGCGAGCTCCTGCGTCATCGACTGCAGTGGCCGGCGTGGACGGGCACGCTCACGATCGCCGTCCTCGTCGCGTTCGGCGTGCGCGGGTTCGTGCCGCTCGTCGCGTTCGGGCTCGGTGCGTTCGCCGCGGGCGCCGCCGTGCGTCAGCTCGCGCTCGCGACGCGCCGGCAGGGCTGGCGCGGTCTCGTCGGGCGTGCGAACGGGGGCATGGTCGTGCACCTCGGTGTCGTGCTCATCGCCGTCGCGTTCGCGGCGTCGCAGTCGTACGGCACCGGTCGCGAGGTGCGGCTGAAGCCGGGACAGTCGGCATCGGTCGGCGGCCACACCGTCACGTACCTCGGCAGCGCGACCGTCGAGCGCACGAACAAGCAGAGCCTCGTCGCCCGCGTCCGCATCGACGGAGGCAAGGTCTACGCCCCGCAGATCCAGAAGTTCCCGTTCGCCACGCAGGGAATCGGGTCGCCGTCGGTCAAGACGTCGCTCACCGAGGACGTGTACCTCACACTCGTCTCGCCGCCGACGTCGGACGGCGGCTCGGCCGTCATCGGCGTGTTCGTGCAGCCCCTCATCGCATGGCTGTGGATCGGCGGCCTCGTGATGGGACTCGGCACCGCGCTCGCGGCATGGCCGGGACGGCGGCGCCGCCGCCCGACCGATGCCGCGTCCGTCCCGACGGCCGTGCCGGACGCCGCGCCCGACCCGGTCCCGGCATGAGGCGGACGGCGCTCTGGACGTCGCTTGCGCTCGGCTGCGCGATCGCCGTGTTCGTCGGCGTCCTGGCGACGCGCGAACCGGCCGAGGTCCGTCTCGCCGACAGCCCGCTGCTCGGCAAGCCCGCGCCGGCGGCGAGCGGCACGAACATCTTCGACGGCAGCGACGTCGACCTCGCCGCCTACGAGGGCAAGTGGGTCGTCCTCAACTTCTTCGCGTCGTGGTGCGTCCCGTGCAAGCAGGAGCACCCCCAGATCGCGCGCTTCGCCCAACGCCACGCCGACGACGCGCAGGTGGTCGCGGTCATCTGGGACGACAGCGTCGGCGCGGCCAAGAAGTTCTTCCGCGAGAACGGCGGCGACTGGCCGGTCATCGCCGACCCCGGTGTGACGATCGGACTCGACTACGGGGTGCGTGGCCCGCCCGAGTCGTTCGTCATCGCGCCCGACGGCGTCGTCGTCGCCAAGTACACCGGCCCGCTCACGGCCGCGTCGCTCGAGCAGGTGATGGCCGGCAAGCGGGCGCCCGCATGACGTCGTCGTTGCGGAGGTGGGCACCGTGGGCCGCGCTCGCCGTCGTGCTCGCCGTCGCGCTCGTCATCGGGTCGCGCCCCGCCGGCGGCCCGACGACGTCCGCCGACCGCGTCCGCCACATCGCCGCCGAGCTCCGCTGCCCGACGTGCCGCAGCCAGTCCGCGCTCGAGTCCGACGCCGAGGTGTCACGCGCGATGCGGGCCGAGATCCAGCGGCGCGTCGACGCCGGCGAGACCGACGCCGAGATCCGCGCCTACTTCGTCTCGAAGTTCGGCAAGGACATCCTGTTGCGACCCGAGGGCCGCGGCGTGAGCGCGCTCGTGTGGATCCTCCCGGTCGTCGCGCTCGTCGCCGCGATCGCCGGGCTCGTCGTCGCGTTCCGCCGATGGCGGCCGCGCGACGTCACCGTCAGCGACGACGACCGCCGCCTGGTCGAGGACGCCCTGCACGGCGGCGCGACGTGACGGTCGAGGAGCGGGAGTTCCTGCTGCAGTCGCTGCGCGACCTCGAGCGCGAGCGCGAGGCGGGCGACATCGACGAGGACGACTACCGCGCGCTCAAGGACGACTACACCGCCCGCGCCGCTGCCGCCCTGAGGGACGAGGCGCCCGCGGAGGTGACACCGGCCCGGCGGCGGCCCCGGCGCTGGCGGGCTGTCGCCGTGACCGTCTGCGTCCTCGCCGCCGGCGCGCTCGCCGGCGAGCTCCTGGCGCGGTCGTCGGGTGAGCGCGTCGCCGGCGAGTCGGCCACGGGGTCGATCCGCCAGACATCGTCGTCCGACCTGGCCCGGGCCCGGGCGCTGTTCGACGACGGCAAGCTGGTCGACTCGCTCAAGCTGTTCGACAGCGTCCTGAAGAACGACCCCGACAACACGATGGCCCTGAGCTACCGCGGCTACATCGTGGCGCTGGCCGGCCTCACCGACCAGGGGCTGACGTCGATCGACAAGGCGATCGGGATCGACCCGAAGTACCCGTTCGCGCACTTCTTCAAGGGCCTGATCCTGCTGAACGTCGAGAAGGACACCCCCGGCGGGATCACCGAGCTGCAGGCGTTCCTCGACAACGACCCGCCCCCGGCGATGCGCGACGTCGTGCAGAGCATGATCGACGCCGCCAGGAAGGTGCCGGCGGGTGTGACGAGCACCACAGCCCCGTGACAAGAAAAACCTTGTGCACATCTTCACAAGCGGTCGCGGGATGACGTATGGTCGATCCCGGCATTCACCGTGGGGGGTGACCGGTTACCGCGCCCGCAGCGGAAACCGCGAGGCCGGATGCCGTGTGAGCGCAACTCGCATGGGAGGCACCCCAGTGGCCCTGGCTTTCGAGGAACCCGTCAAGCTGCCGCGCGATTCGTCGTCGTGGGACATCGAAGGTTGGCGGGAGCACTCCTCGTGCCGCGACCTCGACGCCAACATGTTCTTCCCGGCCGGTGAGACGGGCCCCGCGGCGATCCAGATCGCCCAGGCCAAGGTCATCTGCGGCGACTGCCCGGTGAAGATGAAGTGCCTCGAGTTCGCGCTCGCCACCCACCAGGACTACGGGATCTGGGGCGGGACCACCGAGGAGGAGCGCCGCGAGATCCGCCGTGCCTGGCGCCGGCGCAAGGCCGCCCAGGCCAAGTCCGCCTAGAACCCCGCCCGCTTCTGGTCACGCCTGACCACGATTGTCGTGGTCGGACGTGACAAGAATCTCAGCTCCGCAGCGACCGCAACCGGTCGAGCACCCCGGGCAGCGCCCGGCACAGGGCGTCGATGTCGGCGTCGGTCGTCGGCCACCCGACCGAGATCCGCAGCGACCGCTCCGCCTCCACCCCCATCGCCTCGAGCACCGGCGACGGCTCGAGCGACTCGGACGAGCACGACGACCCGCTGTGGGCGGCGATGCCGGCCTGGTCGAGACCGAGGAGCACCGGTTCGGCCTCGACGCCGTCGACGGACACGCACACCAGGTGCGGCAGCCGGTCGACGGGGTCGCCGAGCACCCGCACGCCGTCGAGCGTCGACAGGAACGCCAGCGCCCGGTCCGTGAGCCCGCGCTGCGCGTGGCACTCGGCCTCGACGTCGACGGCCGCGGCGGCGGCGCCGAACCCGATGAGCGCGGGCACGTTCTCGAACCCCGCCCGCCGGGCCCGCTCCTGCTCGCCCCCGACGAGGAACGGCCGCAGCCGCAGGCCCCGGCGCACGAGCAGTGCGCCCGTACCCGGCGGCGCCCCGAACTTGTGCCCGCTCACCGACAGCAGGTCGGCGCCGAGCGCGGCGAAGTCGACGGGCACGTGACCGACGGCGGCGGCGGCGTCGACGTGGACGAGGACACCGGCCTCGCGGCACCGCGCCACGACGTCGCGCACCGGCTGCAGCGTCGCCACCTCGTGGTTGCCCCACTGGAGGTGGACGATCGCCGTCTCGCCCGGGCGCACCGCGGTCATCACCTCGTCGGGATCGACGCGTCCCAGCCGGTCGACGCCGACCCACGTCACGTCGCCGGCCCGCGCCGATGCATCCCGGACCGCCGAGTGCTCGACGAGCGGGCACACGACATGGGTGCCGCGGTCGCCCGCCATCCACGCCGCGGCGTTGATCGCCTCGGTCGCCCCGCTGGTGAACACGACCTCTCGTGCGCGGGCGCCGACGAGCTGCGCCACCTGCTCCCGCGCCTCCTCGAGCGCGACACGCGCCATCCGTCCCTCGGTGTGCACCCGCCCGGGGTCGGCGGCGCCGCCCGACGACGACAGCCACGGCAGCATCGTCTCGAGCGCCTCGGACCGCACCGGGGTGGTGGACGCGTGGTCGAGGTAGTGCCGCGTCACGACGCTCAGGCCGGCGCGAGGGAAGCGCCAGCGACGAGCGCCAGCCGAGCGGCAAGGAGCGCAGCGACGCCGAGCGAGGCCATCTACACAGTCGTCACGCAGTGGGCGTCGCCCTGCGCCCGCGACTCGGCGGTCGACGGGACCGTGTCGCCGTAGAGCCCGGCGAGCATGCCCTTCACCATCCCGCGGTCGACGGCGCAGATGACCGGGTGCTGGATGGCCGCGTCGCCGAACGGACACTGCTCGGCGATGATCCGCAGCGACCCGGGCCGGCCCTCGGCGTGGGCCGCGAACCCGTGGGC
>DASSOZ010000025.1:0-5268 GCA_035700105.1 Acidimicrobiales bacterium
CGTCGTCACACCGGCGCGCATGCTGTGCGACATCGCCGGCCAGGTACATCCGAAGAAGCTGGCCCGCGCCGTCGACAACTGCCTGTCGCTGAACATCGTCAAGATCGATGCACTCATCAGGACGTTCGAGGAGTGGGCGCGGCGAGGTCGCACCGGTTCGGCGGCGATGCGGGAAGTGCTCGAGCCGCGGGGCGAGGGCTACGTCGCGCCGGCGAGCGAGCTGGAGGCGCTGTTCCTCGAGTTCCTCGACGAGTTCGGACTCGAACACCCCGCGCGCGAGGTCGCGCTCGGCGACGACGAGGAACCGATCGGCCGCGTCGAAATGGTGTACCGGGACAAGATGGTCCTCGTCGAGCTCGACGGCCGCCGCAACCACACCGCGCTCCTCGACCGCGAAGCCGACGCCCTGCGCGACATGCGCTTCACCGCGGCGGGTTGGAGCGTCCTGCGCATCACCTGGAAGATGCTCATGACCGAACGCGGCTACATCTACCGGTCGCTCCTGAAGCTGCTCACCGAGTAGCCGGCCACGAACTCGGCGTAGATCCGAACCCATACGGTCCAGATCTACGCCGAGTTCGGCAAGGCGCCCTCACGCCCGGGGGTAGTCCTCGTCGCCGCCGAGCGCCTCCCACACCGCCTCGAAGTGGTCGTAGAGGCCGTCGGGGAGGCTGTCCAACCGCGCCACGACCCAGTCAGGTGCGTGACCGGCGACCGCCGTCTCGACCAGCTCGCCCGGCCGGGCCGGGAACACCCGCGGTCGCAGGTGCCTGGCCAACTCGGTCCGCTCCTCCAGCTCGTCGTGCGAGAGGTTCGACCCGTGCGGCCCGGACGTGCGACCCGTCTGCAGGACCGCGTCGGGGGTCGGCTCGCCCTCGGCCGGACCCTCCTGCTCCCGGAACTCCTCCGCCCGCGTCTCGCGCCCGCCGGTCAGCAGCCCCGACACGTCCGACTCCATCGCGTCGTCGACGCGCGGCGAGTGCTTGTCACTTCCTCGTTCCATGACCTCGCGTCCTACCCTCGCCCGATGCCGACCGACCCCGCGCTGCTGCACGCGAAGTTGCGTGCGCTGATCGGCGACGGCGGCACACCGACCACGTTCCCCGGGGGAGCGGCCAACACGCGCGGCTGGATCCTGGCGGACGACAACGCGCCCCGGGCACTCGGTCCGGCGCTCGTGTGGGCCGAGCGCCACGACGTCGACCCGGCCGACCTGCACGTCATCGTCGACGACCCCGCCACCGCGGCCGCGCTCGCCCGACGCTCGACGCAGTTCGCCCGCCGTCCACACATCCACGTGACCGAGGGACGCACGCTGCGCGACGCGCATCCCGCGCCGCCGCTCGACCTCGAGCGGCACGCGCCGCCGGACGACGCGCACTTCGCTCGGACGCTCAAGGCCGCCGGGGCCGAGCCCGTCGTCGAGCACGGCGTCCTCGTCGGCGAGGTGAACGGACTCGAGGTCGCCCGCGTCGTCGACGGCCACCTCGAGGTCGGCGTCGGCAAGCACGACCGCCACGCGCAGACGCTCGTGCACGGCGACCGGCCGATGGGCGAGGCGCTCGCCGCCGCCGTCGCCTTCGTCACGCAGCACCGCCGACCACACGCCGAACCGCACCCGCTCAACCGGCTCGCACGCGAGCGGTGGCTCCGCGCCGACCTCCTCGGGGAACACCCCGGCCTGCGCCCGATCTCGTCACCCGTCGAGCGCGACGACCTCCGCGTCAACGCGCCCGCCCCCGCCGTCGACAGCAACAACGAGACGGTCTACGTCTGCTCCACCGGGATCGACCTGGACCTCGTCCCCGCCGCCGCCGACGCCCGGCTCAGCGTGAACGAGACCGCGGCGCTCGTCCTCGTCGTCCCGCCGAGGGACGACCACCCGATCACCCGCCGCCTCGCCGCCGCGCTGACGCGCCCGGCGTCGGTCGTCACCCGAGCGCTGGACTGATCGCGTCGAGCGCGTCGGCCAGCCGCGAGCGCCCGCCCCGCGTCATCCGCCGGAACGCCAGGCGCGTCACCGCACACCCGGCCTCCACGTCGAGCGTCTCGTCCACGACGTCCGCCTCGATCGGGATCAGCCGGCGCGCGTCACGATCCGAGCCGAGCACGAGCACCACGACCACGTGCTCGCCGCCGAGCAGCGTCGGCGACTCGACCAGCGCGCCGCCCAGCGACACGTCGATCGTGCGGCACCCGACGGGCGGTTCGCGGTCGGAGCCGACGGTGGCCGGCAGCGCAACCCGGCGACGGGGGTGGGTCCGCCGGTCCGC
Source organism: Acidimicrobiales bacterium (assembly GCA_035700105.1). GTDB lineage: Bacteria > Actinomycetota > Acidimicrobiia > Acidimicrobiales > DASSOZ01 > DASSOZ01. The sequence continues at coordinate 2,274 of DASSOZ010000025.1, forward strand.
GACTCGATCTGCGACCACCGACACCCCTCCGTCCCCCGCACCTCCGACGACGCGCCGCCCCGCAACGACGGGATCAGCATGCTCGCCGTCGCCTGCCCGCGCCTCGGCCGTTCGGCCGAGTTCGCGACGCCGACCGGCCGGTACGTTGTACCACCGTGCTGGAGCGCCTCGCCGACATCGAAAGGGAGTTCGAGGCGACTGAAGCGCGACTGGCCGATCCCGAGGTGCTCAACGACCCGAAGGCGCTGCGGGAGGAGTCGAAGAAGTACAAGGACCTCCAGCAGATCGTCGACGCGTACCGTGCGTACAAGGCCGCGCACGATGACCTCGAGGTGGCCAAAGAGCTCAACATGCGCGACGAGGTGGACGACGCCGAGCGCCGCATCGACGAGCTCGACGCCGAGCTCAAGATCCTCCTGCTTCCGAAGGACCCGAACGACGACAAGAACGTCATCGTCGAGATCCGCGGCGCCGAGGGTGGCGAGGAGGCGAACCTGTTCGCCCGCGACCTCTACGAGATGTTCGCCCGCTACGCCGACCGCATGGGCTGGAAGCTCGAGGTCATGTCGGCCGAGCCGTCGGACATGGGCGGCTACAACGAGGTCACGTTCATGCTGAAGGGCGACTCGGTGTGGAGCCGCATGAAGCACGAGGGCGGCGTCCACCGCGTCCAGCGCGTGCCGGCCACCGAGAGCCAGGGCCGCATCCACACGTCCTCGGCGACCGTCACCGTGCTGCCCGAGGCCGAGGACGTCGACGTGCACATCGAGGACAAGGACCTGAAGGTCGACGTGTACCGGTCGAGCGGCCCGGGCGGACAGTCGGTCAACACGACCGATTCGGCCGTGCGGGTCACGCACCTCCCGACCGGGATCGTCGTGGCGATGCAGGACGAGAAGAGCCAGATCCAGAACCGCGCCAAGGCGATGCAGGTCTTGCGGGCGAGGTTGCTCAAGGCCGAGCAGGACCGCCAGACCGCCGAGCTGTCCGCGTCGCGTGTCAGCCAGGTCGGCGGGGGCGGGCGCAGCGAGAAGATCCGCACCTACAACTTCAAGGAGAACCGCGTCACCGATCACCGCATCGGGCTCACGCTGTACAAGCTCGACAAGGTGCTCATGGGCGAGCTCGACGAGCTGACCGACGCGCTCATCGCCGACGAGCGGGCCCGGCAGCTGGCCGGCACCGACGCCGGCGTCGCTTGACGACCTGGCGGGCGCTGCTCGCCGAGGCGGCGTCGAGCGACGGGCTCGACGACATCGACGCGCGACGCATCGTCGAGCGGGCGTCGGGATGGGAGGCGAGCGACCTCGCGCGCCACCTCGACGACGCGCCGACCGCGCGCGCCGTCGCGCACTTCGATGCGATGGTCGCCAGGCGCGCCACGGGGGAACCGCTGCAGTACGTCGTCGGTGCGTGGGGGTTCCGCACGCTCGATCTCCACGTCGACGCGCGGGTGCTGATCCCGCGCCCCGAGACCGAGTCGGTCGTGCAGGCGGCGATCGACGCGGTCGGTGCGCGCCGGCCGCTCACCGCGGTCGACCTCGGGACGGGTTCGGGCGCGATCGCGCTGTCGCTGGCCGTCGAGCTCGGCGCCGAGGTGTGGGCGACCGACGAGTCGGCGGACGCGCTGGCCGTGGCGCGAGCGAACGTCGCCGGTCGTGGCGTCACGACGCTGCGCCTGTGCGAGGGCGACTGGTACGGCGCGCTCCCGTCGGACCTGCGCGGCCGCGTCGACCTCATCGTGAGCAACCCGCCGTACGTCGCCGCCGGGGACGAACTGCCCGCGGTCGTGCGCGACTGGGAACCGGTCGACGCGCTCGTCGCCGGCCCGACCGGACTCGAGGACATCGAGCGCATCGTGCGCGACGCGCCCGCGTGGCTCGCCCGTCGCGGCGTGCTCGTCGTCGAGCTCGCGCCGCATCAGGCCGATGCCGTCGCGCAGCTCGCCCGCGACGCCGGCTTCCACACGGTCGACGTCCGCCCCGACCTCGCCGGACGGCCCCGCGCGCTCGTTGCCCGAGTCGGGTGAACCGTCCCGATTCGTGGCTCAACCGCCGTCACTGACCGGTCGATCATCCGGTCATGCCGGACAGGAGATTTCGCGGGCGGGCCCGAGGTGTGGCGCGCATCCCGTGTCGCGTCTGCTTCCGAGCGGTCGACCTCCACCCCGACTTCATGGAGTGGGCCGACGCGGGCTGGGTGTTGCGATGCCCCGAGTGCCGTCACACCTTCCCCGTGCGGGCGGAGGACTCGGCCGCGGCGCTCGCGCTGCGAGCCGACGCGCGGGTCGCGGTGGCCGTCGGCGACCGCGGCGGCGCACGGCACGTCACCTCGGCGCCGTCGCCGGTGATCGCAGGTCAGGCGTCGATCGCCGGCGCGCCGGTGCGCGTCGTCGTCGTGGACGACGAGCCCGACGTGCGCCTGTTGCTCAACGCCGTGCTCGCGTCACCCGGTGTCGAGATCGTCGGCGAGGCCGACGACGGGTTCGACGCGCTGGAGCTCGTGAAGTCGACGAAGCCCGACGTCGTCGTGCTCGACCTCATGTTGCCGACGCTCAGTGGGCTCGACGTGTTGCGGGCGCTCCGGCACGAGGACTCGGGCGTGCGGGTGATCGCCGTGTCGGCGATGGCCGAGGACACGGCCGAGCGAGAGGCCCTCGACGCCGGCGCGGACCTCTTCGTCTCGAAGCTCGACCTCAACCGTCGGCTGCTGGGGGCCGTCACCGGGCATTGACGCCCCCTGTGGCACCATGTTGCACCGATGAGGCCGAAGCGCGCGCTTGCGGTCCTCCTCGCGGTCGCGCTCGGCGGTGTGGGGACGGGAGTCGGCATTGCCGGCGCGCAGATCGCGCCGGCGACGACGTCGACGACCACCACCACGACCACCGCCCCCCTCCTCACGGTGCCCGGCCAGCCGGCGCCCACGACGACGGCGCCGTCGGGGCCGACGACGACCGTCCCCGGTGACCAGCCGCCGGTCGATCCCGACGAGGCGC
>DASSOZ010000026.1:0-8052 GCA_035700105.1 Acidimicrobiales bacterium
ACCACGCGGCGAGCAGCTCGTCGGAAGTCACGATGGTGGCCACCATCGACAACGTGTTGTCGAGCACCGCCTGCCCGTACTCCGCCGGGACGCCGACGACGCCGTCGCGCACGACCACGACCTGGTAGCCCGCATTCACGGCCTCGATGGTCATGGCGAGGACGCCGACGTTCACCGAGACGCCGGTCGCGACGACCGTGCGCACGCCGAGGTTGCGCAGGATCTGGTCGAGCGACGTGGACGTGAACGGCGTCAGGCCGTGGAGCCGGGGGACGACGACGTCACGCTCGTCCTCGAGTCCGTCGACGAGCTCGGCTCCCCTCGACCCGATCGCCGTCGCGGCGGCGCCGCGCTCGCGCCGGGCGCGGTCGGCGAGGACCATGAGGCGCGAGTTGCGCGCGGCGCCGGCACCGTCGGCGCGCGTCACCGCGGTGCAGTGGACGACGCGGCCGCCGGCGCCACGCGCCGCGCCACACACGCGGCGGACGACGTCGAGCATGCCCGTGCGCTCGACCTCGTCGACGAGCGCGGGCAGCAGGGCGCCGGGCCCGACGATCGCCCGCTGCAGCTCCATCGTCAGCACCGCCGTCGTCGAGGGCTCGACGAGGTCGCGCAACCGATCTTCGTTCACGCGTGCCACGCTACGGTCCACGCGTGCCCGGGCACGAGGTGCGGTGGTGCTTCCACACGACGGCGATGGTCGCCGACTACGAACGGACGCGTGACGCGCTCGCGTGGCTCGTGGGTTCGCGGGTGCTCGAGGACGAACGCGAGGAGGACCCCGCCATCGGGCGGCGCGGCGGCATGGCGTGGATCGGCGACAACGCGATCGAGCTCGGCGAGCCGATCGTCGCCGGCGGCGCCGTCGACCGGTTCGTGCGGCGGTTCGGCTCGCACATGAGCTCGATCGCCGTACAGGTCGCGGACACCGACGCGACCGTTGCCTTCCTCGAGGCCCACGGTTGCCCGGTCGCGTCGCGCGTCGGCGACGTCGTGTTCACCGACCCGCGCGCGACCGCGGGGATCGTCGTCGAGTGGTACGGCGGCGTTCCCCCCAACGACCCGCGGTGGGGCACACCGATGCCGCCGGCGTCGTGCGACCCGGTGCTCGACGTCGCGCAGACGGCGTTCGCGGGCGCGGTCGTCGACGATCCGGCGACGGCGGCCGAGCGTCTGGCAGAGCTGTTCTGCACGGCGGTGACGTACGCGGGCGCGGACGGCGCCGGCGTGTCGATGGTCGACATGACCCTCGCCCTGTTCCCGCTCCCCCGCGATGCCGCCGAGAGCGAGCGGCGGTGGGGTCACGTCTACGAGCGACCGCAGACGAGCAGCCTCGGGGTCCGCGTCGCCGACCTCGCCGGCGCGCTGGACGCGCTCACCGGTGCGCGTGTCCCGCTCGTACGGCACGACGACCGCATGATCGTCGTACGCCCCGACGCGACCGGCGGCGTCATCGTCTGCGTCGTCGACGAGCTCCTACCCGGCGACCCGAGGGAGGCGTAGCTCGTGCACGTCGGGTTCACGTCGATGAACAACCCCGACGAGCCGCGGCCGGACGTGCTGGCACGCGAGCTCGAGGCGCGCGGGTTCGAGTCGCTGTGGCTCGGCGAGCACTCGCACATCCCGGCGTCCCGGCGGACGCCGTACCCCGCCGGCGGCGAGATGCCGCGTCGCTACCGCTCGATGATGGACCCGTTCCTGTCGCTGCTCCTCGCCGCCGAGGCGACCGAGCGGTTGGTCGTCGGCACCGGCGTCGCGCTGCCGCTCGAGCACGACGTGTTCGACCTCGCCAAGACGGTCGCGACGATCGACCGACTCACCGACGGACGGTTCCACTTCGGCGTCGGTGTCGGGTGGAACGAGGAGGAGCTGGCCGACCACCGGCCGAGCGTTCCGTGGTCGAAGCGCTACGGCGCCCTGGCCGACTGCGTCGGCGCGTTGAAGGCGCTCTGGACGCAGGCGGACGCCGAGTACCACGGACGCTGGTACGACTTCGACGCGGTGTGGTGCGAGCCCAAGCCGCTCCAGCAGCCACACCCGCCGATCGTGTGCGGCACCGGCGGACGCGTCGGGACGCAGCACGCGATCGCGTGGGCGGACGCGTGGATGCCGATGGACGTCGCGCTCGGCGACGTCGGCAGGAAGGTCACGAAGTTCCGCGCGATCGCGGCCGAGGCCGGGCGCGACCCGGCGACGATCGCGGTCAACCTCGTGGTGTTCGGCGACCCGACCGTCGACGCGCTCGTCGCCTACCGCGACCTCGGCATCGACCGCGTGATCCTCGGCTCCGGCCGGACCGGGTGGGACGACCCGTCCACGATCCTTCCGTTCGTGGACGCGTGCGCCGCGCTCATCCCCGAGGTTTGCTGACACGAGTGTCAGGTTCGTCGTCCGGGGCGGCCTAGGCTCGGACGCATGACGGATGACTCGTCCGACGCCGCGACGATGATGGGGGCGGATCCGATGCTCGACCTGAAGGCGCCGCAGGAGCGGTACCGCCAGGTCCTCGACGGTCCCGGTGTGCTGAAGCCGATGGACGGCATCGTCATGAGCTTCAGCCGCGAAGTGACCGAGCACATCCTTCGCAACCACGCGGTGTTCTCGTCGAACGTCGATCTCGCGCTCGGCAACGTGCGGCCGCTGATCCCGCTCAACGTCGACCCGCCGAAGCACTCGAAGTACCGCAAGCTGCTCGACCCGCTGTTCGCGCCGCGCCGCATGGACGAGCAGGAGGAGGACATCACCCGTCGCGTGAACGGGTTCATCGACACGTTCATCGACCGCGGCGAGTGCAACTTCACCGAGGAGTTCGCCGAGCCGTTCCCGTCGTCGGTGTTCCTCGGACTGATGGGTCTGCCCGAGGACGAGCTGGAGATGTTCCTGCGGCTGCGCGACGGCATCCTCCATCCCGAGAAGACCGACCCCGACGCATGGGTCGACATCGAGAAGCGCCAGGCCGTGCTGCAGCGCACGGGTCAGGAGATCTACGAGTACTTCGGCGCGCTGGTCGACGAGCGGGCGCAACGGCCGACCGACGACATCATCTCCCGCTTCCTCGCCGCCGAGATCGACGGCGACCGCCTGTCACGCGAGGACATCCTCGACATCGCCTTCCTGTTCCTCATCGCCGGCCTCGACACGGTGAGCGACTCGCTCACGTGCTTCTACGCGTTCCTCGCCACGCACCCGTCGCACCGCCAGCAGATCGTCGACGATCCGTCGGTCATCCCGTCGGCGGTCGAGGAGTTGCTGCGGTGGGAGTCGCCGGTGCCGTTCGGCGTGCCCCGCATCGCGCAGTCCGACGCCGAGCTGCCCAACGGCGAGACGGTGTGCGCCGGGACGGCCATCGTGCCCGGGTACGGCGCCGCCAACGTCGACCCGTGCGCGTTCGCCGACGGCTTCGACGTGCGGTTCGACCGCGAGGACAACCCGCACATCGCGTTCGGCGGCGGCGTCCACCGCTGCCTCGGCTCGCACCTGGCCCGGCGCGAACTGCGCATCACGCTGCGCGAGTGGCACCGTCGCATCCCGGAGTACTCGCTCAAGCCGGGTCACGAGGACCTCGAGTACCCGCCCGGACTGCGCCACGTGAAGGACCTGACACTGGTCTGGTGACGGGGGCGAGCGCGGCGCGCGTCAGCGCACCGCTGCCGAACCGCTCGTGGATGGCGTCGGTCGCGACGTCGAGCTCGGGGCTGTGGCGGTCGAACGCGAACGCGAGTTGCAGGGCGCGATCGTCGTCGAGGTTGGCGACGGCAACGCCGACCAGCGTGATGCCCTTCTCGCGGATCGCCGGCATCGCGGCCTCGAGGAGCGCGCGGGCGGTCGTGAGGATGGGCCACGTGTGCGCCGTCGGCAAGGGCAGGGTGTGGCTCCTCGTCGCCCTCGTGTAGTCGTCGAACCGGAGCCGCAGGACGACGGTCCGACCGACGCGGTGGGCGGCGCGCATCCGCCGCGTGACCCGGTCGACGATGCCGAGGAGCGCAGCCTCGATCTCCGGTTGCGTGTGCGGCCGGTACCGGCCGAGCGCGTGCTGCGAGCCGATCGAGCCGCGTCGCTTGCCGGGCTCGACGCGGCGCGGATCGCGGTTGTGCGCGAGCGCGTGGAGGTGGTTGCCGGTCGCGCGGCCGAGCATCGACGTCAGCGTCGCCCGGTCGAGGTGTGCGACCTCGGCGACGGTCGTGATGCCGCGGTCGTGGAGCTTGCGTGCAGTCTTCGGGCCGACACCCCACAGACGCTCGACGGGCAGCGGGTGGAGGAACGCCAGCTCGTGGTGCTCGCCGGGGTCGACGACGAGCAGGCCGTCCGGCTTGGCGACGCCGCTGGCGACCTTGGCGAGGAACTTCGTGCGGGCGACGCCGACGCTGATCGGCAGCCCGACCTCGTCCCTGACCCGTTGCCGCAGTCGCGCTGCGATCTGGGTGGGGGTGCCCGAGATGCGGCGGACGCCGGCGACGTCGAGGAACGCCTCGTCGACCGACAACGACTCCACGATCGGGGTCACGTCGTCGAAGACGGCGAAGACCTGCGCGCTGGCGTCGAGGTACGCGCCGATGCGGGCTCGGACGACGACCGCGTCGGGGCACAGGCGCATCGCCTGGTTGACGCCCATCGCCGTGCGGACGCCGTACGCCTTCGCCTCGTAGCTGGCCGCGAGCACCACGCCGGGGCCGACGAGCACCGGGCGGCCTCTCAGCGTCGGGTCGTCGCGCTGCTCGACCGAGGCGTAGAACGCGTCGAGGTCGGCGTGCAGAATCGTCGCCTCGTCGTTCGTGCGCCTCATCGAACGTATGTTCCCTCTCATGTGCCGGAGTGTGCAATGCCGTTCACGGGATGGCCGGTCGAGGCCGTCGAGTTCTACGAGGGCCTCGGAGCCGACAACAGCCGCACGTACTGGCACGAGCACAAGGACGTCTACGACGGCTGCGTGAAGGCACCGATGGAGGCGCTGCTCGCCGAGCTCGGCGGCGGCGGCCGCATCTTCCGGCCGAATCGCGACGTGCGATTCAGCAAGGACAAGTCGCCGTACAAGCTCAATTGCGCCGCGTACTTGCCCGGTGGCGGCTACGTGTCGTTCTCGGCCGACGGCCTGTTCGTCGGCAGCGGCCTGTACATGCCCGACGCGGCGGCGCTGCGCCGGTTCCGGGCCGCAGTCGACGACGACGACTCCGGCGCCGAGCTGGTCTCGATCGTGGCGGCGCTGCGCCGGGGCGGCTACGACGTGGGCGCCCACGAGGTCCTCAAGACCATGCCTCGGGGCTTCCCGCCCGATCACCCGCGCATCGACCTGTTGCGCCACAAGGGCCTCGTGATGTCGAAGTCGTGGCCCGTCGGCGCGTGGTTGGGGACGAAGAAGGCCAAGGAGCGGGTCGTCACCGCACTCGACGCCGGCGCCCCCCTGCGGGAGTGGATCGCGCGAAACGTCGGCTGAAATTCTCGGGCGGACCAACCCTTTCCGATGGTGCCGTCTCGCGGTCGCGATGCGGATCGCCATTCGGAGCGATGTCGAGCGGCCGCGACCCGACGCGGACCGCTCGCCTCCCGGCATACAGGATGCTTCTCGAGGTAGCCGCACGGCAGAGAGGTGACTATAATCATGGTCATGTCGGAGGTCGTCCTGCCGCTCGCCGAAATCAAGAAGCACCTGTCGGAGATCGTCGACGGTGTCGAGCAGCGACACGACCGCGTCCTGCTCACTCGCAACGGCCGCCCAGCGGCGATCATCCTCAGCCCTGACGATCTCGAGGCGTTGGAAGAAACGCTCGACATCCTCTCCGACCCCAAGGCGATGCGCGAGATCCGCAAGGCGGAACGCGAGGTTGAAGCCGGCGAGGTGGTGACCGGCGATGAGCTCCGAGAGAAGTACGTCAAGCGGAAGTGAACGAGTGGCGTCTCGAGGTAGCGGCCTCCGCTGAGCGCTCGCTCTCTCGACTCACGGAGTCCGCCGCCGCCGCGATCGTGGAGTTCATGCTCGGGCCGCTTCTTGACGCGCCCTCGAGGGTCGGCAAGCCGCTGCAGCGCGAGTTGACCGGCTACTGGTCGGCACGGCGTGGGGCGTACCGCGTCATCTATCGCCTCGATCCCGACGATGAGGTCGTCACGGTCGTTCGCATCGAACACCGCAGCGACGTGTACCGACGTCGATGACGCGGGTGGCGCCGACGTGCCGTTCTCTCTCGCATCGCTGGTGCCTGAGCGAGCGTTGCAGCCCGCTCGGTAACGCGTGACGACGGTGCCCCAAACGACCTGTCCGCTCGACGAGGCGAAGTGTCCTCCAACGCCGGCAAGACGCATGGTCGGCGAGCGCATCGAAGGCAGACTTGGACAGATCCCTACGGTGAGATCAACAGGGGGCGAGGACATGACCGACCCGATCGCGGACATCATCGGCGACTACCGGGCGTTCGCCGCCCAGCAGCGCGACCGGCTGCTGACGCTCGGCATCGACATCGCTCCGTACGAGCTCAGCCACCTCGCCTTCCGCGTGCCCGAGTGGAGCCAGTACGTCCACGTCCGGACGCTCCTGGAACGCCATGCGAGCGCGAACCGCGAGAACCTCTGGAACGGCCGGCCGATCTCCTTGATCCTTCCCGCCGAGCCGCCTGAGGTCCTCGACGGCAAGGAGGTGCCGATGATCGAGCTCATTCCGCCCGTCCATCAGCGCGTCTACAAGATGGGCCTCGAGCACCTCGGGGTCGTGATCGGCGACACGTTCGATGCGTTCGTCGACGCCCACAAGCCCGTCCTGACGGGTCAGCAGTTCCAAGGCCCCAACAGCACGCCGGACCCGGTGTACGTCCTCCTCGAGGACTTCACCCACGTGAAGTTCTATCGGTGCTCGCTTCGCGCGGCAGTTGAGAGCCAGGGCGCCCGGTTCGACGGCATCGAGCACGTGGACGACTGGATGCCTCAGCAACTTGTGACTGCCACCGGCCCGAACCCACTACCACGCTGACCGTCAACACGCTGACCGTCAAAGCCCCTTCACGCCATCAGAACGAACAGCATGTGGCACGCAGTAGTGCCGATCCAGAGCGCCGAAGAGCCAACGTGAACCGGGCCGAGTTGCAGGCGGCGTTCGTGCGTGAAGGCGTGCGCCCGACCGCGTACTCGCTTGACGGAAGCGAGCCGGAGAGCCGGTACGTCCTCGCCCTCCGTCATGGGGGGTGGGCGGTGTACTTCTGCGAGCGAGGACGCGAGATCGACGTCGAAGAGTTCGACACCGAGGACGAGGCGTGCAGCGAGCTACTGCTGCGGGTCTTGGGGGACCCGACGACGCGCGTCCGGTAGGTGCCGAAGTAGTGCGGGTTGTTGAAGGCGTTTCTTAACTGAGCCGCCGGAGTCCGGCGGCAACGCGCAAGACCTCCGCGTCGGGCACACCGACACCTGCGACAGCCCACCAGTCGCAGCCCGAGGAACGGCCCGCGGTCGGGAACTCGATGAGGGTTGAGCCGTCGGGCAGTCGGCCGACGACGCCCTCGCCGCCGAGGACGGCGACGTGACGAGTCGCGCGTGCATCGAGTCTCCACGAGTTCCCGTGGAACACGGCGATGGCCGTGACCCCGGGACCTGGTAGGTGGTGCGTCGCGTCGTAGGGCTCACCGCCGAAGGGCTCGACGGTGTCGCCTGTGGGTCGGTTCGGCCCGGTAGCGATGGCGGGCGAGAAGCCCTCTGGGAGATAGCTGAACCGGAAAGGAGGGTCGCCGTCGCAGGGGTCATCTCCGATCGGGATCACGCTTCGCAGCCCGGCGAGACCGGCTGTCGGCGCCGTGGTCATCGACGCCGAGGTCGTAGCCGTCACCGGAGCCGACGCGTCGTCGTCGCCGGTGCATCCCGCCGCCGCGAGCACCGTGACGAGCACCATCCAAATGACGCGTGCCACTACGAAGATCGTGCCACGCCCATTCCGGGATGTGCCGTTTGCGGACGGTGGTTCGCGGCATCGTCACGGACTTCGTAGTCCGAGCGCAGTGCAGGCCGCTTCGAGTTCTCGGCTCGAGTCGCCATCGGTGCCACACGCGATCCCGGTGCCACTCGTGATGTACGTCCACG
>DASSOZ010000027.1:0-14258 GCA_035700105.1 Acidimicrobiales bacterium
CACCGGGCGAGGTCTGGCGCGCCACCCGCACGCCCGAGGGGGCCGCGACCATCCGGTTGCGCCAGCGCAGCAGCACGACCGTCGACGCACGGGCCTACGGCGACGGCGCCGACTGGGCGCTCGCTCACGCACCCGACCTCCTCGGCGCCGGCGACGACCCGACGGAGTTCCGACCACAGCGCAACGCCGGCCTCCGCGACCTGCAGCGCCGCCACCCCGGCATCCGCATCCCCACCACCCACGCGATCGCCGAGGCGCTGGTCCCGATCGTGCTCGAGCAGAAGGTGCAGACGGCCGAGGCCCAGGCCAGTTACCGCATCCTCCTCTACACGCACAGCGACCCTGCGCCGGGACCGGCGAACGGCCCGCGACTCCGGCTCCCGCCCGACCCGCGGCACCTCGCGCAGCTCCCCTACTGGCACTTCCACCACGCCGGCGTCGAGAAGCGCCGGGCCGACACCGTCCGACGCGTCGCCAGCCACGCACGGCAGCTCGACGCCGGCACGGCGAATCCCCGCGCCATCCCCGGCATCGGGGCGTGGACGATCGGCGAGCTCGGCATGCGCGCCAACGGCGACGCCGACGCGGTGCCCATCGGCGACTACCACCTGCCCCACCTCGTCGCGTTCGCGCTCGCCGGCGAACCGAGATCGACCGACGAGCGGATGCTCGAGCTCCTCGAGCCCTACCGGCCCCACCGGGCGCGTGTCATCCGGTTGCTGACGCTCAGCGGCATCCGCCCACCCCGGTACGGACCGCGGATGCCCCGCAGCGCACTCAGCCGTGTTGCGTCGGCCCGACCCGCGACGGCCGCAGCCGGATGAGGACGCGCTGGTCGCGCACCATCGCCGCCCGGTAGTCGTCCCAGTCGGGGTGCTCCCCCGAGATGCGGCGGTAGTACTCCACCAGACCGTCCATCGCCTCGGGCAGCGACACGATCTCCACGGACCCCTCCGCGTACGCCCACGCGCCGAAGAACCCGTCGTTCAGCAGGCACACCGACGCGCGCGGATCGCGCCGCAGGTTCTTCACCTTGAAGGCCGTCTCGCGGCTCGACACTGCGAGGGCGTCGCCGTCGACGTCGACGCCGACCGTGATCGGCGACAGCTGCGCGGTCCCGTCCGCCCGGTAGGTCTGGAGCACCGCCCGGTGGTTCGAAGCGGCGAACGAGAGCACCTCGGCGACGTCCATGCGCGCCGACGCTAGTTACCGTGTGCGGCAATGCGATCGGACTGGCCGTATCTCGATCACGACGGCCCGATCCCGTTCGCCCATCGAGGCGCGCACTTCGAGCCCGGCATCACGGAGAACTCGACCGCCGCGTTCGCGCGTGCCGTCGAGCTCGGCTTCGACCATGTCGAGACCGACGTGCACGCGACCGCCGACGGCGTGCTCGTCGCGTTCCACGACGACGTGCTCGACCGCACGACCGACGGCACCGGCCGCATCATCGACCTGCCGTGGTCGACGGTCGAGCGGGCGCACCTGAACGAGGGCGACGGCGGCGTCCCGCTCCTCGAGGACCTGCTCGGCGCATGGCCCGACCTGAAGGTCAACGTCGACGCGAAGGCCGACACCGCGGTCGAGCCCCTCGTCGACGTGATCCGCCGCACGAACGCGTGGGAGCGCGTCTGCCTCGCCGCGTTCTCCGATCGCCGCCTCGACCGGTTGCGCGCCCTCACCGATCACCGGTGCTGCTCGTCGATGGGACCGAAGGAGGTCGCCCGACTCCGGGCCGCCAGCGTGCACGTCCCCGCCGTCGGGCGGAAGGAGTTCGCCGCCCAGTGCGCGCAGGTTCCGACCCACCAGGGCCCCGTCCCGATCGTCGACCGCCGCTTCGTCGACGCCGCCCACGCGCGCGGCATCCAGGTCCACGTCTGGACGATCGACGACCGCGACGAGATGACGCGCCTGCTCGACCTGGGCGTCGACGGCATCATGACCGACCGCCCGGACGTGCTCCTCGACGTTCTCCACGCGCGATGACGCCGGCCGGCTACAGCGGGACGCCGCTCCCCGAGAAGCTCGGCATCAAGGACGGCGACACCGTCGTCGTGGTCGACGGGCCGGACGCGGTCGACATACCCGCCACGACGACACGCCTGCCGAGCGAGCCCGCAACCGCCGACGTCATCGTGTTCTTCACCACCGAGCGAGCGCGCCTCGAACGCGAGCTGGGCACCCTCCGCCGCGCGATGACACCGAGCGCCGGGCTGTGGATCGCGTGGCCGAAGAAGGCGTCGAAGGTCCCGACCGACATGACCGAGGACGTCGTTCGGGAGGTCGCGCTCCCCACGGGACTCGTGGACAACAAGGTGTGCGCCATCGACGAGACGTGGTCGGGCCTGCGCCTCGTCATCCGCAAGGAGCTACGCGGCGACCCGCGGTAGCACCTCCTCGCCGATCAGGCGGAGCTGGTCGAGGTCGTCGAGCATCAGGAACTGCAGGTAGGCGCGCGTCGCGCCAGCGTCGCTCCACCGCCCGAGCGCGTCGACGACCTGCTCCGGCGTCCCGCAGAACCCGACGCCCTCCGGACCCCGCCCGATCGCCTCGAGCCCGCGACGGACCGCGGCGTCGTCGCGTCCGCACACGACCGTCTGCGCGACCGAGAACGTCATCGTCGACACATCGCGGCGCTGGTCCTCACAGGCGGCGCGCACGCGCTGGAACTGCGCGGCGCCGCGCTCGAGCGTGTGGAACGGGACGTTGAACTCGTCGGCGAAGCGCGCCGCGAGCCGAGGGGTCCGCACGGCACCGGCGCCGCCGACGATCACGGGCGGGCGCGGCGACTGCACGGGCTTCGGCAGCGCCGGGGAGTCGACGACGGAGTAGTGCGCGCCCTCGAACGTGAACGAGCCACCCACCGGCGTCGTCCAGAGACCGGTGACGATCTCGAGCTGTTCCTCCAACCGCTCGAACCGCTCGCCGAGGGGAGGGAACGGCACGCCGTACGCGAGGTGCTCCTGCTCGTACCAACCGGTCCCGAGCCCGAGCTCGACGCGACCGCCGCTCATCTCGTCGACCTGGGCGACCTGGACGGCGAGCATCCCCGGCAGGCGGAACGTCGCCGACGTCACCATCGTCCCGAGTCGGATCCTCGCCGTCTCGCGCGCGATCGCGCCGAGCGTCACCCACGAATCCGTCGGGCCGGGCAACGGGTCGAAGCCACCCATCACGAGGAAGTGGTCGGAGCGGAAGAACGCGTCGAACCCGAGGTCCTCCGCGAGGCGGGCGAGCGTCAACTGCTGCTCGTACGTGGCCCCCTGCTGGGGCTCGAGGAAGAGGCGCAGATCCATCGGTCGAACGTACCCGGCGCACCCGTGGGTTTCGGTTCCCGCGCCAGCGGGCACACCGGGCGGCGAGATGGGCACTGCAGCGCATGCGCGCGTACCTGATGCCCGGCGCAGGCGACTGCCCCGGCCCCACATCCCCGATCGCGTCCGGTACCTCCCGTGGCGGTTCATCGTCCCCGCCGCGTTCGCCGTTCTGGCGATCATCGCCGCGGTTCCACCGCTGCGTGAGGCGACCGCCAACGCGGCGACCCGCACGATCCTCTTCGCGGCGCGGCCGTTCGCGCCGAACGTCGCCGGCTTCGACCGGCTACCGCAGACGACGAAGGTCCTCGCCGCCGACGGCACCGTGCTCGCCACGCTCGACGACGGCCAGAAGCGCGAGCCGCTGCAGTTGAAGGCGCTGCCCGACCACGTCCCGCATGCGGTGCTGGCCGCCGAGGACGAGCACTTCTACGAGCACGGCGGGATCGACCTCACCGCCGTCGTCCGGGCGACGATCCGCAACGTCCAGGGCGACCGCCAGGGCGGGTCGACGATCACGCAGCAGCTGGCGAAGCTCAACTACACGGGCTCGCAGCGCACGTTCCTCCGCAAGTTCCGCGAGGTGCTGTACGCCGACCAGCTCGAGCGCAAGTACTCGAAGGACGAGCTGCTCCAGCGCTACCTCAACCAGGTGTACCTCGGCGACGGCGCGTACGGGTTCGCCGCCGCCGCCGACAGCTACTTCGGGGTGCCACCCGACAAGCTGTCCGCGGCGCAGGCGGCGACGCTGGCCGGGATGATCCGCTCCCCGGAGCGACTCGACCCGCGCACGCACCCGGCGGCGGTGACGGCACGGCGCAACGACGTGCTGAAGAACATGGTCCGCAACCGCTGGCTGACGAAGTCGGCCGGAGCCGCGGCGATGGCCGAGCCGCTGACGGTCGTCCCGCCGCACGGCGGCCAGAACGCGATGAAGGCGCCGCACTTCGTGCGGTACGTCCAGCGTGAGGCGATGACGCTCGACGCCCTCGGCGGCTCGACGGAGTCGCGCGGCAAGGAGCTCTTCACCGGCGGCTACACGATCAAGACGACGCTCGACCCGAAGGCGTTCGACGCCGCGGCCGCGGCGGCGCAGGCGCAACTCGGCGCGCCGAACGACCCGACCGAGGCGGTCGTGAGCGTCATCCCCGGCGACGGCGGCATCCGCAACCTGTTCGCCGGCCTCGATCCCAACCGGAAGTTCGACGTCGCCACGCAGGGACGGCGCCAGCCGGGCTCGGCGTTCAAGCCGTTCGTGTACCTCGCGGCGATCGAGGCAGGGATCGACCCGCGCAGCACGCTCGACGGATCGTCACCGCGGACGTTCGACTACAAGGGCTCGTCGTTCACGGTCTCCAACTACGACGAGGGTCACGGCGGCGGCCAGATGTCGATCGACGACGCGCTCGTCGAGTCGGTCAACACCGTGTACATGGATCTCGCGCTGCACGTCGGTCCCGAGAACGTCGTGCGGACGGCGGAGAAGGCGGGCATCCCCTCGGGGATCCGGCCCCTCCCGGCCGTGGCGCTCGGCGGTGTGAGCAAGGGAGTCAGCCCGCTCGAGATGGCGGCGGCGTACGCCACGTTCGCGGCCAAGGGCGTGTACGCCACGCCCTATGCGATCGCGTCGATCACCGACCGCGACGGGCGGACGATCTACACGCACACGCCGCAGACGCGCCAGGCGTTCGACGAGCGCGAGGTCGGCAACCTCAACCGCCCGCTGCAGGACGTCGTGCGCCGGGGCACGGGTCAGGCGGCCGCGATCGGGCGGCCGCTCGCGGGCAAGACCGGCACGACGCAGAACTGGACGAACGGTTGGTTCGTCGGGTACACGCCGCAGCTGGCGACGGCGGTGTGGGTCGGGCACCCCGACGGTGACGTGCCGATGACGTCGGTGCACGGTCGCCACGTGACCGGCGGGTCGTTCCCGGCGCAGATCTTCTCCGCGACGATGCGCGTCGCCCTGCAGGGCGTGAAGGCGACGCCGATCCCGACGGCCGACCCCGAGTCGCTGTCGCTCCAGCCGCTCACCCCGCCGCCACCGCCCTCGGTCCCGACCTCGCTCGCGCCGACGACGACCGTCCCACCGGACGCGACCACGACGACGAGCTCCGTGCCGGAACCGACGACGACGACCGTCCCGCCGTCGCCGACGACGACGGTCGCGCCGGCACCGACGACGACGGCGCCATCCGGCCCGCCCAATCGTTCTGGTACCTGAAACGGGGCCGTTTCGGCCCCGTTTCAGGTACCAAGAGGCGCAGCTCAGGCGAGGGCGTGGAACTGGGCCATGAGCTCGTCGGCGTCGCGGCGGCCGGCGAGCGCGTGGGCGACCTCGTCGTCGGTCTGCTTGACCCCGAGCGCGCGTCGCGGGCCGAGCGAATCGGCGAGCATCCGGTCCCAGATCGTCCCGATGACCTCGGTGCCGGCGCGCCGCCGGCCCGACGTCGTCAGGAACGTGCGGTCCCGCATCTCCGACAGGACCGTCTTGAGGTACTCGACGTGCGGCGTCTCGTCGGCCCGGATGTACGACACGAGCCGCGATGCCTCGCCCTCGCCGGCGACCCGTGACGAGTCGTCGAGGAGCTCCTCGGCCCACGCGAACGTGTGGAACGCCGAGATCTCGATCAGCAGCAGCCGCACCATGCGGATGATCAGCAGCTCGAGGTCGGCGTCGAGGTCGTCGAAGACGCGCTCGGGCACCGCCGCCGGACCCGGACCGCCACCGGGCGCGGCGATGCCCATGCGCTGCAGCATCAGGTCGGTCTCGTCCTCGGTGACGGGGTGCTCGAACGCGATGTCGCGCGCCGCGAACCACATCTGCTTGTGACCGCCCTCGTCCTCGAACCCGGCCTCGTCGCGCGCGTGCGCCTCGTAGAGCCCGGGCAGGTGCGACATCGCGGTCCCGGCGATCGACTCGTCGAAGCACGCCTGCAGGTCGGGGATCACCGACAGGCGGATCATCGCCCCGAAGCCCTCGACGGTGCCGATGCGGGTGAGCGACGACACGATCGGCTCGCGGACACCGTGGTCGAGCAGCAGCCGCGACTGGGCGACGCTCGGGTAGTTCTGCGGCCAGGTGTCGAGGCCGACGTCGAGCAGGTCCGTACCGAAGTCGGCGCGGTGCTTCGCCTGCCACGCCCGGATCGCCGGCAGCCGGTGCTTCGTCCGCGGTGACACATACGTCCCGTCGGACGAGAACCCGCCGTGGCAGCGCACGCCGCCGGCGATGAGCGGCTCGGCGACCTCGACGTTCGCCAGCAGCTCGTCGACGGTGTAGTCGAGTTGCGCGGCGGTCACGACAGGAGGTCCAGGAGCTTCTCGGGCGGCCGGGCGATCACGGCCCTGTCGCCGCGGATCACGATCGGCCGCTCGACGAGGATCGGGTGGGCGACCATGGCGTCGAGCAGCGCGTCGCGGGACGCGCCGTCGAGGTCGAGCTCCTTGTAGACGGACTCCCCCGTCCGCATCATCTGGCGCGGGTCGTCGGTACCGAGCATCCGCAGCACGTCCTCGAGCTGGTCGCGCGTCGGCGCGTCGTCGAGGTAGCGGTAGTACTCGGCGTCGACACCCCGCTCGTCGAGCAGCTCCTTCGCCCCCCGGCACTTGCTGCACGAGGGGTTGAACCAGACGCACACCTCGTCGTTGGACTCACTCACGTCGACGACGTTAGCGACAGCACCAACCCGGCCTGGCCCAGGTGGTACAGCACCATGATCGCCAGCGGTGCCCACGCCAGCGGGCGGACGAAGCGGTCGCGGGCGATGAGGTAGTCGGACACGAAGAACAGGACCGCGCCGATGCCCGCCCACCAGATGCCGGTCGCCAGCGCGAGCACGACCATCACCGAGATGACGAGCATGTAGACGACGACGGGGATCGTCAGCTCCCGATGCCGGCGGCGCAACGACCAGACGACGGGCGCGGCGAGCGTCGGCGCGACGACGATCACGACGAGCGCGGCGACACCGATGGCGGCCCCGTCCGGCGGATCGACGAGGAACCCGGCGACGTACGCGAGGTGCGCGAGCAGGAACGAACCGAGGCCGGCGACGAACCGGTCGGACGGGAGCATCAAGAAGACGTCGCCGGCGAGCGACAGCACCAGCGCGAGCACGAACCACGCCCGCCGCCCGCCCTCGCCCGCCGCCGGGTCGAGCGCGAGCGCGACGCCGACGAGCAGCACCATCGCCAGCGGCTTCGTGGCGTACTCGAGCTTCTTGTCCTCGGTGACGCGCGAGTACCAGTCGGCGCCGGCGACGAACAGGAACCCGCCGAGCAGGACCCAGGCGAGCTCCGTCACGCGCTCATGCCAGGTGTGACCCGATCCAGTCGAGCGCCCGCGGCCAGGCATCTGCCGCCGCCTCGGCATGGAACGAGTCGCGCTGGTCGCAGAAGAAGCCGTGTCCGGCGCCCTCGTAGATACGCACACCGTGGTCGACGGGCGCCGACCGGTCGAGCTCCTCGCGCAGCCGCTCGACGTCGGCGACCGGGATCGACTGGTCCTGGTCGCCGAACAGCCCGAGCCAGGGCGTCTGCAGTTGCGGTACCTCGTCGACGAGCGGTGGGAACGGCAGACGTCCCGCCGACACGATGCCGCCGCCGTAGAACCCCACGCCGGCGCCGAGCTTGCGGCGCACTGACACGAGGAACGAGACGCGTCCGCCGAAGCAGAACCCGATGACCGCGGTCCGCTCCGGCGGGATGCCGGCGGCGCCGAGGTGGGCGAGCGCGGCGTCGACGTCGCTCAGCACCTTGTCGTCGTCGAGGACCTTCATGTGCTCGATGACCTTGTCGAACTCGCCGTACCCGGCGACGCCGCCGCCGGTGCGATGGAAGATGTGCGGCGCGACCGCGTGGTAGCGCTCGTCGGCGAAGCGCCGGCACACGTCCTGGATGTGGGCGTTCACGCCGAACGCCTCCTGGATGACGACGACACCGCCGCGCACGTCGCCGTGCCCGGGTGTCGCCTCGAACAGGGGAACCTCGTTCGGGTCAGGCATCGCCGGACTGTAGGTCCGCGCCGATCGCCCGCTCGACCCGCACGTGCGGGATGCCGATCTCGTCGAACGGGCCGCCGACCGCAACGAACCCGTGGCGCTCGTAGAACGCGAGGGCGGGTAGGCGGGCGTTCGCCCACAGGAGCGTCACGTTGCCCGCGCGCGCGAGGCGGTCGACCGCGGTGTCGAGCAGCAGCCCCCCGAGTCCCTGCGACTGGCGCGACGGTTCGACCGCCATCCCCCGCAACCGCACGACGCGCCGATCGCCGTCGGTCGGTGAGAACGAGCCCACGGCAACGATCGTGCCACCGGCGTCGTCGTCCACGACGGCGAGGTGGAACGCACCCGCCACCGCGTCCTGCGGGTTCGACACGGGAACGTCGGGCGCGTGCGCACGGAGCACGCGCCGGCGCAGGTCGAACGTCGCCTCGAGCTGGACCTCCACGACACGCACCGGGGCAGACTCGCGCGATGGCGATCAGCTGGTTCCCCGTCCCGGACGACGACGAGCTGCCCGACGACATCCGCAAGCTGTTCGCCAAGGCCGAGGCCAACATCGGGTTCGTCCCCAACGTGTTCCGTGCGTACGCGTGGCGGCCCGAGCGCTTCCGTGCCTGGTTCGCGCACTACCGGCAGCTGCACGAGCCGACCGAGCACCTGAGCGAGGCCGAGCGGGAGATGATCGCCGTGGCCGTCTCGATGGCGAACGGCTGCCTCTACTGCCTGGTCGCGCACGGCGACGCGCTCCGCCTGGCGCTCGGCGACCGCGTCCTCGCCGACCGCATCATCTTCGACTTCCGCCGCGCCGGGCTCCCACCGAAGCAGCACGCGATGCTCGAGTACGCGGTGAAGATCACCACGACGCCGCTCGACTGCGACGAGCGCGACCTCGACCGTCTGCGTGGTGCCGGCCTCACCGACGAGGAGGTGTGGGACGTGATCGAGATCGCCTCGATGTACAACTTCACGAACCGGATGGCGATGGCGACCGGCCAGATGCCGAACGAGGAGTACCACCGATGACGCTCGCTGATCGCACCTACGCCGACGCCGCGCCGGTGCCCGTCGTGCACGACGCCGACTCCCACGTGATGGAGACGCCCGACTGGTTCCATCCGTTCGCCGACCCCGACGTGCGCGACCGGCTGGAGCCCGCGTACGTCATGCCGGCGGGTTGGCGCACGGACTCCGACCCGGAGCCCGACGACGCGACGCAGGTGATGCTGCGCAAGAACTGGCGGGCGACCGGCGCGTTGCACAAGGAGGACCGCCCGCACGCGCTCGACCTGATGGGGTTCGCGAGCCAACTCGTGTTCAACACGTTCGCCAACAAGCGGCTTCAGGCCGTCGAGCACCAGCCCGACCTCGACCTCACGTACGGGCTGGCGCGCGCCCACAACCGCGCGATGGCCGACTTCTGCAGCGTCGACCGCCGCCTCCTGGCCGTGGGGTACGTGCCGCTCGCCGACTTCGACCGCGCCGCGGCGATGGCGCGCGAAGCGCTCGAGCTCGGCTGCAAGGCGCTGATGGTGGCGTCGGCGTGCCCGCCCGGCCACTCCCCCAGCCACGTCGCGCTCGACCCCGTCTGGGCCACCGCGCAGGAGGCCGGCGTCCCCGTCGTCCTCCACGTCGGTGGCGGCGGCCAGCTGCTCGACCCGAACTACTTCGTCAACGGCCTGCCGGCGGTCCCCGACTTCCACGGCGGCGCCGAGAACTTCCGCTCGGTCGACTACCTCGCCATCCCGTACCCGCCGATGCAGACGGTGGCGACGATGATCGTCGACGGCGTGCTCGACCGCTTCCCCGACCTGCGCATCGGCATCATCGAGCAGGGCGCGTCGTGGCTGCCCGGGTGGATGCGCAACATGGACTCGGCGCACCGCGCCTTCGCGAAGAACGAGGAGCGGCTGCAGCGGTTGTCACTGCTGCCGAGCGAGTTCGTGCGCCGGCAGGTGCGGGTGACGCCGTACCCGCACGAGGACACCGGCTGGATCATCGCCAACAGCGGCGACGAGGTGTGCATGTTCTCGTCGGACTACCCGCACGTCGAGGGCGGGCGGAACCCGCTCGCCCGCTTCGGCGCGTCGACCGAGGACCTCTCGCCGGAGGCGCTGCAGCGCTTCTACTGCGACAACTTCGTCGACCTCATGGGTCGAGCGCTGGACCAGCTCGATCAGTAGACGTCGTCGTCGGTGTAGACGCGCCGGCGCACGACGGGCCGGTCGTCCACGTCGACGTAGCGGCGCCGCCGGTAGGGCGCCCAGTCGCTCCAGAACAACATCGACAGCAGCAACCCGATCGCACCGACGATCATGAGGATCACGCCGATGGTGTCGAGGTTGACGCCGTTGGTCTGCACGTCGACGGCGAACGCCAGGATCGCGCCGACGGCAATGAGGAAGATGCTCGCGCCGATACCCATGGCGGCGGGCTACCCACCGGCGCGACGAGGCACACCCCGAATGGTGGGTGCGGCGGCTCAGGCGATGTCGGCGAGGTGGTCCGCGGTGCGGGCCATGTCGGCATAGAGCGCATCGAGCTCCGCCTGGATCGTCGCGGCGTCATCGGCCCGCCCCTGCAGGGTGGCCCGCTCACGTCGCTCGACCAGCTCCACGATCTGGAGCTCGACGCCCACCAGGTGGTCTTCGAGGCGGGGGTCGATCATGGGCGGCCCCTACCCGCTCGACAGGAGGCGATCCCTCCCGCGGCGAACTCGGTCCCTCGTGCGCATCCGCCTGTCGGGCCTGCAGCTGGTGGCGGTCGGGCTCGACCGCGGCGCGCTCGTGCTCGACCTCGTCGGCCCGTCGCCGCGCAACCGGCGCCCTCGTCGGCGTCATCCGTTCGGCGGTCCGGTGTTCACCGTGCGGGTGCCGGCGGGCACGTTCTTCGACGCGTCGCTGCTGTCGCACCTCGACGAGTGGACGCGTGCCGGCGCGCCGCTGTCGCTGCGGGCGACGCGCGGGCGCCGCGACGGGCGGCTGCATCGCGTCGCCGTCGACGACGGCATCCACCGGTTGTCGGTGCGGCTGACGTGGCCGGCGCCGGCGCCTGCCGCCAGTGTCAGCGGGCGAACAGCGCGACACCGATCGGCGCGAGGAGCAGCGCCGGCAGGAGCGACGCCACCCGGATCTGCTTGAGCTCCAACAGGCGTACGCCGATCCCCATCACCATCACGCCGCCCGCCGCCGTCATCTCGATCACCATGCGCGTGGTGAGCACGCGGTCGGCGGCACCGGCGGCGAGCGTCAGCGTCCCCTGGTAGACGAGGATCGGGATCGCGGCGAAGCCGACGCCCCATCCGAGCGTCGACGCGAACACGATCGACACCAGCCCGTCGAGCGCCGCCTTCACGATGAGCAGCTGCGGGTCGTGGCGCAGGCCGTCGTCGATCGAGCCGAGGATGGCGAGGGGGCCGACGCCGTAGAGGAGCGTCGCGGCGACGAAGCCCTCGACGAACGTCGACCGCTGCTTCGGGTCCGCCGTCGGGTCACTGTCGCGCTCGACGCGCCGGCGGATCCGCTCGCCGAGCGAGTCGACCCGCTCCTCCAGTCCGAGCAGCTCGCCGGCGATCCCGCCGACGACGAGGGCGACGAGCGGGAACACGATGTTCCGGCTGCCGGCTGCCTGGGTGACGCCGATGACCACGACGACGAGTCCGACCGTCTGCAGGATCGTCGTGCGCATGCGCTCGGGCACCTTCGGCCCGACGAGGAGCCCGACGCCCGTCCCGGCGGCGATCGCCACGACGTTGATCAGCGTGCCGAGGCCGCGCATGGGTGTTGGACGGTACCGCCGCGTACGGTCGTGGCCGGCTATGCGTTTCCGCCTGTCGACGAAACCGACGTGGGCCGAGCTCCGGGCGCGGCTGTCGGAGGAGGTCCCCGCCGCCTTCCCGGCGACGTCGTTCGCGTTCTCGTCGGCCGACGACGAGCCGCTCGTGTCGTGGCACGAAGGCCCGGCGGAGGGCTCGGTCGCCGCGGTCATGGGCGAGGTCCCCGGTTGGGGGTGCCAGTCGACGATGCTCGGTCCCGACCCCGACGCGCCGTCGGGTGTGCGGGTCGTGCGGTTCGAGCGCTCGTTCTCCGACGCCGCACTCGCACTCGCGGTGGTGCGGTACCAGGCGAGCGGGGTGCGCCCGTTCGAGCGGTCGCGGCCCGGTGCGCTGGAGCGGCTGTGGGCGATCCTCGAGGAGGACGACCCGTCGTCGTCCGGCTACCCCATCACCGACGCCATCCGCGACCTGCTGGTCGCGGCGCCGGAGCCCGACGGCGTGGCGTGGTCGGACGACCCGGCGGAACGGTGGTCACAGAAGCTCGCCGCCATCGGCTACGACGCGCTGTGGAACCAGGCGTACGCGTCCGTCGAGCTCTGACCCCACCCGCCGAACTCGGCGTAGATATGTACCTCTGCGGTACGGATCTACGCCGAGTTCGGTGGGGTCGGTCTAACGCCGGAGCAGGTCCTTGGCGATGTGGGTGACCTGGATCTCGTCGGTGCCGGCGTAGATCTGCAGGACCTTTGCGTCCCTTGCCAGCTGCTCCACATGGAATTCGCTCATGTAGCCGTTGCCGCCGAACAGCTGCACCGCCTCGAGCGCGACCTCGGTCGCCGACTGCGCGCAGTAGAGCTTCATCGCCGACGCCTCGGCGAGTGACAGCGGCCGGCCCGCCTTCACCATCTCGATGAACCGGAAGACGAGGTTCTGGACGTTCAGGCGGGCAACCTCCATCTTCGCCAGCTTCAGCTGGATGAGCTGGTAGTCGCCGATCGGCCGGCCGAACTGCACGCGGTCCTTGGCGTACTGCACCGAGAGCTCGAGGCACTTCTCGATGATCCCGAGCGACATCGCCGCCACGCCCGAGCGCTCCATCGTGAACGTGTCCTTCGCGCCCTCACGTCCGCCGCCGGGCACGTCCTCGGTCTCGCCCAGCAACCGGTCGCGGCCGACACGCACGTCGGACAGGAACAGCTCGCCGGTCGGGGACGAGTGCATGCCCATCTTGCGGAGCGGCTTCGACTGCTCGAGCCCGGGGTCGCCCTTCTCGAGCACGAACGTGAGGACCTTGCGGTCGGCGGGCGGGTTGCCCTCGTCGAGCTTGCAGATGAAGACGATCGTGTCGGCGTACGGACCGTTCGTGATGAACGTCTTCGAGCCGTTCAGCACGTACTCGTCGCCGTCGCGACGCGCCGTCGACTTCATCGAGCCGAACGCGTCCGATCCCGAGCCCGGCTCCGTGATCGCCCACGACCCGACCTTGTCCAACGTGAGGAGGTCGCGCGCCCAGCGCTTCTTCTGCGCGACGGTCCCCCTCGACATGATCGCCGCCGCCGTGAGGCCGACCGACACCCCCATGGCGGTGACCATCCCCGGCGAGTACCGGCACAGCTCGATGATCGGGATCATCGTCATCGACGGGTCGCCGCCGCCCTCGCGCTCGCCGCGGGGCTTCTTCGGCTCGCCGGATTCCTCTGCGGCGATGCGGGCGTCGAACTGCTGCCCCGCCATCTTGTCGAGCCCGAAGGTCGCGTAGAGCGAGCGCAGGATGTCGTACGGCGGCAGGTCGCCGTGCTCCAGCTCGTCGCGCCGGGGCGCGATCTCCTTCTCCACGAACTGGCGCACGGTGTCGCGGATCATCAGCTGCTCTTCCGACCACTCGAACATGGACGGCGACGTTAGGAGAGCGGGTCGCCGGCGCGCCTGTGCGGCAACCGCCGGGCGGCGACGACGGCGACGATCCCGACGGTCACCATCAGCGCGTCGACGAGCCCGATCGACGTCGACCGCGCCCATCCCGACGCCGCGCCGAACGCCACGATCGCCCCGCCGACGCCCGTGCCGAGCGCCATACCGAGCGTGTCGGTGAGCTGCAGCGACGCCGTCATCGCGCCGACCTCGTCGGGCGGCGCGTCGCCGAGCACGACGAGCGACGGCATCGAGTAC
>DASSOZ010000028.1:0-43473 GCA_035700105.1 Acidimicrobiales bacterium
GACAGCAGGAGCCCACCCGAAACGGGTGCGCTCCTGCTGTCAAAACGGGAAGTTCAGGGCGCCGGAGGCGATCACCGCCTCCGCGGTGCGGTCGGCGACCTCGACGCACACCGCCGGTCCCGAGAACGACTTCAGCCGGTCGTCTCGCTGCTCGCGGGGCGTGGGCGACGCCGGCGTCTCGATGGCGACGACGGGCACGGCGATCGACCGCCGGCGCGCGTCGGTGAACGAGCGCTCCCACACGCTGGGGAACAGGTGGGCGAGGCGCGGGTCGACGTCGGCATCCGGCGGCGGTGGCGCCAGCGCGGCCGGGTCGCCGGCGACGGCGGTGCACCAGCGAATGCCGTCGGTCACGACTTCGTCGGCCGACCGCCACGCGTCCCCGAGCCCGTCGACGAGCACCAGCGCGGCGGCGCGGCCGGCGGCGGCGAGCAACTCGGCGCCGTACCCGGCCGACGAGTCCCCGACGATCACGGCCGGCACTCCCCCGAAGCCGGCGGCGCGCAGCGCCCGGTCGCCGTAGAGCGCGGCGTCCGCCTGCGCGTAGGTACCCCCGGTCGGGATCGACGCACCCCGGTGCCCGGGCAGGTCGAACGCCACGAACGGCCCGTCCCACACGCCGGCCAGCGCGGCCCACCGCGTCGACGCGAGCGGGTCCCCCCACGCGTGGAGCACGAGCAGCGGCGCGGTCACGCCAGGAACGCCTTCACGTGCTCGAGCACCACGTCGGGCTGCTCGATGTGGACGTAGTGCCCGGCGCCCGCGACCGCGACGTGGTGGGCGTCGGCGATCGCCGCCAGTCGCCGCGCCCGCACGTCGTCGGGGAGATCGCCCCACTGGTCGGCCTCGGTACCGCTCAGGTGCAGGAGCGGGCACCGGATGCGGGCGAACTCCGCCATGAGCGACTCCGCGGTGAACGGCCCGGGCGAGCCGAGGCGGAACAGCGGGTCGGACTTCCACGTCCACCCGCCGCCGGGACCTCGCGTCGTGCCGTGGGCGACGAGGTGCTCGCACCACGCCATCGGCAGCCGGACGTTGATCGCCTTGCGCTTCTCGGCCATCTCCCGCTGCGACGCGTACTCGCGTGGGGGGCGATCCCAGATCTTCTCGGCGTCGGCGAGCCACTGCGACGCGACCGCGGCGTGGTCCTGCACGAGGAACATCTCGGGCGCGGGGCCGAGCCCGTCGATGTTGACGACGCGATCGACGAGGTCCGGGAACGTCGCTGCGAACGCCAGCGACAGGCCGCCGCCGAACGAGTGGCCGATGACGCGCACCGGCGCGCCGGGTGACAGCTCGGCGCACAGCTGCGCCAGGTCGACGAGGAACATGTTCCAGTACGCGCCGCTGGCGGGCAGCCGACCGCTGTCGCCGTGACCGCGGGCGTCCCACGCCACCGCGTGGTACCCGAGCGCGGCGACGCGGGGCGCGAAGTCGTCCCACATCCGGCCGTGGTCCCATCCGCCGTGGAGCAGCAGGACGACCGGCGCGCCGGCGTCACCCCACTGCCACAGCCGCAGGCGGGCCCGCCCGAGGTCGACGAAGACGGCGCGGTCGGGCTCGTTCAAAGGGGCAGCTCACCCAGCGCGGCGGAGAGCGAGCCCTGGCCCTCCCACGCGCCGATGACGTTCTTGGCGATCGTCATCTGGTGGACCTCGTCGGCGCCGTCGGCGAAGCGCGCCCAGCGCGCCTGCTTGAGCATGTTGGCGAGCGGCGTGTCCGTGGAGTAGCCGAGCGCGCCGTGCACCTGGACGGCACGGTCGACGACGCGCCACAGCGTGTTCGCCACGTGGTGCTTGGCGAACGACACCTCCTGCTTGAACGGCAGGCCGTGTTCGATCTTGTACGCGGCGTGGAGCACCATCAGCTTCGCCGCGTACAGCTCCATCGCGGAGTCGGCCATCATCCACTGGATCCCCTGCTTGTCGCTGAGGAGCGACCCGTGGGCGAACCGCTTGGTGGCGCGGTCGACCATCATCTCCATCGCGACCTCGGTCTGCGCGATCCAACGCATGCAGTGCGCGAGGCGCGCCGGTCCGAGACGGACCTGCCCGAGCTTGTGGCCGCCGCCGCGCTCGCCGAGGATCGCGCTGTCGGGCACGCGCACGTCACGGAAGCGGATCTCGCAGTGGTTGTGACTGCCGGACATCGTCTCGACGTCGCGCACGATGTCGAAGCCGGGCGTGTCCGTGTCGACGATGAACGCGGTGTTGCGTGCGCGCGGGTTCGACGCGTCGGGGTCGGTGCGGGCGATGACGATGGCGAACTTCGCGCCGCGCGCACCGCTGATGAACCACTTGTGGCCGTTGATCAGCCAGTCGCCGTCGTCCTGCTGCTCGGCGTGCGTCTGGATCAGCGTCGGGTCCGAGCCGGCGACCTCGGGCTCGGTCATCGCGAAGCAACTGCGCTGCACGCCGTCGCACAGCGGCCGCAGGTACTGCTCCTTCTGCTCCGGCGTGCCGAAGTGCAGCAGCGTGTGCATGTTGCCCTCGTCCGGCGCCTGGCAGTTGAGGATGAACGGACCCCAACTCGTGCGGGCCGCCTCGCTCTGCACGGTGGCCATCGCGACCGGACCGAGCCCCATGCCGCCGAACTCGGGCGGCATGTGCGGGAGCCACAGTCCCTCGTCCTGCGCCTTCTTCCGCAGCGTGACGATGTGCTTCACCATCTGGCCGCGGTCACCGTGGCGCGCCACGTCGAGCGCGTCCTCCGCCGGACGCACCTCCTTGTCCATGAACGTGCGGACCCGGTCGCGCAGCTCCTCGAGCTCGGGGCTCAGCGTGAAGTCGATCGCCATGGAGGCGGAGTCTGCTCGACGGCGGCGACGAACGCGTCAACGCTGCGGCGCATCACGGTGTCGTGTCCCCACCGGGCGACCGGGCGGGCGGTCGCGTCGAGCAGCCGGAGGAAGGAGCTTGCCGGCGTGAGCCGCCACGTCATGCGCAGGTCGGTCGCCGGGCCACCGTCGCCGTCGCCGTCAGCGTCGCCGTCGGGTGTCGCCATGCCGATCGTGGCGCTGCCGGTGACGTCGCCGGTGACGTGCGCCTCGACGACGTGGTCCGTGGCGTCGACGGTCGTCAGGTCGAGCGTGAAGCTGACGACATACGGGAGCGGCGCCCGTATGCCGGCGCGCCACGTCGCACCGGCCGTGAGCCCGCCGGACGCGTCGAACAACTGCAGCCACGGCCACCACCGGCGGTACGCCGCCGTGTCCTCGAGGTGGCTCCAGACGTCGTCCGCCGGCAGCCGCACGCGGCGGCGCATCTCGGCTGCGTAGAGCCCCGGCACAGGGTCCAGACTTACGCGGTGGACAACGGCGTGCGTGACGGGATCGAGATCCTCATCGTCGTCGCCGTCGGCGGGCTGCTGTGGCAGACGCTCGGGCGGCTGCGCCGTGGTGAGATCGCGGTGAACCGGTGTGTCGCGTGCGACCGGCCGACGTCGCGGGCGTACCCGATGTGCCGGCATTGTGGTGCGCCGCAACCCCGCCCGTAGGCTCGCCGCCGTGCTGACCGACCGGCGCGACGAGGCGCTGCCACAGGGTGACGAGAAGGCCGCCGCCGTCCGGTCGATGTTCGACACCATCGCCCCCCGCTACGACCTCGTGAACCGGATCATGACGTTCCGTCTCGACGTCGGGTGGCGGCGGCGGGCGGTGCGGATGCTGGGGCTGGCGCCGGGGTCGGTCGTCGTCGACGTCGCGTGCGGCACCGGCGACCTGTGCCTCGATCTCGCGGGCGACGGGCTGCGTCCGGTCGGCGTCGACTTCTCGTGGGGGATGCTGCGGGCCGGTCTCGACCGCGTCGGCGCAACGCCCCTGGTGCAGGGTGACGCCCAGCGACTGCCGTTCGGCGACGCGTCCGTCGACGGCGTCGTGAGCGGGTTCGCGCTGCGGAACTTCGTCGACCTGCGGACCTTCCTCGGCGAGTGCGGCCGCGTCGTGCGACCCGGCGGGCGGCTCGCGCTGCTCGAGGTGGCGACGCCGCCGTCGCCGCTCATGCGGGCGGGCCACGCCGTGTACTTCGGACGGGTCGTGCCGCTCATCGGCGGGCTCGTCTCGGGGAACGGCGCCGCGTACCGATACCTTCCGCGGTCCGTCTCGTACCTACCGGACGTGGACGAACTGCTGGACCTCGTGCGCGGCGCCGGCTTCGCGACCGTGCAACGGCATCTGCTGTCGGGCGGCATCGCCCAGCTGCTCACCGGGACACGCTCGTGACGCCGCTGGCGGCGCGCACGCGGTCGCTCCCATCGGACGCGGCGCCTGACCTGCTGGCGTTCGCCGGTGAGGACGGGTGGGTGTTCGAGCGTGACGGCGTGGGGTTGGCGATGCGCGGTGTCGCGGCGCGCGTGGCGGTGCGCGACGTCGGCGCGTGCTTGGCGTCGATCGCCGTCGACGACGAGGTCGGCCTACCGGGAACCGGCGCGATCTCGGCGACGGCGCTGCCGTTCGATCCCGACGCCGCAACCGTGGCGGACGCCGTCATCCCCGCGGTCGTCCTCGGGCGGACTGCCGACGGGACGTCGTGGGTGACGACCATCGGCGCGCGCGAGGTCGACGTCGATGCCGGCGAGGTCCTCGTCGACCACCGCTCCGCGGCCCGGGCGCCGGACGCGTTCACGCTGACCCCGACCGTCTCGCACGCCGACTGGTGCGAGATCATCGCCAAGGCCGTGGCGCGCATCGCCGACGGTGCGTTCTCCAAGGTCGTGCTGGCGCGCGAGGTCGTCGTCGAGGCGAGCAGCGACATCGTCGTGTCGCAGGTGCTCGCCCGGCTCCAGGTGCTGTACCCGTCGTGCACCGTCTTCTCGGCCGACGGCTTCGTCGGCGCCTCGCCCGAGCTGCTCGTGTCGCGATACGGCGACACCGTCACGTCGCATCCGCTCGCCGGGACGATCGCCCACTCCGGTGACGCCGACGCCGACCGGCGGGCGTCCGAGCGGCTGCTGGCATCGGCGAAGGACCGCGAGGAGCACGGCCTCGTGGTGTCGTTCGTGGCCGACGTCCTGCGTCCGTTCTGCGACTCGCTCGATGTGCCCGACGCGCCGTCGATCGTGGCGATGCGCAACGTCGCCCACCTCGGCACGCTCGTGCGAGGCCGCCTGCGCGACGACCCGGCGCCGTCGGCGTTGTCGCTGGCGCTCGCGCTGCACCCGACGCCGGCCGTCGCCGGCACGCCGACCCACGACGCCGTCGCGTACCTGAAGTCGGTCGAGGGGTTCGACCGCGGCCGCTACGCCGGTGCCGTCGGGTGGGTCGACGGGCGGGGTGACGGCGCGTTCGTCGTCGGCATCCGCTGCGCCGAGATCGCCGGACGGCTGGCCCGGCTGTTCGCCGGCGTCGGTGTCGTGGAGGGGTCCGACCCCGACGACGAGCTGGCGGAGACGCAGCTCAAGTTGCAGGCGTTGCTGGCGGCCGTCGTCCGCCCCTGACCGCGACGTCGACGACAGCCCGCACCGGGCGGTGATCGCTCGGGGTCATGGCGAGGACTTCGCCGTCGCGTGCTGCAACCGAGCGATTGCACACGATGTGGTCGATCTGGCTGTGCGGGCGCCACGCGGGCCACGTGCGTCCGCGAACCGGGCGGGTCCAACCGTCGCCGAACAGCAGGCCGACGGGTGGCCCCCACAGGTTGAAGTCGCCGAGCACGACGGTCGGCTCGCCGTCGGGGTCGAGGACGCGGGCGACGCGGCGGATCTGTCGCGGTGAGCCGAACAGCCGGTGCGAGATGTGCGTGACGACGACGACGGGTCCGCCCTCGATCTCGACCGGGAGCGCGACGCGCGCGGCGCGGTCCAACGCGATGCGACCGAGCGGGATCGTCGGGCGGGCGCGGCTCGGCACGCGGGACAGGAGCGCGAGGCCCCACATGCCCTCCGACTGCTCGTGCCGCGTCACGAGATCCTGCCGGTGGGTGATGAGCCCGGGCGCGAGCGGCGCCTCGTGGACCTCGTAGCCGAGCTGCTCGGCGGCGTCGGCGGCGAAGCTGCGGCCGGTGTCGTGTGGCTGCCACACCTCCTGCAGCGCGACGACGTCGGCGTCGAGGGCGGCGATCGCGGCGATGACGTCGAACGGCTGGCCGTGGCGGTCGACGCCGAAGTGTGTGTTGTAGCTGGCGATGGTGAGCACTACGCGACGGCAGCCGTGATGGCGTCGTTGAGCTGCGCGTGGACGTCGACGTTGATGCGACGGTCACCGGTGCGAACGACGACGACGCGCACACCGGCGCCGGCGGCATCCCGCACCGCGGCGGCGACGTCGTCGGCGACGTCGAGCGCGTGGGCGCGTGCGAGTTCGGCGACGTCGATCCCGTGCGGCGTGCCGAACAGTCGCTCGAACGTCGCCGGGGCGACCGCGTCGGCGGCCGCTTGCGGGAGGAACGAGAAGATGCCGCCACCGTCGTTGTCGACGACGACGAACGTGCAGTCGACGTCACGGTCACGTGCCCACAGCAGACCGCCGCTGTCGTGAAGGAACGCGAGGTCACCGAGGAGCGCAACCGTCGGATCGTGCGATCCGGCGGCCACGCCGAGCGCGGTCGAGACGATGCCGTCGATGCCGTTGGCGCCGCGGTTGGCGTGCACGGTGATCCCGTCACGAGGCCGCGAGAACCACTCGACGTCACGCACGGGCATCGACGACGACACCACCAGGCGGGCGCCGTCGGGCAGCGCGTCGACGACGGTGCGGGCGACGGCCGGCTCGGTGAGCCCGGCGCGGGCGGCGAGGACCTCGTCGATCGCGCGCTGGGCGGCGTCGTCGGCGGCGCGCCACCGCGCCAGCCACCCCGCATCGACCGCGTCGACGTCGACGCCGGGCAGCGCCGGCAGCACGTCCGTCGCGGTGCGCTCGGGGTCGGGCCACGTGCCCGGCGGGCTCACCGCGAGCTGCGGACAGCTCAGCGACGCGAGCCACTGCGCGAGCACCTTCGATGCCGGCGGCGCGCCCACGCGGACGACGACATCGGGCGCGACGCCGGCGGCGAACCGCCCGGCCCGCAGCAGCCCGTCGAACGCGGCGATGACGTTCGGCGCCTGCACACGGCAGCCCGACAGCGGGTCGGCCAGGACCGGCCACCCCCGTTCGGCCGCCCACCCGACGACGTCCCCGAGCTCCGACGCACCCCGCCCCGCGACGACGACCGCCCTCGCCGCTTCTGGTACCGGGAGCGGGGCCGTTTCGGCCCCGCTCCCGGTACCAGAACGTGGGTGTGCGACCCCGTGCCACGGCGCGCCGTCGTGGCGGCCGGGCGGGAGCGGGCCGGGCACGGCGACGAGCGGGTCACGGAACGGCAGGTTCAGGTGGACGGGGCCGCGGCCGCGCACCGCCTCCGCGACCGCACGCGCCGCGAGCGACCGCCACGCCGACGACGACGAGGCGTCGGGCACGCCGGGGTCGGCGAACCACCGCACGGCTCGCCCGAACAGACCCGACTGGTCGACCGTCTGGGGCGCGCCGACGTCGCGCAGCTCCCAGGGCCGGTCGGCGGTCACCGCGAGCAGCGGGACACGGGC
The DNA here is from genome assembly GCA_035700105.1 of Acidimicrobiales bacterium. Taxonomy (GTDB): domain Bacteria; phylum Actinomycetota; class Acidimicrobiia; order Acidimicrobiales; family DASSOZ01; genus DASSOZ01. The sequence continues at coordinate 7,516 of DASSOZ010000028.1, forward strand.
GTAGGACGCTTCCACGACCGCAGGGTGCAGCTCGACGGCCGCGGTGCCACTGGTCGTGACGACGACCGCCGGTCGCCCCGTCGCCATCCCGACGCCGAGCGCGAAGAACGCCGCCGACCGCTCGTCGAGGAACACGTGCAGCCGGATGGCGGCGCAGGACGAGAGCGCGAGCAGCAGCGGCGTCGACCGGCTCCCCGGCGCCACCACCGCGTCGGTGACGCCGCACCGGACCCACTCGTCGACGAGCGTCGCCGCGAACGTCGCCTGCAGCGTGCCGTCTACGGTCATCGGGCGTGGCACCGCCGCAGCGGCAGCGCGTCGTGCTCGTGCACGGGTTCACCCAGACGGGCGCGTCGTGGGACCACATCGCCGGCGCGCTGCGCGACGACGGGTGCGATGTCGTCACGCCGACGTTGCCCGGACACGGCGGCATCCCGGCCGCCGACCTGACGGCGACGGCCGCGCAGCTGGTCGCCGCCACCGAGCACGAGTCGGCGACGTGGGTCGGCTACTCGATGGGTGGACGAGCGTGCCTCCACGTCGCGCTCAGCCGTCCGTCGGCCGTCGAGCGACTGGTCCTGCTCGGCGCGACAGCCGGAATCGACGACCCCGCCGAGCGCAACGCCCGACGCCACCGCGACGAGCTGCTGGCGACGCGCATCGAGGCGATCGGCGTCGAGCGGTTCGTCGAGGAGTGGCTCGCCCAGCCGATGTTCGAGCACGTTCCGTCCGACGCCGGCGGTGGAGCCGAGGCGCGCACGCGCGACAACACCGCTGCGGGTCTCGCCGGCGCGCTGCGTCTCGCCGGCACCGGCGCCCAGGAACCGCTGTGGGACCGCCTGCACGAGATCGGCGTGCTCGGCATCCCGACGCTCGTCCTGGCCGGCGAGCTCGACGGCAAGTTCAAGGTGCTGGCCAAGCGACTCGCCGATGCCATCGGACCGACCGCGCGTACCGAGTGGGTTCCCGGCGCCGGTCACGCCGCCCACCTCGAACACCCGGACGCGTTCGTCACGATCGTGCGCCGGTTCCTCGACCGGACCTAGGAAACCCACAGGCCGACGGTCAGCAGCACACCGAAGACGAGCTCGAGCCGCGCCGTCGCCTGGAGGACGCCGATCAGCGCGGGCCCGACAGCGCCGCGCAACACGGTGCGCACGGGAACGACGGCGAGGACGACGGCGGCGAGCGCGAGCAGCGACCACGGCCGCCCACCGGCGGCGACCGCGAGCACCTGGAGGAACGCGGCACCGACCAGGAGCACGTAGAACTGCCGCGTCCGCGCGTCGCCCATGCGCACCGCGAGCGTCCGCTTGCCCGACTCGGCGTCCGTCGGGATGTCACGCAGGTTGTTGACGACGAGCAGCGCGGCGGCGAGCAACCCGACCGCGGCGCCACTGTCGAACGCGGTGCGCGTGATCTCCTCGCTCTGCACGTACGCCGTACCCATGGTCGCGACGAGGCCGAAGAAGACGAACACGAACAACTCGCCGAAGCCGAGGTACCCGTACGGCGACGGGCCGCCGGTGTAGAGCCACCCGGCGGCGATGCACAGCGCGCCGACGAGGACGAGCCACCACGACGTCACCGCCGCGAGCGCGACGCCGGCGACGGCGGCGACGGCGAACGCCGCCCACGCCGCCCGCTTCACCTGGACCGGCGCCGCCAGACCGCCGGCGACCAGCCGCACCGGGCCGACGCGCGCGTCGTCGGTGCCCCGCACGCCGTCGCTGTAGTCGTTGGCGTAGTTCGTGCCGATCTGCACGGCGAGCGCGACCAGGAGCGCGAGCGCCGCCCGCCACCACACGAAGTCGCCGTCACCACCGGCGACGCCGGTGCCGACGATCACGGGCACGACGGCGGCCGGAAGCGTGCGGGGCCGGGCACCCGCGACCCAGCGGTTGGTCACTCGTGCTCCGGCCCGGAGGCGGGCTGCGCGCATCGGCGAGCCAGGGCCGTCGCTGGAAAGGACGCAGGACGACGCGCTCGCCTTGCCCGACCGCTAGGACGAGGACGCCGCCAGCGGCGGCAACTGGCCGTCGAGGCGCCGGCATCGCTTCCGGGTCGGTGCACGTCGCGCCGTACCCTACCGGCGTGCCGCGGCTGGTCCCACTCGTCGCGACCGGTGACCGGGAGTTCGTCGACGCGCTGCGCCGGACGTGGGACGCGGGTGACGCGGTGCTCCCCGTCGACCCTCGCCTCCCGGCCGCAGCGACCGACGCGGTGAGGACCGCGATGCGGGCCGGTGACGACGTCGACGACGGCGACGCGCTCGTCATGGCGACGAGCGGATCGACGGGCGAGCCCAAGGGCGTCGTCCTGACGCACGACGCCGTCGCCGCCGCGGTGCGGATGGGCAACGCCGCGCTCGACGTCGACCCGTCGTCGGACCGGTGGCTCGCGTGCCTGCCGCTGGCGCACATGGGGGGCCTCAACGTCGTTCTTCGCGCCGTGCTGTCGGGCACGCCGCTCGAACTCCTCCGGTCGTTCGACGCCGCTGCCGTGACGCGTTCCGACGCGACGCTCACCTCGCTCGTCCCGACCGCGCTCGCCCGGCTCGACGCCGGCGCGGTCGCGCGGTGGCGGCGCATCCTCCTCGGCGGGTCCGCTCCGCCGCCGTCGCTGCCACCCAACGTCGTCCCGACGTACGGGCTCACCGAGACGTGCGGCGGCTGCGTGTACGCCGGCGTCCCCTTCGCCGGCGTCGACGTCCGGGTCGACCCGGCGACGGCCGAGATCCACCTGCGCGGGCCGCTGCTGCTGCGCTGCTACCGGGACGGCACCGACCCGAAGACCGCGGACGGCTGGTTCGCCACCGGCGACGCCGGCCGCCTCGACGACGACGGGACCCTCCACGTCGACGGTCGCCTCACCGACCTCATCGTGACCGGTGGCGAGAACGTGTGGCCCGTCGCCGTCGAGCGGTCGCTGCGAACGCACCGGGCGATCGCGGACTGCGTCGTCGCCGGGCGTCGCGATCCCGAGTGGGGCGAGTGCGTCGTCGCCTGGGTCGTCGTGCACGACGGCGACGACCCGCCGTCGCTCGACGAGGTGCGCGACCACGTGAAGGCCGACCTCGCGCCGTGGTGTGCGCCGCGCGAGCTCCACGTCGTCGACGACCTGCCCCGCACGCCGAGCGGCAAGGTCCGGCGACCGACGAACTCGCCGTAGTCGTCAGCCGACGCCGCCCAGCACGGCACCGCCGTCGACGACGAGCACGTGCCCTGTGATCCACGACGACATGTCGGAGGCGAGGAAGAACGCGGCCGACGCGATGTCGTCGGGCTCGCCCAGCCGCTTCATCGGCCACATCTGCGCGACCTTGTCGCCGGCCGGCTCCCACAGCGCGCGGGCGAAGTCGGTCTTCACCAACCCGGGCGCGATCGCGTTCACCCGCACCTTCGGCCCGAGCTCGGTCGCGAGGTGCTTGGTGAGGTGGATGACGCCGGCCTTCGTCGTGTCGTACACGCCGATCGCGCCGCCGTACGTCATGCCGCCGATCGACGTGATGTTGATCACCGACCCGCCCCGCTCGGCCATCGACGCCCGCCACGCCTCCTGCGTCCACACGAACAGGCCGCGCAGGTTCACCTCGAACGTCTTGTCCCAGCGCGGCAGATCGGCCTCGATGGTCGAGCCCATCAGCGGGTTCGTCGCCGCGTTGTTGACGAGGATGTCGACGCTGCCCCACCGGTCGATCGTCGCCGCGACGCAGGCCGCGGCCTCGTCGGGACGCCCGGCGTTGGCGGCGAAGACCGCCGTCTCACCGTCGATGGAGGCCGACGCCGCCTCGAGCGCGTCCTGCTTGCGCGACGACAGCATCACCTTGGCGCCGTTCTCGGCGAAGCACCGGGCGATCGCCAGCCCGATCCCCTTCGAGGCGCCCGTGACGAGCGCGACCTTCCCGTCGAGCCGAATCTCCATGGCGGCGGACCCTAACCTTCGACGCACGATGGCCACGATGCGACAGGACGTGTGGATCGACCGCCCCGCGGACGACGTGTGGTCGCTCGTGCGCGACAGCAGCCGCGTGACCGAGTGGTTCCCGCACATGACCGACGTGAAGGTGGACGACGACGCCGGCACCCGCACGATCACGCTCGAGAGCGGCCTCCCGCTGCTCGAGGACATCGTCAGCGTCCGTGACGACCTGCGGCGCTTCCAGTACCGGCTCGTCGGGCCGCTGCCCGTGCAGCACCACCTCGCCAGCATCGACGTGATCGCCGACCCCGCGGACATCGACCATCGCTGCCTCGTCACGTACTCCACCGATGTCGAGCCGCACGCGCTCGCGTTCATCCTCGACGGCGCCGTGCGCGAGGCGCTCGACAACCTCAAGCGCGTCATGGAGGGCTGACGGCAGCAATGGGACGCAAGATCCTGTTCGTCACGAGCGACCAGCAGCGCTACGACGCGCTCGGGTGCACGGCGAAGGCCGGCACCGCGGTCGCGCGCACGCCGACCCTCGACGGCCTCGCGCGCGACGGAATCCTGTACCACCGCGCCCACCCGCAGAACGTCGTGTGCATGCCGAGCAGGGCGACGATGATCACCGGTCAGCACGTGCGCCACCACGGCGTGTGGATGAACGGCGTGCCGTTGCCGGTCGACGCGCCGAGCGTCGCCCAGGTCCTGCACGACGCGGGGTACGCGACGGCCCTCGTCGGCAAGGCGCACTTCGAGCCGTTCCTCGATCCGTTCCTGCGGTTCGAGGAGAACCGCATGGCACGAGAGGGGCGGCACCACAACGGCGACGGCGGCACCGGTCCGCACCGCGGCTTCGACCACATGGACCTCGCCACCCACGGCGGACAGGGCATGACGCACTACGCCCGCTGGCTCGCGGCGCACCACCCCGACCACGTACGCGACTACTACGCGGTCCTCGACGCGCCGACGCTCGAGGTCAACGACGCGCCGGGCGGCGAGACGGGTGCTCCGCAGACGAAGGTGAACCCGATCCCTCGCGGGCTCTACCACACCGACTGGGTCGCCGACCGCGCGATCGAGTGGCTCGACTCGCTCGACGCCGACAGCGACTGGTTCTGCTGGGTCAGCTTCCCGGACCCGCACCACCCGTGGGACCCGCCCGAGGACGAGATGCGGCGCGTCGACTGGCGCGATCTCGACCTCCCGGAGAACTTCCCGACGGGCGGCAGCGACGAGATCGAGCGGCTGCTGGCGGACAGGCCGGCGCACTGGAGCAAGTGGTGGAACGGCGAGCTGGTGTCGAACTACGAGGCGCCGGCGAAGTGGGTCCCGGCATCGCTCACGGCCGACCAGGTGCGCGAGGTCAACGCACGCATCCACGTCGAGAACGAGCTCATCGACGAGGCGCTCGGCCGCATCCTGCGCGCGATCGACGCTCGCGGCTGGGGCGACGACACCGACGTCGTCTACACGACGGACCACGGCGAGCTGCAGGGTGACTTCGGCTTCCTGTTCAAGGGTCCGCTGCACGTCGACTCGCTCATGCGGCTCCCGTTGATCTGGCGGCCGGCGCCGTCGGCCGGCGTCGCGCACGCGGACGTCGACGCCCCCGTCGGTCTCGTCGACCTGGCGCCGACGTTCTGTGCCATCGCCGGCGTGCCGGTGCCCGAGTGGATGGACGGCTCCGCGCTGCCGACGTCGCCGTCGGCGACGCGCGAGCGCGTGCTCACCGAGTGGGACAGCTTCCACCCGACCGGCGTCGAGGTGCACCTGCAGACGATCTTCCGCGACGGGCACACGTGCACCGTCTACGAGAAGGGCACGGTGCACGACGGTACCGAGGGCGAGCTCTACGACACGAACGACGACCCGCTGCAGCGCGTCAACCGCTGGGACGACCCCGCCTACCGCGCGCTGCGCGACGACCTCGTCGACGACCTGCGCGCGTCGCTACCACCGCGTCCCGACCCACGATCGCTGCGACGACCCCAGGCCCCGGTATAGGGTCCGAACTTCGGCCCCGCTCGGCGAAGTGCGGGGAGAAGGGGGAGGATGATGAGAACACCACGCGCCGCCGGTGTCGGCGCACTCGTCGCGCTCGTGAGTGCGATGGTCGTGCCGCTGGCGACGATCGCGACCACCGCGCCGGCCGCAGCGGCAACGACGTTGACGGTCCAGGTCGGCGGCTCGAACAGCGACGGCAGCGTCGACGGTCAGAACTTCTATCCGGGCGTCGCCACGATCCACGCCGGCGACTCCATCCAGTGGAAGTTCCGGGGCGGACACACCGTCAACTTCTACACACCGCCGGGCGACCCCGAGGCGCCCGGTGTGGGGAACGGCACGTTCACGGGTGTGAACGACCCCGAGTCGTCGGGCATCAAGTTCCCGGCGCCAGGGTCCGACACGTACACGCTGGCGTTCCCGAACGCGGGCAACTACCAGTACTTCTGCGCGCTGCACCCGGGCATGGCCGGGCTCGTGCAGGTCGTCGCCGCGGACAGCGCCACGCCGGTGACGACGCAGGCACAAGCCGACTCGACCGGCGCGTCGCAGCTCGCCGCCGACCTCGCCGCGGGGCAGGCCGCCGTCGACGCGTTCACGCCGAGCTCGACGACGAGCAACGGGAAGACGACGTACAACGTCGCCAACGGCATCGGTGACCCCGAGGTCGACACGGTGCCGGTCACGCCGGTCGCCACCGGTGGCCCGAGCGGCACGGCGACACTGTCGGCCGTCAACGGCAAGCTGCACGTCGAGCTGTCGATGACGGGGCTGGCACCGGGCGAGCACCCCGCGCACATCCACAACGGGCAGTGCGGGATCTCGTCACCTCCGCCGGGCGCGCCGAACGACATCCTGTTCCCGCTCCCGAACCTCGTCGCGGACGCGTCGGGCGCCGCGAAGGTGACCGGCGACTTCTCGTTCCCGCAGGGCGCGCCGCCGGTCATCCCGGCGAACATCTGGTACGTCAACGTGCACACGTCGACGTCGGACCTGACGCCGGTCGCGTGCGGCAACGTCGACGCCCACCCCGCGTCGTCGCTGCGCTTCAAGCCCTCGTCGATCACGATCAAGACCGGCGACACGGTGACGTGGACGATGATGGACGCCCGCGAGGTGCACCCGCTGTTCTTCGGCGCGGCCGACAAGGCGTCGCCGAACCCGTTCGCCGCCGCGTCGGGCGGGAACACGATCGCGTCGCCCAGCGGCGCCGTCGCCTCGGGTCCGCAGTTCCCGGGCTCGTCGTTCTCGCTCACGTTCACGGGCCCCGGGACGTACTCGTACTTCTGCACGCTCCACGCCGACCTCGGCATGCGGGGCACGGTGGTCGTGCAGGGCGCGGCGATCACGAACCCGGCGCCGGTGCCGGGGACGCTCGCCCGCACGGGCTCTTCGAGCCGCACGCCGGTGTTCCTCGCCGTCGCGCTGCTCCTCCTCGGCTCGCTCGCCCTCGTGGGTGAGCGCCGCCTGCGCCGCGTGCGCGCGTAACACCTGACAACTCGAGATTGGGTGATTGGCCGCACATAGCCCGGCCAATCGCCCAATCTCGGTTGGGGTGGCGGGCGTGCGAGCATGGCCGGCGAGATGAACCGACTCGCCGACGAGACCAGTCCGTACCTGCGCCAGCACGCCGACAACCCGGTCGACTGGTACGCGTGGGGCGACGACGCGTTCGCCGCCGCCCGCCTGCGGGACGTCCCGATCCTGCTGAGCGTCGGGTACAGCGCCTGCCACTGGTGCCACGTGATGGCGCACGAGTCGTTCGAGGATCCCGCGGTCGCGGCGGTGATGAACGAGCTGTTCGTCAACGTGAAGGTCGACCGTGAGGAGCGGCCCGACGTCGACGCCGTCTACATGGAGGCGGTGCAGGCGATGACCGGCCACGGCGGATGGCCGATGACGGTGTTCCTCGCGCCCGACGGCCGCCCGTTCTTCGGAGGGACCTACTTCCCGCCGACCGCCCGTCACGGGCTGCCCGGCTTCGTCGACCTGCTCCGCGCCGTCGACGACGCGTGGCGCACGCGGCGCGAGGAGTTGCTCGGTCAGGCGGACCAGCTCACCGCCGAGCTCGGGCGCGCCGCGCTGCTCACCGCCGGCGACGACGCGTCGCTCCCCGGCGTCGACGCGTTGCAGGGTGCGTACACGCAGCTGTCGGCGTCGTTCGACCGGGAGTGGGGCGGCTTCGGTCGAGCGCCGAAGTTCCCGCAGACCGACAACGTCGAGCTCCTGCTGCGGTCCTACGCGCACAACTCGTCGGACACGACGCTCGAGATGGTGACGACGACGCTCGACGCGATGGCGTCGGGCGGGATGTACGACCACGTCGGCGGCGGCTTCCACCGTTACTCGGTCGACGCGTTCTGGATGGTGCCGCACTTCGAGAAGATGCTCTACGACCAGGCGCAGCTCGTCCGCGCGTACCTCCACGGGTGGCAGGTGACGGGACGGAACGCGTGGCTCCAGGTCGTGTCCGAGACGATCGGCTACGTCCTTCGCGACCTGCGAGACGACGCCGGCGGCTTCTACTCCGCCGAAGACGCCGACTCCGAAGGCGAGGAGGGTCGTTTCTACGTGTGGCGCATCGAGGAGCTGCTCGACGTCGCCGGGGACGCGGCGGCCGCGTGGTACGGCGCCACGAAGTCGGGCAACTTCGAGGGTCGCAACATCCTCCACCGGCCCGTGCGCGGCGACCTGGTGCGCCCACCCGAGGTCGAGTCGGCGCGCCGGCGGCTGTTCGACGCGCGCGAACAGCGCGTGCGTCCGGGCCTGGACGACAAGGTCCTCACCGAGTGGAACGCGTTGATGATCTCGGCGCTGGCCGAGGCGGGTGCCGCGGCCGGTCGCAGCGAATGGATCGACGCCGCCGAGTCGTGCGCGTCGTTCCTCCTGTCGTCGCTGAGGCGCCAGTCCGACGGGCGGTGGTTGCGGTCGTGGCAGTCGTCCGGCGGCGCGCGTGTCCTCGCCTACGCGGCCGATCACGCCGCGCTCGTCGACGCGTTCACTCGCCTCTACGAGGCAACGGGACGGGCGCGCTGGATCGACGCCGCCTGCGACACCGCCGACGCACTGCTGACGCTCTTCTGGGACGCCGAACGCGGCGGGGTGTTCACGACCGGCCACGACGCCGAGCGCCTGGTGACACGCGCCAAGGACGTGCTCGACAACGCCACACCGTCGGCCAACTCGATGGCGGCCGTCGGACTGCTGCGACTCGCGGCGCTGACCGGGCGCGACGACTACCGCTCGCGCGGCGACGACGTGCTGCGACTGCTGTCGGCGCCGCTCGAGCGGCACCCGTCGGCGTTCTCCCACCTGCTCGGTGCCGTCGACTTCGTGACGTCGGGCGCGCGGGAGATCGTCGTCGCCGGCGACCGCCGCGACCTCGTCGACGTCGTCCAGCGGGCGTTCACGCCGGGCGCGGTGCTGGCGTGGGGCGAGCGGTGGCCGTCACCGCTGTGGGACGGGCGCGTCGACGGCAACGCCTACGTGTGCGAGCACTTCGCGTGCCGGGCGCCGGTGTCGACGCCGGGCGATCTCGTCAGCGCGTTGTCGTCGTAGTCGTCGCCGTCGCCATCTGCCGGTCGATCCAGCGGACGCCGTGGGCACCGAGGACACCGGCGACGAGCAGGACCGCGAGCGTGATCGGCGCGCCCGGGCGGGGCAGCGACGCGCCCCCGCTGCTCGCGTCGCGCGCGGCGGGCAGCGCGGCGGCGAGCTCGTTGCTGAGACCCCGTGCGCCGGCGTTGGTCGACGGGAGCAGCGCGGGACCGAACACGAACGGCGACGAGGCCGTCCCGTTGCCGGACAGTGCCGGTAGCTCGAGGCCGCGGGCGGTGTCGGTGCCGTCGACGATCGGTGCCACGACCGGCCGCGACCCGCCGACGGATGTGGTGCCGGCGGTCGTGCCGCCGAGCGGTTTCGTCGCCGCCGGGTGCGAGGCGGGGCTGGCATCACCCGCACCCGGCGACGTCGAAGACGCCGGTGCCGTCCCCTCGTTCGAGGGCGGGGAAGAGGGGTCGGGCACCGGCGAGGTGGGCCCGGGCAGGAGCGGGATGCTCGGCGCGGGCAGCGAGGGCACGGTCGGGACCGGCGCCGGGGCCGGCGCCGCGGTCGTGGGGGGCGACGTGGTGTCGGTCGTCGGCTGCGTCGTCGGTGTCGTCGGCGCCGTCGTCGGGCTGGTGAGCGTCCCGATGACGGTGTCGACCGTCGTGCACAGCTGACCGGGCAGCAGCGCCGTCGGGCAGATCGAGTCCGCGGCGGCGGGACCCGCCGTGAGCGCAGCGAGGACGGTGAGCGAACCGAAGGTGACCAACGGGCCGGCGGTCAGCGTTGCGACACGACGAGTGCGGGCGACCATGTGCACGAGTTCGCCCGCGACAGGCGACGTTCCCGCCGCGACTCGCGAAATGACTAGATGTGACTAGACACGCTCCCGTGGCTGCGGTGCATCCACCGATGACGGGCTCGCGTTGTGCAGCATGGGCGTCGATGCTGCCGCAGCGGACGGTCACGGCGGGCGACACGATCGAGCTGCTGGTCCTGGCGATGTCGGACGGCGAGCTGCTGGGTGTCGACTGCGCGTCGGGCTCGTTCGTGCGCGCCGCCGACCCGGGCGGGCCGCCGCTGCGGCCGTACGACGTCGTGCGGCTCTCCGTCCTCGGCGGTGAGCCCTCGGTGTGGTCGCCGCACGCACCCGAGCTGGTCGAGACGACGTCGTCGGTCGCTGCCGCGGTCGGGTCGGTCCCGGTGCGCCGCGCCGAGCGCTGGGTGCGCGCACTCGTCGACCCGCCCGGCGCGGAACTGCTCGGCTTCCGCGGCCCGGCCGTCCCGTTCTGGACGCTGCGGGGCGAGCGCCCGTCCATGGCCATCGTGCGGCCGGCTGCACTTTCGATCCGGCCGAGCGCCGCCGCCGGCTACCGGTGCCTGCTCGAGTGGCGCGGCCAGCCGTACGACCTGCCGCTGCGGGACGACCGTCTGCTCGCGCTGCTGGACGAGCGCGGCGCGTGGCGTGCGTCGGGTGACGCCCTCGCGCACCTGCTCGGCTACCGGCCCGAGCGCGTGCTCGTCGCGCTGAGCGCGCCGGTCAACGGGCACTGCTACAAGGTGGCGGCGGGGCTGCTCCCCGCCCGCTGAACCCGCGAGCTCCGGTCGCTACTTGGCGTGCTTGGCGAGGTCCTCGGCCATCGCCCAGCCGAACGTGACGAGGCTGTCGCCGCGGGCGTGGTCGAGGTCGGCGAAGTACGCCTTCACGTCCTTCGGGATGCCGTCGGACTTCTGCGCCTCGAAGTCCAGCGCGCCCGGGCGGTTGCCGTCGCCGGAGAGCACGAACGTCCGGTCGTCGATGCGACCCTCGGCGCCGAAGCGCTTGGCGAGCCGGCGGCTCCACGCCCGCTCCTCGCCCGTCGCCTTGTGGCCGGGGCGGGGGACGATGTCCTCGAGGCCCTTGTAGGCCTGGAACGCGCACGGGTCGATGAACCGGCTGCCGACGAGGACGTCCTCGTCGGGAAAGGCCAGCCAACCCCGCCGGTAGAGGTCGTTCATGACGGCCTTCAGGGCGGCGTCGCGCTTCGAGCTGCGCTTCACACTGGCGAGACCGACGAGCACGCACGGCGTCCCGCCGATGCGCTCCAGCGTGCTGAACGCGAAGCCGTGCAGCTTCCCGTTGTCACGCACCTGGGTGATCAGCACCCACTCTTCCCGCTGCTTGGACAGGAGACCGACGTCGAACCCGGCTGGACCGTCGGCACAGATGTCGGCCATCTCGGTCAGCTCGGCGTCGCTCAGAGCGGTGCAATCCTTGGTCTCGACGTCAAAAGCCACTCGTCGTCTGCTCCCGGTGTCGCTCGCCTCTTGACTGTCCGGTCAATGATAGTCGGCCGTGTCCCGTATCGGCCCCCTGGGGTTCTCCGACCACGAGTGGGGCGTCCTGCTCCCGCTCGCCTTCGTCGGGTTCTTCCTGAACTACGACACCGGGCTCCTCTCGCTCGCCGCTCCGTCGATCGCCGACGGGCTCGGGGTCGAGGTGGCGACGTTCGGGATCGGCGTGGCGGTCATCCGGCTGGCGGCGATCGCGTCCGTGCCGGTGCTGCGCCACGCCGACCGGATCGGGCGGCGCCGGACGCTGCTGCTGTCGGTGACGGCGTTCACGATCGCGACGGCGTTGACGGCGCTGGCGTGGGGGCTGGTCGCGTTCGTGGTGTTCCAGCTGTTCGCTCGGCTGTTCCTGGCGACGGAGGAGTCGGTGGCCGGGATCGTGATCAGCGAGGAGTTGCGGCCCGACCGCCGCGGCGCCGGCCTGAGCATGCTCGGCATCATCGCGATGGCCGGCTTCGGACTCGTCGCGCTGATGCTGCTCGTCGTGCCGGCCACACCGCTGGGATGGCGCGTCCTGTACGTCGCCGCGCTGCCACCGCTGTTGGTCGTCGCGTGGCTGCGCCGGTCGTTGCGTGAGACGACCGCGTTCGAGGTCGCCGCCGCCGACGACCGCGTGCAGTCGTCGTTCTGGCCGCACGTCGACGCCGCCCACCGCCCCGACCTGTGGCGCGTGACGTTGCTGCTCGGCGCGGCCGGTGTCGTCGCGACGCCCGCGTTCTTCTACGCCGCCGAGCTGGCGCAGGACGTGTACGGGTGGGAGGGGCTGTTCACGGTGATCGTCCTCGCGTCGGGGCCGATGACGCTCGCCGGGTACGTCGTCGGCGGCCGCGTGTCGGACCGCTACGGACGACGCCCCGTCATCCTCGGTTGCTTCGTCGTCGCGGTGGCCGGCGTCGCGCTCGTGTTCTCGGAGGAGCGGTGGTTGTTCGCACCGGGCTTCTTCCTGATGGCGGCCACCGACGCCGGGTTCATCGCAGTCCGCCCCGCGTACATCTCCGAGCTGTTCCCGACCGAGGTACGGGCGACGCTCCTCTCGTTCGTGTTCGCAGTCGTCGTCGCCGGCGGCTCGCTCGGTCTCGTCGTCATCGGTGTGGCGGCACGGTGGACGGGCATGTCGACCTCGGTGGCGGTCGTCGTGCTCACGGCCGCGATGGCGACGTCACTCGTCGTACTCCCTCGCCTCCCCGAGACGGCCGGCCGCGACGTGGTACGCGCGCCGACCTCCCGTTCTGGTACCTGATCGCGCTGAGAAACCGCAGGTCGGAAGTGAGAACCAGGTACCAGAACGCGGGGCTAGAGGATGACGCCGGTCTCGCCGAGGACGGTGCGCAGCTCGGCGACGAGGCCGTTGGAGGTGTCGACGTTGAACTCGTCCGGCAACCGCAGCGTCTTCGTGCCGACGCGGAGATAGACCGGCGACTCGCCGGGGTGCTCGACGAGGATCTTCTTGAGCTGCTCGACCATCGACCCGTTGACGGTCGCGGTCGGCAGCACGAGGCGCAGCGGTGGACCCCCGTCGAGCACGAGCTGCGGGCGGGTGATCTCCATCGCCACGAGCTTCGCCGGCTCCTCGCGGCCGTCGAGGCGGCCACGCACGACGACGATCGCGTCGTCGGCGAGGAGGATCCCGTACTCCTGCATCGTGCGCGGGAACACCATGACCTCGACGGCGGACTCGAGATCCTCGAGCGTGAACACCGCCATCAGGTCGCCCTTCTTCGTGTACTTGCGCTGCAGCCCGGTGACGACGCCTCCGACCTTTCGCAGCTCGCCGTCCTTCAGCTCGCGCAGCTCGGCGAGCCGGCACTCGGTGTGCTTGCGCAGCGCCGTCTCCGCCCCCATGAGCGGGTGATCGGACAGGTACAGGCCGAGCATCTCCTTCTCGAAACGGAGCTGGTCGGTCTTGTCCCACTCGTCGTCGGGGATCGGGACGCGTGAGTCGTCGAACGACGGCCCGCCGTCATCCGACGCCGGGGCATCGTCGAAGAGCGACATGACACCCATCTCCGCCTCGCGTCGCCGCGCGAGCGTCCGGTCGACGATCTGCTCGAACACGAGGCACAAGCCCTTGCGCGGGTGCCCCATCGAGTCGAACGCGCCCGCCTTGATGAGCGACTCGACCGTGCGCTTGTTGAGCGCCATCGGGTCGACGCGCTGGCAGAAGTCGTAGAAGTCGGCGAACGGGCCGTTCTCGTCGCGCTCTTCGAGGATCAGACCGACGAGCCCCTCGCCGACGTTGCGGATGCCGCTCAGCCCGAACGGGATCGCGCCGTCGCGCGCGATGAAGTCCGACGCCGAGCGGTTGACGTCGGGGACGAGGACCTCGATGCCCATCGCCCGGCACTCGGCGAGGTAGACCGCGGTCTTGTCCTTGTCGTCCTTGACGCTCGTGAGGAGCGCGGCCAGGTACTCGACGGGATGGTTCGCCTTGAGCCACGCCGTCTGGTAGGCGACGAAGCCGTAGCCGACGGAGTGGCTCTTGTTGAACGCGTAGTCGGCGAACGGCTCGATGATGTCGAACAGCTTCTTGCCGATCTCACGCCCGTAGCCCGTGGCCTCGCAGCCCGACTCGAACTTCTCGCGCTCGCGTGCCATGACCTCGCGGACCTTCTTGCCCGCGGCCTTGCGGAGGTTGTCGGCGTCCTCGAGCGAGTAGCCCGCGAACTTCTGGGCGACCCGCATCATCGACTCCTGGTAGATCATCAGCCCCTGCGTGTCCCCCAGGATCTCGGCGAGGTCGGGGTGCAGGTACTCGATCTTCTGGCGGCCGTTCTTCCGGTCGGCGTAGTCGTTGTGCATGTTGGCCGCCATCGGCCCGGGGCGGTACAGCGCGACGAGCGCGGCGACGTCCTCGAACGAGGTCGGCGCCAGTGAGCGCATCAGCGCCCGCATCGGCCCGCCCTCCAACTGGAACACGCCGATCGAGTCGCCCCGCCGGAGCAGCTCGTACGTCTTCTCGTCGTCGAGCGGCACGTTGTCGATGTCGGGCCGGGTCCCCGGGCCCTGCGACTGCTCGATCAGGTCGAGCGTCATGTCGATGACGTCGAGGTTGCGCAGGCCGAGGAAGTCCATCTTGAGGAGGCCGAGCTCCTCGACGCCGTGCATCTCGTACTGCGTGACGATCGGCGCGTCCTCGGGGGCCTGCCCCGACTCCGGCTTGCGCTGGATCGGCAGGTAGGTCGTCAGCGGGTCGCGCGTGATGACGACGGCGGCGGCGTGGATGCCGTCCTGGCGGCGCATGCCCTCGAGGCCGCGGGCGACGTCGACGACCTTCTGGACGTCGGGGTCGGCGGCGTAGAGCGAGCGCAGCTCGGACGCCGCCTTGTACCCGTCCTCGTACTTCGGGTGCTTCTCGAAGCACGCGTACAGCGGCGTGTCGCGACCCATGACGAGCGGCGGCATCGCCTTGGCGACCTTGTCACCGACGGCGTAGGGGTAGCCGAGCACCCGCGCGGCGTCGCGCACCGCGGCGCGCGCCTTGATCGTCGAGAACGTCACGATCTGCGCGACGTGGTCCCACCCGTACTTGTCGGCGGCGTACTTGATCATCTCGCCGCGGTAGCGCGAGTCGAAGTCCATGTCGATGTCGGGCATCTGCTTGCGACCGGGGTTGAGGAAGCGCTCGAACAGCAGGTCGTAGCGGATGGGGTCGAGGTCGACGATGCGCAGGCAGTACGCGACGCAGCAGCCCGCCGCGCTCCCGCGGCCGGGACCGACGCGGATGCCACGGTCACGAGCGAACTTGATGAGGTCCCACACGACGAGGAAGTACGAGCTGAACCCCATGTCGTCGATGACGCCGAGCTCGTAGTCGAGCCGCTCGACGACGTGCGGCGCGAGCTCGTTGCCGTACCGCTGTCGCGCGCCCTCGTACGTGAGGTGGCGCAGGTACTGGGTGTCGCTCGCGAACCCCTCGGGCAGCGCGAACGTCGGCAGCATGGGCTTGCCGAACTCGATCTCGACGTTCGCCCGCTCGGCGATCCAGAGCGTGTTGTCGCACGCCTGCTCCCAGTGGCGGAACAGCTGACGCATCTCGTCGGAGGTCTTCAGGTAGTGCTGGTCCGACTCGAACTTGAACCGGTTCGTGTCCGCCATGAGTGCGCCGGTCTGCACGCACAGCAGCGCGTCGTGGGCCTCGGCGTCCGTGCGGTGCGTGTAGTGGCTGTCGTTCGTGGCGAGCAGCGGCGCGCCGATGCGCTTGGCGATGTCGATGAGGTGCGGGTTCGTCTGGCGCTGCGCGGCGAGACCGTGGTCCTGGAGCTCGACGAAGAGGTTGTCGCGCCCGAAGATGTCCTGCAGCCGCGCCGCCTTCTTCGTGGCGTCCTCGATGTCGCCCTTCAACACGCTCTGGAGGACGACGCCACCGAGGCAGCCGGTCGTGGCGATGAGGCCGTCGTGGTACCGGGCGAGCGTCTCCCAGTCGACGCGCGGCTTGTAGTACCAACCGCTCAGGTACGCCTCCGACGACAGCGCCATGAGGTTGCGGTAGCCCTGCGTCGTCTCGGCGAGGACGGTCAGGTGGTAGTAGAGCTTCTGGCCACCGTCGACGTCGCCGCCGGTGTCGTCGATCCGTCCTCGCCGCGACGGTCGTTCGGCGCGCGACTCGCCGGCCATGTAGAGCTCGCTCCCGATGATCGGGTTGAGGTCGTGGGCCCGGCACTCCTTGTAGAAGTCGAGGACCCCGTACATGTTGCCGTGATCGGTGATGCCGATCGCCGGCTGCCCGTCCGCCTTCGCCGCACCGACGGCTTCGCCGATCCGCGACGCCCCGTCGAGCATCGAGTACTCGGTGTGGACGTGTAGGTGGGCGAAGCTCGACGCCACGGACTCGGATACCCCTCACGAACTACATGGATGCGATTCGTCGAGGGTAGCGCGCGGGTGTGGGGGGCGTCGCGGCTACAGGTAGGTGCCCGGGCGCGTGTCCGGACCCTGCTGGGGACCGCCGGGCTGGCCCGGCATCAGCTGGCGCCGGCCGATCTCCTCGAGCTGCGCACGGGCGGCCATCTGCTGGGCGAAGAGCGTGGCCTGGATGCCGTGGAACAGGCCCTCCAGCCACCCGACCAGCTGCGCCTGGGCGATGCGCAGCTCGGCCTCCGACGGCGCGTCCGACGAGAACGGCGACGACAACCGGCCGAGCTCGTCGCGCAGGTCCTCCGAGAGCCCGTCGGCCAGCTCGGCGACCGACGTCTCGTAGATCTCCTTGAGCCGCACCCGCCCGGCCTCGTCGAGCGGCGCGCGGCGGACCTCGTCGAGGAGCTGCTTGATCATCGACCCGATGCGCAGGACCTTCGCCGGCGACTCGACGGTGCCCTCGGCCGACTCGCCGGCCGCGGTGCCGTCGGTTTGCTCGATGGCGCTCGGCGGGACGACGAGCACCGGCTGGTCGGGCTGCTGCGGATCGGACATGAACGTTGTGTCTACCCGACCGCACCCACGAGCGGAACCAGCATCTCGGCCGGCGTCACCGACCCGTGGCGCGACACGAGCGTCGAGGGCGGGTCGTCGGGGTGCACGTAGGCGATCGGATCGCGGGCGATCAGCGCGACGTCGCCCACGCGCGACCGCACGTCGCCGGACAGCCGGCCCCCGAACCAGCCTTCGGACTCGAGCTCGCCCAGGGTCCGCACCCACCCCGTCGACGAGTGCGCGGACCGGGCGGAATCGGCCAGCAGGTCGACGCACCCGGGCCGGGCGTGCAGCCACAGGAACCGTCCCTCGCCGGAGAGGAAGTCGACGCGGTCGAGCACGGTCGACGCCACCGGCAGCACGGACGGACCGACGTCGACCTGGCCGTGGTCCGACGTGATCACGAGGGCCGCGCCCGGCGGCAGCACCGACGCCAGCCGTGCGACGAGCGCGTCGGTCGCCGCCAGCTCCTCGTCGTACTCGGCGCCGAGTCCGTACTCGTGCGCGACCTTGTCGACGCCGTCGTAGTAGCAGTACACGAAGGGCTCGCGCTCGTCGACGAGCAGCCGGCGCACGTGCGCGACGAGGGTCGACGGCATCCGCCAGCCGACGTGACGCGCGCCGCGCAGGTGCGCGCCGCTGAACCCGCCGCCGGAGAACTCGGCGCGTGTCACCACCGGGGGGTGCAACCCCCGGAACGGGGGCTGCGGCGCGAAGCCCTCGGGGTCGACGAGCTCGCGTGCGTCACCGTCCGCCGTGCGCCACCGAAGGACGTTGAGGATCGCCCGACCGCCGACGTGCACGCGGTAGCCGATGACGCCGTGCGCCGCGGGCGGCAGTCCCGTCGTCAGCGACGTCAGGCACGTCGCCGTCGTCGACGGTGCGACCGTCGTGATCGGACCCCCCGCCATCGACGAGAGGAACGGCGCGGCGTCGGTCCGCTGCTGCAGCTGCTCCCACCCCAGACCGTCGAGCGCGAGCAGCACGACCTGGCGGGCCGAGGCGACCCCCGGGGGCAGCCAGTCGACGGCCGCCGACGAGTCACGGGCCAACAGCGCCGGCAGGACGTTCGACAGACACGGACCCGAGTAGTCGGGCAGGAGCGGTTCCAACCGCCCCGACGCTAGCGATGAACGAGCGACGTCAGTACGGATGCGCGGCGCAGAACGCGTCGCGCGACGCCGACGACTGGAGCGGCCACACGTACGCCGTCGCCAGCTTGATCGTCTGCGCCATGAGCGTCGCCGACTGCTCGATCGACGCCGCGACGGCGGCGCGGCTCGCGGCGTCGGGTGCGTTCACCAGCCGCTCGGCGTTGCGCCACGCCGCCTCCCGCCACGCCGCGAGCATCTGGAACGTCGACGTGTAGCCGAGCATGAGCGGGATCGCCGACGCGTCGTCCATCGCCGCATCGAAGTGCGCCGCCTCTTCGGTGAGCAGCGGATCGATGACACGGTTCAGGAAGACGTTGACCTTGTCGTGGTCGGCCTTGCGGCTCGTGCCGTCCGGGAACGTGAGGCCGATGTCGGCGAGCACGAACGCGAGGTCGCGGTTGACGTGCGCGTTCATGCCGAGGAACAGGTTGCCCGTGCCGCTGAGCGAGCGCGCCCTGGCGGCGTCGAAGGCGACCTTCCACGCACCCGGCGTCGCAGCGCCCTTCGCCCACGCGTCGTACGCGTCGAAGTAGTAGCCCGCGAACACTGCGTCCTCGTGGTTCACGAACGCGGTGTCGACGAAGAAGCCCGGTTCGTCTCGCGCCGCCTTGTACGTCTGGGTCGTGCGCAGATACGAGAGCGCGAACACGGCGTTGTGGTCGCACGCCGCCGCCAGCGGGTCGAACCGGCGCTGCATCTCACGGATCGTGATGTCGACGCAGTTCGAGCGACCGGCGGTGCAGTCGTTCGACGACGTCGGGTCGTACTTCGAGGTGAACGACGGCAGCATCGTCGTCCAGGAGACGAAGGGCGGGTCGTCAGCAGCTGCCGGTGAGGCAAGGGGGGCGAGCACAGACACCGACAGCACCCCGACGACCAAGCCCTTCATCGCCCTCTTCACGAGCGACATCCTCAGCCCGTACGGTCAGCGGTTCCATGGCCCGGGCGGGCCATTTTCAGTCACCGCTCGGAGCAGCCCGCCCGGTGACCTCGCGCAGCGCGTTGACGAGCGCCGTCGGCCGTCCGCTCTTCAGTACGAGCGGCACGTTTGCCCGTTCCATCTCGCTTCGCACCCGCTCGCCCGCGACCGCGCTGTACGCCACCAGCGCGGTTCCGGGGAGATCGCGCTGCAGCGTGGCGATCGCCTCGAAGCCGTTCACACCGCCCATGAGGAGGTCCATGACGACGGCGTCGGGGTGTAGCTCGTGACACAGGCGGATGGCGTCAGACCCGTCCTGCGCGACCGCGACGACCTCGACACCCTCGTTGCGCAGCTGGAGCTTGAGCAGCAGCAGGACGTCGGGCTCGTCGTCGACCACGACGACGCGGATCGGATCGTCCCCGGCGTGTGCGGTCACTGGCCCGGGAGCCGGACCGTGGCCACGATGCCGCCGGCGTCCCTCGACTCGAGCGTCACGCTGCCGCCGGCCTGCTCGACGAGCGTGCGGGACACCGGCAGTCCCACGCCGAGGCCGGCGCACGTCGTCACCGCCTGCTCACCCCGGTAGAACGGCTCGAACGCCAGTGCGACGTCGATCGACGACACCGGCGGGCCCTCCGACTCGATCTCGATCGTGACCTCGCCGGGGGCGCGTCGGATCCGGATCTCGAACGGCGCCTTGCCGTACTTGGCGGCGTTGTCGAGGAGCGGGCTCAGCATGCGGGGCAGGCTGCCGGGTGGGACGATCGCCGTCGCGTCGACGTCACCGCGAACGTCGGGTTCGCCGTCGTGACCGAGGTCCGACCACGCCACTCGGATCGCGTGCTCGACCGACGCCGGCCGGGGCCGCCCGACGGGCAGGACGGTCGACAGGTCGGCGGCGACGAGCAGGTCGTCGAGCAGCGACTCGACCCGGGCGGCCAGACGGGCCATGGCCGGGGCGATCTCGTCGCGGATCTCGGACTCGCCGGCGGCGTGGAGCGTCTCGGCCAGTCCCCGGAGCGTCGTGACCGGCGTGCGCAGCTCGTGACCGACAACGGCCATGACGCGCTTGCGCAGCACGTCGAGCTGCTCCGGTTGCACCCCCACGAGCCTGTAACCGTACCGAGTTCTGGGGGCCACGTACGATGGACGTGTGAAGGTGTCGACGCGGGGCGACTACGCCTGCCGGGCGCTCCTCTCCCTGGCCCTGCACCGGGACGAGCAGCCGACGTCCGTGCGCGACATCGCCGAGCGCACCGGCCTCCCCCAGCCGTACCTCGAGCAGATCCTGCTGGCGCTCAAGGGCGCCGGGCTCGTGCGGTCGAAGCGGGGTGTCGGCGGCGGGTACGTCCTCGCCCGCGACCCGGTCGACATGACGCTTGCCGAGATCGTCAGCGCCGTCGACGGTCCCATCGTCGCCGGCGACTTCGGCCGACCGCACGAGGACGGCGCCTGCGAGCACGAGGGCCAGTGCATCCTCCTGCAGGTGTGGTCCGACGTCGGCGAGCACATGCGCAGCCACCTCGAGTCGTACACGCTCGAGGACATGGTGCGCCGCGCCCGCGGCAACGCCGCCGCGCCGCTCGCACCGCTGACGTAGGGGCACACCCGGCGCGCATCCTCCAACACACTCGCGTTTTCGCGCCCGTTTCCGGTCGCAGAACGCGAGTCTGTTGGAGGATGGCGACCGGCGGCGGGGCGTGAGTCGGTAGCGTCGTCGGCGCGATGGCGCCGTACCCGGGACGCTTCGAGGCCGACGTCGTGCTCTCCGACGGCGGCACCGTCCACGTGCGCCCGATCCGGTCCGACGACGACGCGCGGCTCGAGTCGCTGCACAGCCGGCTGAGCGCGGAGACCGTCTACCTCCGCTTCTTCAGCCCGATGCCGCGCCTGAGCCCCGAGCTCGTGCAGCGGTTCGTCAACGTCGACTACGAGGACCGCATGGCGCTGGTCGCGGTGCTCGGCGACGAGCTCATCAGCGTCGCCCGCTACGACCGCCTGCCGGGAACCCGTGACGCCGAGGTCGCGTTCGTCGTCGACGACGCCCATCAGGGCCGAGGCGTCGCCACGCTGCTGCTCGAGCACCTCGCGCTGGCGGCGAGGGAGAACGGCATCGAGCGCTTCGTCGCGGAGACGCTGCCGCAGAACCGGCGAATGCTCGACGTCTTCCGCTCCGCCGGCTTCGGCGACGAGCGCTCGTTCGGCGACGGCGTCGTCGCCGTGTCGTTCCACATCGACCCGACGCCCGAGTCCGCGCTCGCGGCCGAGCGGCGCGAGCACGTGGCGTCGAAGAAGAGCGTCGAGCGACTGCTGGCGCCGCGATCGATCGCGGTCGTCGGCGCGTCACGCGACCCGGCTTCGATCGGCAACGCCATCTTCCGTCACCTGCTCGCCGGCGGCTTCGCCGGACCGGTGTATCCCGTGCACCCGACGGCGTTCCACGTCGCCGCCGTGCGCGCGTACCCGACGATCCTCGACGTTCCCGACGACATCGATCTGGCGGTCATCGTCGTGCCCGCCGATGCCGTGCCCGACGTCGTCGACCAGTGCGCGCTCAAGCGGGTGCGGGCCATCGCCGTCATCTCGGCCGGCTTCGCCGAGGTCGGGACCGACGAGGGGCGGGCCGCGGAGCGCGCGCTCGTGCAGCGCGCCCGCGGCAACGGCATGCGCCTCCTCGGCCCGAACTGCATGGGCGTCGTGAACACCGCGCCCGCGGTGCGCATGAACGCCACGATCGCACCGACGATGCCGCCGGCCGGCCGTGTTGCCTTCGCGTCGCAGTCGGGCGCGCTCGGCATCGGCATCATCGAGGAGGCCGCCGCGCTCGGGGTCGGGCTGTCGACGTTCGTCTCGACCGGCAACAAGGCCGACGTCTCGGGCAACGACCTGCTCGAGTACTGGGAGGACGACGACGGCACCGCGGTCGTCCTGCTGTACCTCGAGTCGTTCGGCAACCCGCGCCGCTTCGCACGCGTCGCGCGCCGCATCTCGCGGCGCAAGCCCATCGTCGCCGTGAAGAGCGGCAGGGCCCACCGCGCCGGCGACGCGCTCGACGGGCCGATGTCGCGCACAGCCGCGCTGGTGTCGACCGACACCGCGGTCGACGCGCTGTTCCGTCAGACCGGCGTCATCCGCGTCGAGACGCTCGCGGCCCTGTTCGACGTCGCGCGCGTCCTCGACGCGCAGCCACTCCCCCGCGGCCGCTCGGTCGCGATCGTCGCCAACTCCGGCGGACCGGGTCTGATCGCCGCCGACGCCTGTGAGGGCGCGGGGCTCGACGTCGTGTCGCTCGCCGACCTCGACGCCGCCGCGACTCCCGACGACTTCGCCGCCGCCGTGCGCGACGCGATCGACGACGACGGTGTCGACTCCGTGTTGATGGTGTTCGCGCCGGTCGTACCCGGCCGCACGGCCGCGATCGCCACCGCCATCCGCGAGGCCGCCGTCGATGCGCCCAAGCCCATCGTCGCCAACCTGCTCGGCGCCGACGGCACGCCTGCCGGCGCCGTCCCGTCGTTCCGATTCCCCGAGGACGCGGCGCTCGCGCTCGCCCGCGTCACCGAGCACGCCGAGTGGCTCGCCCGGCCCGAGGGGAGCGTGCCCGACCTCGACCGGACGTCGATCGCGGCAGCGCGCCTCATCGTCGACACCGCGCTCGCCGAGTCACCCACCGCGGGCGACGCGCGCGGCGTCTGGCTCGACCCGGCAACGGCGACGGAGCTCGTGCGCACGTACGGCATCGACGTGCTCGAGACGCGCTTCGTCGAATCGGTCGACGACGCCGTCGCCGCCGCCGACGCGCTCGGCTATCCCGTCGCGCTGAAGGCGGGCTCGGGCGACATCCTGCGCAAGACCGAGGAGGGCGCGATCGCGCTGGACCTGACGTCGGCAGACCAGGTGCGGCGGGCGTGGTCGGACGTCGCCGAGCGCCTGGGCGACCGCATGGGCGGCGGCGCGGTGCAGCCGATGGCACCCGCCGGGGTCAAGACCGTGGCCGGGGTCGTGCAGCACCCGTCGTTCGGACCGCTCGTGATGTTCGGCGCCGGCGGTGCGGCCGGCGAGCTCCTCGGTGATCTCGCGTTCCGCGTGCTCCCGCTCACCGACGTCGACGCCGCCGAGCTCGTGCGCGCACCGCGGTCGTCACCGCTGCTGTTCGGTCACCGCGGCGCGCCGCCCGCCGACGTCGCCGCGCTCGAGGAGCTCCTGCTGCGCGTCGGTCGGCTCGTCGACGACATCCCCGAGGTCGTCGAGATGGACCTCCAGCCCGTGGTTGCCTCACCGGCGGGCGCCGTCGCCGTCGACGTGCGCATCCGCCTCGCGCCGTACGCACCCGACCCCGAGTACGTGCTGCGCCGCTTGCGATGACCGCCGGCAACAACCTCGGCTTTCGGCCAGTTGCCCGGCGCATGACGCCGGCAACTGGCCGAAAGCACGGTCTCAGGGGAACGAGAGCACGGTCTCAGGGGGCCGACAGGTAGCCGCGGCGCTGCGCGGTGACCACGGCCTCGAGCTGGGTGTGGGCGCCGAGCTTGGCGAGGATCGACTTCACGTAGCCCCGGGCCGTGTGCACGGAGATGCCGAGCTCGTCGCTGATCGTGCGTGTGTCGCGTCCGTCGCCGAGCAGCCGCAGGACGTCGAGCTCGCGGTCGGTCAGCAACCCGCGCTCGTCGTCGACGACCGTCATCCGGCCCCGACCCTCCCCCGTCGCCGAGCGCGGCTCGGCGGTCGGCAGGCCGGCGAGCGTGGCCGCGTCGACGACGATCGCCCCCCGCACCGGCCGGCGCACGGAGTCGAGCAGGTCCTGCAGCGTGCCACCGCGGCGCAGGACCGCGTCGGCGCCCGCTCGCGCGCACGCGGCCAGCGCGTCGGGCGTCACCTCCGGGAGCATGACGAGGACCGCCGGTCCGGGCGCGCCCGCCTTCAGCGCCCGCACGCGCTCGACGACGTCGCGGGCCGGGCGGTCGAGGTCGACGATCATCGAGTCGACGGCCGTCCCGCCCTCCACCGACGCGACCGCGTCCTCGACGGAGGTGACGACGGCGACGCACGCCATGTCCGGCTCGAGGTCCACCGCACGGCCCAGTGCCTCGCCGATGGCGCGCTGGTCGTCGATGACGAGGACTCTGGTGGCTTGTGCGACGGCGCGGCTGCGAACGCGGGAGTCCACTCTTCTTCCTATCGGCACGTCAGAGGTCGATTCGTTACCGCTAATTCGCACGACCTAACCCAGGAGTTCGAGCAACCGGGTCAAGTCGGGCGGTAGCCGCGACTCGAACGTCACCCGCTCGCCCGTCGCGGGGTGATCGAACGCCAGCTCGCGCGCGTGCAGGAACGGGCGCGCGAGCGTGACGGGCAGTCCCTTGCGTCCACCTCTGTACCGATCATCCCCGACGACGGGGTGGTGGATGGCGTTGAGATGCACGCGGATCTGGTGCGTGCGTCCCGTCTCGAGCGCGCAGTCGAGGAGCGTCACGTCGACGGGATCGCTGAACTCGCGCACGACCTCGTAGCGGGTGCGGGCATCGCGGCCCGCCGCCGTCACCGCCATCTTGGTCCGGTCGCGCTGGGCCCGGCCGATGGGCGCGTCGATCAGGCCGGCACCGGCGTCGAGGTGACCCCACACGAGCGCGGTGTACCTACGTGACGCCCGCCGCTCGGCGAGCTGCGTCACGAGCGACGTGTACGCCCGCGGCGATCGCGCCACGACGAGAAGACCCGACGTGCCGCGATCGAGGCGGTGCACGACACCCGGACGCGCCGGGTCGCCGACGCCGGCGAGCTCGGGAAAGCGGGCGAGCAGTCCCTGGACGACCGTGCCGGCCCGGTTCCCGGCGCCGGGGTGGACGACGAGCCCGGCGGGCTTGTCCACGACGATCACGTCACCGTCGACGTGGACGACGGGCACGTCGACCGACGGGTCGGGCGCGCACGCGGCCTGCGCGTCGGAGTCGGCGACGTCGGCCTCGACCACCTCGCCCTCGGCGACCTTGCGCCCCGGCTTCGTCACGACCGTGCCGTCGACGCGCACGGCGCCCGACGCGACGAGGTCGGCGACGGCGGCCCGAGCCAGTCCCGTCACCATGGCGACGACGCGGTCGAGGCGCTGCCCGTCGAGCGCGGCCGGGACGGCTTCGCGCACCGACCTACTCCGACTCGAACGCGCCGGCGAGCACGAGGAGGATCCCGCCGATCACGACCGCCGAGTCGGCGACGTTGAACACGGGCCACCACCGGAAGTCGACGAAGTCGACGACGGCCCCGCCGGTGTCACGGAACAGCCGATCCGAGAGGTTGCCCATCGCCCCGCCGAGGACGAGACCCATGGCGGCGAGAGCGAGGCGCGACCCGAGGAGGCGGCGACCGAACAGCAGCACGAACGTGACCACGAACACCGCGGCGATGACGAAGAACCACGTCGACCCCGTGCCGAGGCTGAACGCGCCGCCCTTGTTGAACACGAGGTGCAGGCGCGCCGTCCAGAACAGATGGACGTCGCGGTCGTCGAGCGCCCTGACCGCCCACGTCTTCGTGAGCTGGTCGGCGAGGACGACGACCGCGGCGATGGCGACGAGGACGGGGACGACGTGGCGCGGGCGCGCGGCCGTCGCCTCCGCGTCGGGGTCCGTCAGCGCCGTAGCAGACCGCCGCTCTTGCACGGGACGCAGAGGCGGGCCTGGGGCACCCACTTCAGTCGCTCCTTGGCGATGGGCTTGCCGCACCGCTCGCAGATGCCGTACGTGCCGATCTCGATCTTGGCGAGCGCCTCGTCGATCTCCTCGGCCTCGGCGCGGTTCTGGGCGGACAGCGCGAGGTCACGCTCGCGCTCGATGTTCATCGTGCCGCCCTCGCCCGACTCCTCGTCGAACTGGATGTCGCCGGGCTCCATCTCCTCGGCCAGTTGGTCGGCCTCGGCCTTCAGCGCGTCGGCCTGCTCGAGCAGCCGGGCCCGCTCGGCGAGCAGCAGCTCCTGCTGCCCGAGCAGCCACTTGTCGACGAGCTTGCCGCCCTTCTTCGCCGGAGGCGTCGGGGCCGGCTTCGGCGGCGGCGTCGACGCGACCGGCGTCTTCTTCGCCGTGGCCGGTGCCGGCGGGGAGGCCGGGGCCTTCTTCGCCGGCGGTGCCGGCTTGGCGGTGGCCGCCGCCTTCTTCACGGCCGCCGGCGCGGGCGGCTTCTTCGCCGTCGCGCTCTTGGCGGGTGTCTTGGCCGAAGCCGGCTTCGTCGCCGTCTTGGCCGGGGCCTTCGCCGGGGTCTTCTTCGCCGGTGCCTTCGCCGTCGACCTGGACGTCTTCGCGGTCGACTTCGTCGCCTTGGCCGGGGTCTTGGCGGCCTTGGCGGGCGCGGCCTTCTTGGCGACCGCCGGCTTCTTCGCCGGCGTCGACGGCTTCTTGGCCGTCGTCTTCTTGGCCGCGGTCTTCTTCGTGGGCATCGCTCGGGGCCTCCCCTGGCCGAAAGGCGCCGGATGGTACTCGCTTACGTCGCGAAACTCAACGGTTGCGTCCGCCACCACCGCCCGGTCGCGACTCGCCGGCGACCGCGAGGTCGAGGCGCGAGCGGAAGTCGTCGACGTCGACGTGCTCGAGGCGGAAGCGCTTCATGCGGCTCGACGCGCCGCTCGTCAATTCGACGTCGGCCGCCTTCACGCCGAACGTCTCGGCGAGGAGCGCCTTCACGGCCTCGTTCGCGCGGCCGCCCTCGGGCGGCGCGGCGACGCGCAGCTTGAGCGCGTCGCCGTGTCGACCGACCACCGCGCTGCGGCCCGCGCCGGGCTGCACGTGCACCCGCAGCACGACGGAATCGGCGTCGTCGCCGCCCGCAACGTCGAAGAGGTCGTCGACCATGGGTTGCATACTCTAGGACCTATGTCCTTCGGTCCTGTCGACGCGCGCGTCGACCTCGTCGCGCTCGAGGAGGAGGTCCTCGAGCGTTGGCGCAAGGAGGACCTTCCGGGCAAGGTCCGCGACCTGCGGGCCGGCGGCGAGCCGTGGATCTTCTACGAGGGACCGCCCACCGCGAACGGCAGACCCGGCCTGCACCACGTGTGGGCGCGCGTGTTCAAGGACCTCTTCCCCCGCTTCCGCACGATGCAGGGACGGGCGGTGCCGCGCAAGGGTGGGTGGGACTGTCACGGCCTGCCCGTCGAGATCGAGGTCGAGAAGGCGCTCGGCATCACACGCAAGCAGGAGATCGAGGAGTACGGGATCGAGGCGTTCAACCGCATGTGCCGGGAGTCGGTGCAGCGGTACGTCACCGACTGGGAGTCGCTGACCGAGCGGTCCGGCGTCTGGATCGACACCGATGACGCGTACTGGACCCTGACCAACGACTACATCGAGTCGGTGTGGTGGCTCGTCAAGCAGATGTGGGACGCCGGCCTGCTGTACGAGGGGCACCGCGTCTCGCCGTACTGCGCGCGGTGCGGCACCGCGCTGTCGTCACACGAGGTCGCGCAGGGCTACCGGGACGTCACGGACCCGTCGGTGTACGTGCGCTTCCCGCTCGTGGACCGCGACGCCGACCTGCTCGTCTGGACGACGACGCCCTGGACGCTCATCTCGAACACCGGCGTCGCCGCGGGGCCCTCGATCGACTACGTACGCATCGCCTCGCCGGCGTCGATCGGTGGTGGGCGCGATCTCGTCATGGCCGCCGCGCGCGTCGAGGCGCTGTTCGGGGACGCCGTCGAGGTCCTCGAGCGGTTCACCGGCCCCGACCTCGTCGGGTGGCACTACGTCCGCCCGTTCGACTTCCTCGACCTCGACGCCGGCGCCGGCAGCCGCGTCGTCAACGCCGACTACGTGTCGACCGACGACGGCTCCGGCCTGGTCCACCTCGCGCCGGCGTTCGGTGCCGAGGACATGGAGGTC
This sequence comes from Acidimicrobiales bacterium, assembly GCA_035700105.1. Lineage (GTDB taxonomy): Bacteria > Actinomycetota > Acidimicrobiia > Acidimicrobiales > DASSOZ01 > DASSOZ01. The sequence continues at coordinate 35,673 of DASSOZ010000028.1, forward strand.
GGCAAGGCCGAGGGTCTGCCGGTGCTCAACCCCGTCGGCGCCGACGGGACCTTCGACGAGCAGGTGACCCCGTGGGCCGGTCAGTTCGTGAAGGACGCCGACCGGTCGATCATCGACGACCTCGCGTCGCGCGGGCTGCTCGTGCGCGAGGAGGCGTACACCCACTCGTACCCGCACTGCTGGCGGTGCGGCACGCCGCTCATCTACTGGGCGAAGACGTCGTGGTTCGCCCGCACGTCCGACCGGCGCGAGCAGCTCCTCGCGCAGAACGAGACGATCGGCTGGCACCCCGAACACATCAAGCGCGGTCGGTTCGGCGACTGGCTGGAGAACAACGTCGACTGGGCGCTGTCACGCGATCGCTACTGGGGCACTCCCCTGCCGGTGTGGCGGTGCGAGGCCGGGCACGACACGTGCGTCGGTTCGGTCGCCGAGCTGTCGTCGCTCGCCGACGCCGACCTGTCCGACCTCGACCTGCACCGGCCGTACGTCGACGACGTCACGATCACGTGCCCGACCGACGGGTGCGGCGCGATGGCGCGACGGCTGCTACCCGTGCTCGACGCCTGGTTCGACTCCGGTTCGATGCCGTCGGCGCAGCACCACTTCCTCGGGCCTTCCGGCACGCTTCCTTCCGCGTTCCCGGCGGACTTCATCTGCGAGGCGATCGACCAGACGCGCGGGTGGTTCTACTCGCTCCTGGCCGTGAACACGCTCGCGTTCGGGCAGACGCCGTACCGCAACGTCGTGTGCCTGGCCCACATCGTCGACGAGCAGGGCCAGAAGATGTCGAAGTCGCGCGGCAACATCGTCGACCCCTGGGACGTCTTCGGTGAGTTCGGGTCGGACGCGCTGCGCTGGTACTTCTTCTCGTCCGGCTCGCCGTGGACGAACCGGCGCGTGTTCGGCGAGGGCATCCGCGAGTCGACGCGCAAGACGCTGCTGACGCTGTGGAACGTGTGGTCGTTCTTCGCGACGTACGCCGACCTCGACGGCTGGTCGCCCTCGGCCGGTGAGGGCGGCGTCGCGCCGGCGGCGACGCACGTCATGGACCGGTGGGTGCTCGACGAGCTCGACGCGGCGGTCGCGTCGGTCACCGACGCGCTCGATTCATTCGACGCGTTCGCCGCCGCCACGCGGCTGGCGACGTTCGTCGACGACCTGTCGAACTGGTACGTGCGCCGGTCACGGGCGCGGTTCTGGAAGGCGTCGGATCCGTCGGCGCACGCGACGCTGCACCGCTGCCTCGTCGTGGTGTCGCAGCTGCTGGCACCGTTCTGCCCGTTCCTCGCCGACGAGCTGTACGTCGCGCTGACGGGCGAGGAGTCGGTGCACCTGTCCGACTGGCCGGTCCCGATCGGCGCCGCCGACGGCGGGCTGCGAACGGAGATGGACGCGGCGCGCCAGCTGGTCGCGCTGGGTCGCGCGGCGCGCACCGACGCGAAGGTGAAGGTGCGCCAACCGCTGCGTCGCGCGCTGCTGCTGCACCCCGGCGTGTCGCTGTCCGCCGACGTGGCCCGCGAGGTGAGCGACGAGCTGAACGTCAAGTCGCTCGAGGACGTGGAGTCGCTCACCGACCTCATCTCGTGGACGGTGGTGCCGAACTTCCGCACGCTCGGGCCGCGGCTCGGGCCGAAGGTGAACCAGGTCAAGCAGGCACTGGCGAGCGCCGACGGGTCCGCGCTCAAGCGCCAGCTCGACGCGCAGGGGTGGTGCGAGGTCGCCGGCGAGCGGCTGTCGGCCGACGACGTCGAGGTTCGGGCGACGCAGCACGACGACTTCGCGCTCGCACAGGAAGGCGCGTGGGCGGTGGCGCTCGACCTCGAGATCGACGAGGCGCTGCGCGTCGAGGGCGTCGCCCGCGAGCTCGTACGGGCGGTCAACGACCTGCGCAAGGAGCAGGGGTTCGACATCGCCGACCGGGTCGTGCTGACGATCGCCGGGAGCGAGCGGGTCGAGGCGGCGCTCGACGCCCACGGCGGCGACGTCGCCGGTGAGGTGCTGGCGACCGAGGTGCGCCGTCAGGCGGGGTCCACCCGCCTCGACCTCGAGCCCGACTGGGCCGAGGTCACGCTCGACCGGAGCTGAGCGCCCGTCCCCAACCCGTTCTGGCACCTGAACGCGCCGGGAATGCGCAGGTCAGGACCGAGAATCAGGTACCAGAAGCGGTCGGGGGCCGCTACGGCTGCTTCTTGGTCGCCTTCTTCGCGGCCTTCTTCGCCGGCGTCGCGGCCTTCTTGGTCGCCGGCGGGGTGTCGGTGGCGGCGGCCTTCTTCGCGGCCGCCTTCTTCACCGGCGCCGCGGCCTTCTTCGCCGGGGCGGGTGCCGCGGGGGCCTTCTTGGCCGGTGCGGCCGCCGCCTTCTTGGCGGTCTTCGCGGTCTTCGCGGTCTTCGCCGGCGCCTTCTTCGCCGCCGCCTTCTTCTTCGCCGCCGGCGCCGGCTGGACCGGCCGGCCGAGCAGGAAGTCGATGCGGCTGAGCACCGACGAGCGGCCGCCCTTCACGGCGAGCTCGCGCTCGCGGACGACCTCGAGCTCGGCCGGGTCGAGCTCGCCGAGCAGCGGGAGGATCTGGGTGACGCGCAACGCGTCGTAGTCGGCGATCGGGAAGACGGCACCGCCGTCGTCCTCCCAGTCGTCGTCGCTGACGTCCCAGCTCGACGCCGTCGCCATCGCCGGCTCGGGCTCAGGCGTCGCCGGCTCGGCTTCGGGCTCGGCCATCGCCGGCTCGGCCTCGGGCTCGATGATCGTGACCGCGTCGGTCTCGTCGAGCGGGGCGAACAGGTCCTCACCGGCGGGCTCGATGTCGCGCTCGGCGACCGGCTCGGGATCGGGGTCGGCGAACACGCGGATGCGCTCGCCGACGTCGAGGGAGTCACCGCGAGGCGCGGTGGCTGCCGGGGAGGGTGCGGGGCGGGACGGCGCCACCGGAGCAGGTGTGGACGAGAACGGGTGCGGCTCGTTGCTCGACGGGAGTGGCGCGGGGCCCGCCGCGGCCAGGTCGGTCGACGGGCGGCTGCGTACGACGGCGACGGCGAGCACGAGGCCGGCGGCGAGGCTGCACGCGATCGACACGTAGATGAGCCCGAGACCGGTGCCGACGAGGCCGATCACCAACGTGACGGCCGCGGCGAGCACGAGGAGGAAGCTCAGCAGGACCACCGGATCACCATCCCAAATCGTTCAACGGCGGAAGAATGTAGAGCGCGACCGGCCGAGCACGTGCGTCCCGCCTCGGTTCGACCACGGATCGGGAACTATCGGCGCCGGCGACGGCCCCACCGGGACCGATCCAGCCCGAGGTCGTGTTCGCCGTCGATCGGACCGAACCCTGCAAACAGCTCGGCGTCGTCACGGGGGCCGAGTGGGGCCTCGTCGTCGCTCGCCTTGCGCAGCTCGGCGAGGAACGGATCGTCGTGCGGCTCGGTCTCGTCGAGCGACGACGCGTCGTCGGGGACGTCGATGTCGAGGTCGAGCGCGACGTCGCTGTCCGCCGGGTCGCTCTCCGCGACGACGTCCTCGATCGCCTCGGGTACCGCCTCGGCCTCGGCCGCGGAGACGTCGACCACGTCCGGGGGGACGGGGACCACGGGTTCGGGCGGCACGTCGAGGTCGGTCGGTGCCGGCGCCGGCGTGACGACGAGGTCGCCGTCGGCGAGTCGACGCAGGCGCTCGCGCTCCTCGGTGACGTGCCGGTCGAGCGCGTCGACGTCGGCCTGCAGCGCGTCCCGGGCGCGCTCGAGCGCGGCGATGTCGTCGCGAAGCGTGCGCTGCGCCTCGGACGCCAGCCGGGCGGCCTCGGCCTCGGCGGCGACGATGATCGAGCGCGCCGTCGCCTCGGCCTCTTCGCGCCGGCGCTCGCCGTCGGCCTCCGCCTCGGCGATGACCTCGTCGGCGGTGCGTTGGGCGACGACGAGCGTGCGCCGCAGCGCCTGTTCCGTCTCGGCGTTGTCGGCGGCGAGCTGCTCGGCGCGCACCGCGCGCTCGGTCGTCTGGCGCAGCTGTTGCTGGAGCGACTCGATGCCGTCGGCGAGCCGGTCGAGGAAGTCGTCGACCTGCTCGAGGTCGTAGCCCCGCAGCTTCACCGAGAACTCGACGCCCTCGCGCAGGTACACCGGGGAGAGCTCGTCACCCATGACGTCGATGCTACCGACCGCTCCCCCGCCGGCTGGCGGACCCTCCGGCGCGACGGTCCGGACGGTCGCGCGGCGACTAACAGATCGCGCCGGAGAGGATCTCTATCGCGAAGAGCACCACGATCGGCGACAGGTCGAGCCCGCCGAGCGGCGGCATGATGCGCCGCACCGGGCCGAGCACCGGCTCGGTGATGGTGTACAGGAAGCTGTAGATGCCGGCCATCGCGCCGCCGGGCGACACGGGGAACCAGCTGAGGATGACGCGGCCGAACACCGCGATCAGGTACAGGTTCAGCAGTTGTTGGACGAGGCGGGCCGAGCCCGTGCACGCGGCGAGCATTGCGAGAGGTGGAGTGGCGATCTACGAGCGGTAGAGCCCGCGCTCTTGCAGCCGCCGCTTCTCCTCGTCGGAGACCGACACGTTGGTGGGCGTGAGCAGGAACACCTGCTGCGCGACCTTCTCCATCGTCCCGCCGAGGCCGTACGCCAGCCCACTGGCGAAGTCGATGATGCGCCGGCAGAGGTCGGGCTCGACGCCCTGCAGGTTGACGATGACCGGCTGGGACGCCTTGAGCTTGTCGCCGATCTCCTTCGCGTCGGGGAAGCCCGTCGGCGCGACGACGAACACCTTCGCGTTCTGCACGGGCGTGATGGGGCGCACGACCGCGGGTCGTGGCTGCAGGCCGACGCCGCCGTCCGGGTCGCGCGGCAGCGTGCGGATCGCCCCGGAGGGCTCGGGCTCGGGCTGCGTCGCCATCGCGCCGGCTCCCCGCCGGACACCCCCGTAGCCGCCCTGCGCCGCGACCGGCTCGTCGTACGGGTCGTACTCGTCGTACTCGTCGTCGTCGACGAGCCCGAGGTACACCGCGGCCCGTTTCCACACTGACGGCATGGCGCGCAGCCTACCTGCTACCGGTTGCGGCTCTGGGGACGCGGACCGAACAGCGCGGTGCCGAGCCGCAGCATCGTCGAACCCTCCTGCACGGCGACCTCGAGGTCGTCGCTCATGCCCATCGACGTGTGCTCGAGCTCGAGCTCGTCGGCGAGCGCGCGCAGTCGGCGGAACAGCGGTCGTGCGTCCTCGGGATCGCCACCGGGGCCGACGCCCATCACGCCCCGCACGTCGAGGCCGGCACCGTCGCGGAGGCCAGCGACGAGCTGCGGCGCGTCCTCGAACGTACAGCCGTTGCGGTTGTCGGCACCGGTGAGGTTCACCTGCACGAGGACCGTGGCGCCGGGCGCCCGCTTGGCGATCTCCTCACCGGCGGCGAGGCGGTCGACGCCCTGCCACACGGCGACGCCGTTGGCGACCTTGCGCACCTTGTTGCGCTGCACGTGACCGAGGAAGTGCCACTTCAGGGGCAGTCGCAGCGCGCGTGACGCCGCCATCTTCGCGTGCATCTCGTCGACGTAGTTCTCGCCGAGGTCGAACAGCTGCGCGGCCGCGGCGAGGCGCACGACCTCGATGCCGAAGCCCTTCGTGACCGCGACGAGGGTCAGCGCCGACGGGTCGGCGCCCGCCGCCGCGATGCGGTCGTGCACCCTCGCGAGGTTCGCTACGAGGTCGACGCCGACCGCCACACCACCACCCCCTGCCGCTCGACGTCACCGCGGGCGCGATGCGACCAGTGCGTTGCCGCGCTGCACGACGTGCAGATGTCGACGATGTCGACGTGCGCGTCGTCGACGCGGGCGCGGCGCAGCGCGGCGAGGACCGCGGCGGGGACGTCGAGCGCGCGTCGCCCGTCGCGCGTCGTCGCGCGGACCGCGTCGTCGCCGAGCACCCGCGCGACGGTGTCGAGGTCGTCGTCGCCGAACTCGTAGCACTCGGCGTGGATGCACGGCCCGACGACGGCCGTCACCTGCGCACGGTCGTCGCCGAGCGCGTCGCGCATGGCGTCGACGGTATTGCGGATCACGCCGGCGACGAGCCCGCGCCACCCTGCGTGCGCGACGGCAACGACGGTGTCGTCGCCGTGACCGGCGACGAGCGCGACCGGTGCGCAGTCTGCGGTCATGACGACCAGCGGCGCGTCGTCGACCCGGGTCACCGCGGCGTCGGCGTCCGCCCCCGCGTACGCGCCGGCCTCGTCGACGACGACGACCCGCCCGCCGTGCACCTGGTGCAGCAGCGACCACGGCGCGGCGTGGATGCGGGCGCGCGCGGACGCGTCGGTACGGAGGTCGCCGTCGGCGGTGTCGGTGAAGCGGAGCTCGGCGCGCCCGATGCGGCGCGACAGCACTGGAGGTCCGCCGGACCTGCTACTTGAGGAACGAGGGGACGTCGAACTCGTCGTCGCCGGCGTCGAGGTCGTCGCCGCGCGGGGCGAAGACGTCGTCGTCGGCGGACAGGCCGAGGCCGCCGTCGCCGCGGCGGGGCTTGCCCTCGTCGAAGCGCTCGAACCCGGCGGCGATGACGGTGACCCGCACCTCGTCGCCCATGGCGTCGTCGATGACGGCGCCGAAGATGATGTTGGCGTCGGGATGGGCGACGCCGTGGATGATCTCGGCCGCCTCGTTCACCTCGAAGAGGCCGAGGTCGCTGCCACCGGAGATGTTGAGGAGGATGCCGCGGGCGCCCTCGATCGACGACTCGAGCAGCGGGCTGCTGATGGCGCCGCGGGCGGCGTTGACGGCGCGGCCCTCGCCGGACGCGTAGCCGATGCCCATGAGCGCCGAGCCGGCGTTGGTCATCACCATCTTCACGTCGGCGAAGTCGGTGTTGATGAGGCCCGGCGTCGTGATGAGGTCGGTGATGCCCTGCACGCCCTGCAGCAGCACCTCGTCCGCCATCTTGAACGCGTTGAGCACCGACGTCTTGTCGTTGCTCACCGACAGCAGCCGGTCGTTGGGGATGATGATGATGGTGTCGACCTTCTCCTTGAGGCGCTGGATGCCGGACTCGGCCTGGACCGAGCGGCGGCGTCCCTCGAAGGAGAACGGGCGGGTGACGACGCCGATGGTGAGCGCGCCGAGCGACTTCGCGATCTCGGCGACGACGGGCGCGCCGCCAGTGCCGGTGCCGCCGCCCTTGCCCGCGGTGATGAACACCATGTCGGCGCCCTTGAGGACCTCTTCGATCTCGTCGCGGTGGTCCTCGGCGGCCTGGCGGCCGACGTCGGGATCGGAGCCGGCGCCGAGGCCGCGCGTCAGGTCGCGACCGATGTCGAGCTTCACGTCGGCGTCGCTCATCAGCAGCGCCTGCGCGTCGGTGTTGATGGCGATGAACTCGACGCCCTTCAGGCCGGCGTCGATCATGCGGTTGACGGCGTTGCAGCCGCCGCCGCCGATGCCGACGACCTTGATGACGGCCAGGTAGTTCTGGGGCGTACCGATCATGGGGGTGGAAGCCTCCGGGAAGCGCGGGGAAGTTCGAGCGTCGACGAAACTCTGAACCTTGACTTGAGGTTGAGAGTTATGTCAACCTCTCGTGTTGGTTGAGAGAGTAAGAGGTGGCCCGCAACGGCGTCAAGGCTCGCCGCTCCTCAGCCGCGCGTGCTCACCGGCGCGCTCGGCACGCGCACGTCGAGCACCGCGAGGTCGCGCAGGTCGACGTGATCGAGCACGGTGAAGACCGCGAGCAGCTTCTCGCGGATCTGGTCGGGCGGGCCGAACCGCACCACTCCCCCGCTCACGCCGGGCTTGGCGCCGGCCAGCCGCAGCTCCA